>DASWND010000019.1:0-7870 GCA_036399435.1 Flavobacterium sp.
CCAATTATTGCCGCAATTCCGAGAGGTGTTGCAAGATATGCGGTTTGCATCAGTTGTTTGGAAAGTTTTGATTGATGACCTCGGTTCGGACAAATTCATTCATTTCGGGAAGGATTTCACGGCCAAGGCAGTCGTAGTTATAATCGTATGACAGCTGCTTGATGCTTTGGATACGGTTGATATCAGTTGTCCAGTTGTAGGATCTGAGGCTTTCGACAACTTGAATTTTCGGATCAGAATTGACTACTATTTTACTCAGCGCCGGAAGAGAAGTTATTGAAGTTTGATCAGTAGTTGGCTCATCAAAAATACTTGGCTGAAGTTGAAAGTTCGTACCGATATGGAACTTCTTCTGCTGGCAAATCCCTGTGACTGAAATAAGCAGAAATAGAGTGATGACAATAATACGTGTTTTCATGATCTTCTGATTTCCATAAAGATAATAAATTATTGCGCCGGCTGATGAAAGCTGTAAACATAAGCTTCAATTGCTTTGAGCTCTTCTTCGGACATATTCTTGGTTATGCTAAAATTCGTTTTCATAACCGCAAAGCGATCGGGATCGACGATGGGTTGTTCTTTACCCTGAAGGAATGCGACCATATTTCCGTTCTTTTCTTTGTAGATTTTGGCGATTTCCACAAGTGAGGGCGCGATGACGTTTTGATCAGGCTTGTGACAGGCAAAGCAGTTTCCGCGGCTTTCGAAGAGGATCTTGCCGTGTTCTTCGGGTGTTTGCGCGGGAAGTTCGGTGGACGGATTATCACTATTTGCTTCTTGCTTTTGACCGCAGGAGATGACAAGAATTCCTGTTATTAACGTGATGATGATTTTCATATCAAATGTTTAGCCCTGATGGCAGCGGTATCCTTTTTTGCTGGCCTTCCCCAGCCCATCCAAAGGACGGTAGCCAAAGCAAAAAAGATATAGCGTACAGCAGGAAAGTGCTTCAAAAATTATTTATTCAAAAGCGCTGCGGCTTCTTTTGCAAAATAGGTCGAAATAATGTTGGCGCCAGCGCGCTTGATGCAATGTAATTGTTCGATCATGATGCGATCGTGGTCGAGCCAGCCTCGTTCGGAAGCGGCTTTTACCATTGCATATTCGCCCGAAACCTGATAAACGGCAACCGGAACATTGACAGCATTTTTGACTTCACGCACAATATCGAGGTAAGCCATTCCGGGTTTTACCATGACGATATCAGCGCCTTCGGCAACGTCGTCGAGCGTTTCCTTTATAGCTTCGATTCGGTTTGCATAGTCCATCTGGTATGTCTTTTTATCTTTTGGGATGTCGCTCATATCAACAGGCGCAGAATCGAGCGCGTCGCGAAACGGCCCATAAAACGCCGAAGCATATTTCGCGCTATAGCTCATGATTCCGACATTATGGTAGCCGTTTTCTTCGAGTGCTTTCCGGATTGCAAACACGCGGCCGTCCATCATGTCGGAAGGCGCAACAAAATCGGCACCGGCTTCGGCGTGGCTGAGGCTCATTAATGTAAGCGCATCAACAGTTGCGTCGTTGATGATCTGGCCACGTTCAATGATTCCGTCGTGGCCATAAATTGAGTACGGATCAAGCGCAACATCAGGCATGACGATCATCTCGGGAACGGCGTCTTTTATTGCGCGGATTGTTTGCTGCATGAGGCCGTCTTTATTCCAGGCCTCTTTGCCGGTGTTGTCTTTGAGGTTTTCGCTAACTTTTACGTAGATGTTGACGGCTTTGATGCCGAGTTGCCATGCCTCTTTGACTTCTTTAATTGTGTTATCGAGTGAATGACGGTAAATTCCGGGCATTGACGGAATAGCGACTTTTACGTCTTTGCCTTCTGTGACGAACATTGGCAGCATGAAATCTGACGGAGATATTGTGGTTTCGCGGACAAGGGCGCGGATTGATTCGTTAGTGCGGAGGCGGCGGTTGCGGTTGAACATTTTTTGGGTTTTGGGTTTTGGGAGCTCCGTAGGAGCGACATATTTATAATATGATTCAAATTTGTTATGCGGGAGCTCCGTAGGAGCGACATATCTATAGCAACAAAACAGCCGCTATGTCGGGAGCTCCGTAGGAGCGGCATCTCCTACGTCATCAAATATATATTTCATGTCAAATTCAATTGCAGATTGCTCTAACATCCCGACGTATTCATTTTTAAATTTGATTTTTTGATGATGCTTTTCCTGGTTCTCAATATAATTTATAACTGAAGAAAGCTCGGTCCTGCCAATGCTGAACGCGCCGAACCCAGTTTGCCATTCGAATCTCTCTGACATCCATCCTTTTTCGTTGATAAATCTTGATGAGTTAGCTTTAATATCCCGAACAATATCGGATAACGGTTTGTCGGCTTTGAGACCGATCAGAATATGGATGTGATCTTGCATGCCGTTAATGGCAATCAATTTTTGCCCTTTATTGGTGATTATTCCTGTGATGTATTTGTATAATTCATCTTGTACGCTTCGGTGTATTAGGTTTTGGCGTCCTTTGACTGCAAAGACAATATGAATGTAAATTTGTGTATATGTGTTCGCCATAATTTGTACCGACGTTACTTTATGTCGCAGCTACGCAGCTGTTTTGTCAAATATTTTTTCTTCCTATAAACATGCCGCTGCTATGCAGCTAGTTTTTAGATTATCTCTTTGCTATAGATATTACGCTGCTATGCAGCTAAACCCAGATTCGTGGAGCCTTTAAAACATCCAGCAATCTATCCTCTTCGCTTCCGTCTTCTACGCGATGATCATAAACCCATTGCGCTCGTGGTGGCAGGCTCATAAGAATGCTTTCGATGCGTCCGTTGGTTTTTAGGCCGAAGAGCGTTCCTTTGTCATGTACAAGGTTGAATTCGACGTAGCGGCCACGGCGGATTTCCTGCCATGTTTTTTGTTCTTCTGTATATGGTAGATCTTTTCGTCGTTCTATAATTGGAATATAAGCTTCAACAAAACTATTCCCGACGTCGGTCACAAAATTGAACCAGTTTTCAAGTGTCATTCCGTATTCTGCTTTGCAATAATCGAAGAAGAGTCCGCCGATTCCACGTGTTTCATGTCGGTGTCCGTTATAAAAGTAATCGTCGCACTGCTGTTTGAATTTTGCATAGAATTCGGCGTTGTGTTTATCGCAGGCGGTTTTGCAGGTTTGGTGAAAATGTTGAGCATCTTCGTCGAATAGGTAATATGGCGTTAAATCCTGTCCGCCGCCAAACCATTGCTGGATTATGTTTCCGGCCTCGTCATACATTTCGAAATATCGCCAGTTTGCATGAACAGTTGGAATCATTGGGCTTTTTGGATGAATAACCAGGCTTAATCCGCAGGCGTAAAAATCTGCCTCGCCTACTCCGAACATTTTTTGCATGGCTTCAGGAAGCGCTCCGTGAACATCTGAAATATTAACGCCGCCTTTTTCGATAACTTCTCCATTTTCAATGACACGCGTTCGTCCGCCGCCGCCTTCAGGGCGATTCCATAGATCTTCGCGAAACTTTGCTTTACCGTCGGTTTTTTCGAGCGCTTCAACAATTGAATCCTGAAGATTCAGAATGTATGCGTAGAACTTATCTTTTAGATGCTCTGCCATATCGTAAATTTTGACTCAAGTCTTTTCTCCAGATCCTCAACACGATAAAACTATCTGTCGTACTTGTATCGCTTGCCTCCATTCTGTATTTCAACTTTAGTAATGCCTGCAATTGGAACTTTTCCTCGAAGATGCATCAATCTTGATTTCTCACCAATCAGGAAACCTTGTTCTATGAATAAGGTATCAAAATAAAAGATGTGCCGTTTTCCATTATCAAGTGTAATCCGGACTTCCAGGGCTGGAGAATTATCAAGCATTACGCGCTGCGTGTTTTTATCAACTGCAGTAATTTTTTTTATCTGATTTGCCTCATATCTAATCCTTGTGGCAGGAGAATCAAAACTGCTCATTGGATTTCGAATGCTTATTGACTTAAGCGAATCAGAAGTAACGTCAGAAAGTTGTTCTTTAAAGCTCTCAGGCGAGATGGTATAAGATGTCCGTGAAAATATTGAAAGAATTTTTGTTAAAAAAGATTTTTCCATGATTAAGATTTATATTCTTTAACCGCGTCAATAAATGCCTTCGCGTGATCAACAGGAATGTTTGGCAGAATACCGTGGCCAAGATTTACGATGTATTTGTCTTTTCCGAACTCGTCGATCATTTGATGGACCATCTTTTTGATTGTCGGAATCGGCGATAATAACCTTGATGGATCAAAATTCCCTTGTAAGGTAATGTTTCCTCCTGATAAATATCTTGCGTTGCGTGGTGAACATGTCCAGTCTACGCCGAGTGCTGAAGCCTTGCTTTTACCCATTTTATCGAGTGCAAACCAGCAGCCTTTTCCGAAGACAATGACATGTGTTTTTGGTGCAAGCGCTTCAACGATCTGGTTGATGTATTTCCACGAGAATTCTTCGTAATCCACAGGTGACAACATTCCGCCCCAGCTATCGAAAATCTGTACAGCATCAACTCCGGATTCTACTTTTCGTCTAAGATATGCGATTGTTGTATCGGTAATTTTTTGAAGAAGTACATGCGCAGCTTCGGGATGCGTGAAACAGAAACCTTTTGCCGCGTCGAAACTTTTGGAGCCTTTCCCTTCGACTGCGTAACAGAAGATCGTCCACGGTGAACCTGCAAAACCGATAAGCGGAACCTCATCATTTAGCATTTCTTTGGTCAATTTAATAGCGTCCATCACATAGCCTAATGTCTCGTCAATGTCGGGAACGACGACATTTTCTACATCCTGAATGGTGCGGATTGGGTTTGGAAGAAATGGCCCTACGCTTTCTTTCATCAAAACTTCTATTCCCATTGCTTGCGGAACTACAAGAATGTCTGAAAACAAAATGGCCGCATCAGGAGCAATCCTGCGGATTGGCTGAACAGTGATTTCCGAAGCAATTTCCGGTGTTCGGCAACGTGTAAAGAAATCATATTTATTGCGAAGTTCGATAAATTCAGGAAGATATCTTCCCGCCTGACGCATCATCCAAACCGGCGGACGTTCTACAGTTTCTCCTCGTAAAGCTTTTAAAAAAAGGTCGTTTTTGATCATGTTTGTTTGGTATCGCTCACAAAAGGTGAAGCTTGTTTAAAATGTTTTATCGACTGAACAATTACGTTTTCGACTGAGGGCTGATTGGCTACTACTATATTTTCCGTAAGTCCGTTTACCGCTTTTGCTGTTGTGTTTCCGATGCAGAAGCATATTGCATTGTTGATTTTATTTAGTTCAAGATAACTTTCAACTGCTGACGGGCTAAAAAACAAGATTCCGTTTGGTTTGCTTTTGATCTTGATCGGAGTTTTTGTTGTTGAATAAACCTCAACTTCCTCATAATTGATATTTGCCTCTTGCAATGCACGCGGAATAGTTTCAAGTCGTAGATTTCCGGAAAGCAACAAGAACTTTTTGTCGCTATGGGCTTTGAACTTATCTACAAGAACTTCAGCATTATCGGCAGATGCAAGCACATCGAATCCATTTTGTCCTAGTAAATTTTTCGTTTTTTCTCCAACACAGAAACATGGCATTTGCTGTAGTTTTGGAAAATCCGCACTTTTCAAAATGGCTTTTACTGCGTTGCTGCTTGTGAAAATTACATAATCAGCGTCAGTAGAAATAAGAACGTCTTTGTATTGAACTTTAATGAAATCCGCTTCGATCACAGATAATCCGGCGTTCAATAAAAATTGCTTCTGATTGGGAAGCAGCTTTTTTGTGGATACTATCTGTGGCTGTTCGTGCATCTGATGTTTAATAATAGCCCTGATTGAAGCGGCATCCTTTTTATTTGGCCCGCAACTGCGCTCGGGCGACCACTCTTATGTCTGGCCATATAAAAAGATAGAGCGAAAAGCAGGACCAAAGTTGTTGCGGAACGAAATGTTCAGCTCCTAATTTTTTTCCAAGTCGACGCGAATCTTCTCCATCACCAATTCCCCTCCGTTTTCTAATATTTCTTTCCCACACGCCTCGCCTAACGTTTTATATTCGGTAAGTTCAGCGACTTTTTCTATATGAATGCGATCCTTTCCGTCGAGCGAAAATAACGCGCCTTCAAACCTGATTTGGTTGTCAATAATAGTTGCTAACGCACCAATTGGCGCAGTACAACCGCCTTCGAGCGTGCGTAAAAACCTGCGTTCAATGTGTGTGCAGATCTCACTTTCGAAGTGGTTCAATTTCGCAACAGCTTCACGGCAAAAATCATCATGTTCCATCGCGGCGACTACCATTGCGCCTTGTGCCGGCGCCGGAATCATCCAGTCCAAATCGATGTGATTTTCCGGTGTTAAATTTATCCGATCGAGTCCGGCAGCGGCAAAAACGGCTCCGTCCCAATCGTTATCTTTTAGTTTTTGCAGACGTGTATTAACGTTTCCGCGCAGATCCACAATCTCATGATGCGGATAACGGTGAAGCCACTGCGCCTGACGACGAAGGCTTCCGGTTGCAATTGTATTAGTTTCTGTGAAATCGATCTTGCCTTTATGGACAAGAATATCCAGCGGCGACTCGCGATGAAGCACTGCTGCCTGAACAATTCCCTTTGGAAGTGCTGTCGGAACGTCTTTCATCGAATGAACCGCAATATCGATATTTCCGCTGATCATGGCAATATCAAGCGTTTTTGTGAAAATTCCCGTGATACCGAATTCGTAAAGCGGCTTGTCGAGGATGATATCACCAGCCGATTTTGTTGCAATAACTTTGGTTTGATAACCTAAATCGTTGAGCTTTTTTTCGACTGTATGCGCCTGCCAAAGTGCGAGTTCGCTGTCGCGGGTTCCTATTCGGATGATCTTATTCATTAGCCGCCGCTTCGATTTGGAAAATCTTTTCGATCCATTCAATGCTTTGATCGACCATTGTGTTGTCGTCTTTCAAATGATTGGCGAAATGTGTCGTGATCTTTTGGATGATGCGTGAGCTGATGATTTCAGCTTGCTCTTCATCGAAATTTGAAAGCTTTTTCCGCTGGAAGTTGAGTTCAGAAGTTTTGATCGTGTTCAGCTTTGCTTTTAAAGCATGAATTGTCGGTGCAAACTTTCTGGCTTTTACCCACGTTTTAAATTCTTCTTTTACCTCATCAATGATTGCTTCGGCCGCCGGAAGATGTCCTTTTCGCTTTTCCAGTGTTTCGTCGGTCATTTGCGAAAGGTCGTCAAGGTGAACAAGCGTCACGCCTTCAATGTTTCTGACGTCTTCGTTAACATTCTTCGGAATTGAAAGATCAAGGATCAGGATTGGCTTTTTTAGGTTTAAAATAGCTGCATCGACCGTCGGGTTGTGAGCTCCGGTTGCGACAACAAGAACATCAGCTTTTTGGATTTCAAGTTGAAGGTCGGCGTAATCTTTAACGATCAGGTTGAACTTTCCTGCGATTTTTTCGGCTTTGCCTTTTGTGCGGTTGATCAGCGTGATGTGATCGTTTTTGGTATGTTTGACAAGATTCTCGCAGGTATTTCTGCCGATTTTCCCGGTTCCGAATAATAAAATGTTCTTGTTTTTAATGTCTTCAACATTGCGAAGGATGAACTGGACTGACGCGAAAGAAACAGAAGTTGCTCCTGAGCTTATTCCGGTTTCAGTTTTGATTCGTTTGCTTGCCTGGATGACAGAGTTAACCAAACGTTCCATAAAAGCATTGGCTACGCCGATTGATTTAGCTTCGGTAAAACTGCTTTTGATCTGGCTGATGATTTCAAAGTCACCGAGAATCTGGCTGTCGAGACCTGTTCCAACGCGGAAAATATGAGAAACTGCTTCTTGGTTTTTATATATGTATGCTACTTTTTGAAAATCTTC
>DASWND010000020.1:0-6632 GCA_036399435.1 Flavobacterium sp.
CGAAGGCGTCGATTATTTTCTTGTTATCGACTCCAAGGCATACGATGGCTTTTACTTTTTCGCGTACCAGAGGCATTAGTTCGCTGTAATCGTTTCCTTTGTCGACACCGCCCACAATCCATACTGTGGGCGAGTTAAGGCTATCGAGGGCAAAAAAGGTAGCGTTGACGTTTGTAGCTTTTGAATCATTGATATATTGTACATTCTGGATCTTAAGCACCTTTTCAAGGCGGTGTTCGGCGCCCTGAAAATTCGAAAGACTTTCCCGAATCGAGGCTTTCCTGATATTGAGGAGCTTTGCCACCGAGGTCGCCGCCATTGCATTCTTGAGGTTGTGTTTGCCCTCGAGTGCGATGTATTCGGTTTCCATGATAAATTCTTCGTGATTGATGTTAATTTCCATTTGGTTGTTTTGGTTTAGGTATGCTCCTTCGCTATAGGTTTGGGTAAGCGATAAGGGAATTTGTTTTGCTTTGGTTTTGTTGTTTTGCAGCCATTTCATGATCTCCGGGTCTGAGCCGTCGTAGATCAGGTAATCGTTTTCTGTCTGGTTTTTGGTAATCCTAAATTTTGCTTCTATATAGTTTTCATATTTGTAATCGTATCTGTCGAGATGATCGGGGCTCAGGTTTGTGATGATCGCGATATCGGGCCTGTAATTTATGGTTCCGTCAAGTTGAAAGCTTGAAAGCTCAAGGACGTAATAATCGAAATCTTCTTCGGCGACTTGCCAGGCAAAGCTCTTTCCGATGTTTCCGCCCAGAGCGACATTTAATCCCCCTGATTTAAGCAGATGATATGTCAGGAGCGTTGTTGTCGTTTTTCCGTTGCTTCCTGTAATTCCGATTGTTTTTGCAGTGGTAAATTGGATTGCAAATTCTATTTCAGAGATTACAGGAATTTTCTTTTGCAGAAGCTTTTGTACGATTGGTGCTTTATCCGGAATGCCCGGGCTTTTCATTACCACATCAGCATTGAGGACAAGCTTTTCAGTGTGCTGTTCCTGCTCCCATTCTATTTCATTAAGTAAAAGAACTTCCTTATAATTGTCTTTGATTTTGCCGAAGTCGGATACGAAAACATCATATCCTTGCTTTTTGCCAAGAATCGCAGTTCCGATGCCGCTTTCGCCTCCACCTAAGATGACAAGTCTTTTCACTACCTCAGTTTTAGGGTTACGATTGATAAGATCGCCAGCAATATTCCGATGATCCAAAAGCGCGTGACGATCTTGCTTTCGTGGTAACCTTTTTTCTGATAATGATGATGAAGCGGCGCCATCAGGAAAATCCGCCGGCCTTCGCCGTATCTTCTTCTTGTGTATTTAAAATATGCTACCTGCAAGACAACTGAGAGATTTTCCATCAAGAAAACTCCGCTGAAAAGTGGGATCAAAAGTTCTTTTCTAACTGAAATTGCTAAAACAGCTATAATTCCGCCGATCGTTAAACTTCCCGTATCGCCCATAAAAACCTGTGCAGGAAACGAGTTATACCAGAGAAATCCGATCAGCGCCCCAGTGAAGGCAGCAATAAAGACGGTCATTTCACCGGAGTTCGGGATGTACATGATATCGAGGTAAGTCGAGAAAATGACGTTACCTGATACGAAGGTGAAAATCCCGAGTGCGACGACTGAGATTGCGGAAGTTCCGGCTGCGAGTCCGTCGATACCGTCAGTTAGATTTGCTCCATTTGAAACTGCGGTGATTATAAAAATTACTATTGGGATGAACACCAGCCACGCGTAATCCTGGTAATCATCGCCAGCCCATGCGATTAATTTGGCGTATTCAAGCTCATTATCCTTTACAAAGGGAATCGTTGTTGTAGTTGATTTTTTCTCAAGAGGTGCCTGACGGATCTGCGTCTCTGTCTGGTTGAAATCTATCGGCGAACCAACAGGATCCTGACGAACAGTAACTCCCGGATTGAAGTAAAGCACCGAACCTACTATTAGTCCCAAGCCAACTTGCCCGAAAACTTTAAAGATTCCTTTTAAGCCTTGTTTGTCTTTTTTAAAGATCTTGATATAATCGTCAATGAAGCCGATCGTGCCCATCCAAAGTGTAGTAACGATAAGCAAGACAATGTAAATGTTGTTCAGTTTAGCGAGCAGGATTACAGGGATTAATGTTGCGATTATTATGATAAGTCCGCCCATTGTTGGCGTTCCCGCTTTTTGTGTCTGACCTTCAAGTCCAAGCTCACGCACCGTCTCGCCAACTTGCTGCGTTCTTAAAAAGTTGATGATTCGCTTACCATAAACAGTTGAGATCATTAGTGAAAGCAACACTGCCAACCCTGATCGGAATGTTATATACTGAAAAACCCCCGTGCCCGGTACGTCAAGAGTTTGATCAAGATATTCGAAAAAGTAGTAGAGCATATAAGTTATTTGTTGAGTTGGCTCAATAGTTCTTTTACTGTCTGCATATCGTCGAAATCATATCGGACGCCATTGATTTCCTGATATGTCTCATGCCCTTTGCCTGCAATCAGGATAATGTCGTTCGGACGAGCCAACTGACAAGCCAGCTTGATCGCCTGTTTTCTGTCGCTGATGGCGATTGTTTTACGCTGATTTTGTACTTCTACTCCTTGCTCCATTTCGGCAATGATATCTAGTGGATCTTCACTGCGTGGATTATCGGATGTTAATATCAATTTATCGCTCATTGACGATGCGATGTTTGCCATGACCGGACGTTTTGCACGATCGCGATCGCCGCCACAACCAACAATTGTAATAACCTGTTCGTTTTTAGTGCGGATGTCAGCAATGGTTTTTAATACATTTTCGAGTGCATCAGGCGTGTGCGCATAATCGACAATTGCAGTGACTTTTGTAGGTGATACTATAAACTGGAATCTTCCGGAAACGCTTTCCAGCTCTGAAAGCACGCGAAGCACTTCGAGATTTTCAAGTCCGAGTTCTATTGCCGCAGCGTAAACTGCCAGTAAATTATATGCGTTAAATGTTCCGATCAGCCGCGTCCACACTTCATTGTCATTGATCTTCAGCAACAAACCTCCAAGTTGGTTTTCAAGAATCTGCGCTTTGTAATCGGCGTAAGTCTGAAGCGCATAAGTGAGCTTGCGTGCTTTGGTATTTTGAAGCATGACAAGTCCATTCTTATCATCGATGTTTGTCAGCGCAAAAGCAGACTTTGGCAAATTGTCGAAGAACATCTTTTTAACATCTCGGTATTCTGCAAACGTTTCGTGGTAGTCGAGATGGTCATGCGTCAGATTTGTGAAAATTCCACCGGCAAACTCTAAAGCCTGTGTGCGTTTTTGGTGGATTCCGTGTGAACTTACCTCCATAAAGCAAAATTCAACTCCGGCAGTATTCATCTGCGAGAGATAATAGTTGATTTTGATCGGATCGGGAGTGGTATGTGTTGCTTTGTGCTCGGTTTCGTCGACGAGAATTTTGACCGTTGAAATCAATCCTGTTTTGTAACCAGCTTTTTTGAACATTTGATAGAGCAGCGATGCGATCGTGGTTTTCCCATTTGTTCCGGTAACGCCTACCAACTGAAGGTTTCGAGACGGGTTTCCATAGAAATTGGCAGCCATAAATGCCAGCGCGCTGTTTGTATCTTTAACTTTTACATATGTAACTGACGAATTTAAAACATCCGGAAATGTGTCGCATACAATTGCAGATGCTCCAAGTTTGATGGCTTTTTCAATAAATGAATGTCCATCAGCGGAAGCGCCGCGAATAGCAACAAAAGCATCTCCATCAACAAGATCCCTCGAGTCGAAAGCGATTTTCCCGATCTTGATGTCGGTTGGACCTTTAACAGCTTCGATCGCTACTTTATAAAGTATGTCTTTTAGTGTAATCAAGATAATTCGAGAGTTATTGTTGTTGTTTTCGACAAGGCTGTTCCGGGTTGCACTGACTGCTTGCGGACTTTGCCGACACCTATTACATTGACTTTAATGCGTAAATTTTCAAGTAAGGCAACAGCGTCCATTCCTGGCATTCCTTTTACATTTGGAACAAGCACGTGTTTTTCCTGTGCCTTTGTATAGTATTGGCTATAGTTTTTTTCCTGAATCGGACTTTTGGTGTTCAGATTTTTGATTTCATTAGTTGACGGCGCATCGGTAAAAATCTTCTGAGCAATTCGTTTAAATACAGGACCTGAAACATCTGCACCGTAATATCCTTTTGCGACGTTTGGTTTATGGATAACTACAATACAGGAATACTTTGGCTCATCGGCAGGAAAGTATCCGACAAAAGAAGAAGCGTAATACTGCTGAACACCGCCACCTTTACCATAGTCGACCTGAGCCGTTCCGGTTTTTCCAGCCATTGAAAAGTCTTTTGAATATAGTCGTGACCCGGTACCTTTTTTCACCACATTCTCGAGAACCGCCTGAAGTTTTTTGATCGTTTCTTTTGAACAAATTTTTGGGTTTATGACTTCTTTTTCAAACTTCTTAATAGTTCTGTTCCACTCTTTGATTTCAGATACAAATTGAGGTTTTACCATTTCGCCGTTGTTTGCGACAGCGTTGTAAAAAGTTAATGTTTGCAAAGGTGTCATCAGTACGCCATATCCAAATCCCATCCACGGAAGTGAAAGAGCACTCCAATGCTTGTCACCGGGCTGCGGAATGTATGGCTTGCCTTCACCTCTGAATGGAAGTCCGAGCGGCGTGTTTAATCCGTAGTCGTTAAGATGATCAACAAATTTTTGCGGGTTGCCTTTGTATCCATCATAAACAGCCTGCACCATTACAGTATTTGAGGAAAGTTCGAATCCGCGTCCGAGGGAAACCACTCCATAACCGCCTTTTTTAGAATCGCGGACCTTCTTGCCTGAATATGTTATTATGCCGCCTTTGCTGTCATAAACCGCACTTGTATCAGCAATCTTATCTTCAAGAATCGCCATTAAACCTGCCAACTTAAATGTTGATCCAGGTTCGTGTGATTCCGCAACTGCATAATTTATCGTTTCATAATATGTACTGTCTTTTGCACGTCCAAGGTTTGAAATAGCTTTGACTTTACCTGTCTTAGTTTCCATTACAACAACACAACCGTGATCAGCTTCGTAGTGCTGAAGTTGTTTTAATAAAGCGTGGTGCGCAATGTCCTGGATGTAAACATCAATTGTTGAGATGATATCGTAGCCGTCTAAAGGTTCAACTTCATTGACATCGCGAATCGGTTTCCACTGACCTTTTGCAATCTTCTGCTTCATGATCTTGCCGTCTTTGCCATTGAGGTATTCGCCAAAGGCACCTTCAATTCCAACGCGTGTTAATCTGCCGTTTTCATCCTGGCGTGCATATCCGATTGTTCTTTCGGCGATGAGGCCGATCGGATGTTCGCGAACTGTTTTTTGTTCTGTAATTATTCCACCTTTATAAGCTCCGAGATTGAACAGAGGAAACTTTTTGATCCTCATATAGTCAGTATAGCTGAGATCGCGGGCGATCAACAGGTAACGGTTTTTGTTTGCACGTGCTTTTTTTAATTCAGTTTCATAATATGACGAAGGCTTGCCCATCATCACAGAAAGTGAATCTGCTAATGCTGCTACGTTTGAAGAAAAGTCGGATCCTTTCGGAGCAACAGCGTCAAAACGTATTTTATATTTCGGGATTGATGTTGCCAAAAGGCTTCCATCAGCTGAATAAATATTGCCTTGGTTAGCTGGAATGACAAAATTCCGCACCGAGCGTTCTTTGGCAAGTTTTCGATAATAGTCACCTTCAACCCATTGAATATTGGTAAGCTTGATCGTGATGCCGACCGCCATCAGGAACATGACAAATGCCACGAGGTAAATCCGGTAAGAGATATTTTTATCTTCTATTTCCATAGCTTTTCCCAGAAATTAGGCTGTTGCTCTTTGATCACTTTAATTTTCCTTGGCGGAACCGACGATGGAAAAATCTGCTTCGCTTCCATTTTTGAAGCTACGGTGGATTCCATTTTTAATTTCATCAACTCCGATCTTCTGTCGACAAATTCAGATCGCAATTCTTTTACCTCACTTGTTAATGCAGATATTTTAAAAACCTTTTGCTCGAAGCGGTTTGTATTAGCGATCATGATTATAGCAAGCATAATCAGAAAAACGATGAACCTCCAGTTTTTCATTGCATCCTCGTTGATCAGGAATCTGGCTTTTAGTACGCTGTATACTCCTTGCTTCATACTATTTCTTTTCGGCTACACGCAATTTTGCACTACGCGCCCTGTTGTTTTTTGAAATTTCATTATGATCGGGAACAATAAGTTTTTCGACCGTGGTGAACGGAACAGAAAAGTTTCCAAAGAAGTCGCGCAACGGTTCACCTTCAAACATTCCGTTTTTGAAAAACCTCTTCACAAGACGGTCTTCCAATGAATGATATGATATTACGCTCAATCTTCCGCCGGGTTTTAATATCTCCAGCGATTGTTCGAGGAATTCGCGCAACACATCCATTTCGTGATTAACTTCAATCCGGATCGCCTGATACATCTGCGCGAGTATCTTGTTACTTTTATGAGCAGGCAGAAACCTGGCTAACACAGTTTTGAACTGTTCTGTTGTTGTGATAGGCTGCAGTTCACGAGCTTCAATAATGACGCGGGCAATTGCAGGGGCATTT
>DASWND010000021.1:0-7682 GCA_036399435.1 Flavobacterium sp.
ATTTATACAGATGAAAAAACTGTAGAACGCATCCTTCACATTGTTCACGAACTTGAGCCATCGGGCGTTGGAGCACGCGATCTTCAGGAGTGCCTGGTTTTGCAATTGAAGCACAAGACTCCAACGGAATCTGTTGAGCTTGCAACCGACATCATTGAAAATCAATTCGACGCTTTCACTAAAAAACATTACGATAAACTTCGTCAGAAGTATGATATTTCGGAAGAGAAGCTGAAAAAGGCAATTGAAGAAATTGAAAAACTCAATCCAAAACCCGGAAACTCTTTTAGTGGAAACAACAAAATGGTGGAACATGTTGTTCCCGATTTTGCTATCAAAATTGTTGAAGGTGAACTTGAACTGACGTTAAACGGCCGCAACGCGCCAACACTGCATGTTTCCAAAGACTATCAGGAAATGATGCAGACATATAAAGTGTCCCGCGAGAAATCGACTGCGCAAAAAGATGCAGTTCAATTCATAAAACAGAAACTTGATTCAGCTAAATGGTTCATCGATGCAATCAAACAGCGTCAGGAAACACTTTATGTAACGATGAATGCGATAATGCATTATCAGCGCGAATACTTCCTTGAAGGTGACGAGACCAAGCTGAAGCCGATGATCCTAAAAGATATTGCGGATCTAGTTGGTTTGGATATTTCGACCATTTCACGTGTGGCAAATAGCAAATATGTTGAAACCCCATACGGAACCAAACTTGTTAAGGAGTTCTTCTCGGAATCAATGAAAAATGATCAGGGCGAAGATGTATCGACGCTTGAGATCAAAAAAATTCTACAGGATATCATTGCTGAAGAAGATAAGAAAAAACCTTATCCTGACGATCAGCTAATGGATCTTCTCAAAGATCGTGGCTATCCTATCGCACGGCGTACAATTGCGAAGTATCGTGAGCAGCTGGACATCCCGGTGGCAAGGATGCGCAAGAAAATATAAATTTTCGTTGAAAAAGAGTCTTCCCTTTTTCTCCTATATATTTCATCCGATCTTCATTCCGATCTTCGCCGTTTTATGCTATTTCACCTTCGACGAGCATTTCATAACGGCGCCCGAGCGGTATCTGATGTTTGTTCAGGTTGTCATAATTATGGTATTGATCCCACTGACGATCTATTACCTGTTAAAATCACTTGGAAAATTAGATACTGTAATGGCAGAAAGGGTTGAACAAAGGCGGATTCCGCTTGCGATTCAGGCGCTCCTGATATTTATCCTTACACGGCAAAGCGTCACTCTTGAACGCGCTCCTGAACTTTATTTTTTCTTTTTGGGTGCTTTCGGAAGTACGGTATCGGCTTTTTCACTTTTGTTCCTGCGTTTCAAAATAAGCCTTCATATGTTAGGCCTTGGCGGCCTTCTGACGTTTTTGATCGGGCTTAGTATTCACGGACAACTGAATATCATCAATACAATCGCCTTCGTTCTTGTTGTTACAGGATTGACAGCATCTTCACGATTATATATGCATGCTCATGATGGTCTTGAACTTACAGTCGGATTTATCGCAGGCATAGTGCCGCAGATAGCTTTGTGGTATTTTTGGCTATAGGATATAAAACATCAATCCCAGATTCAGGATATGCGGGTGAAGTTCTTCACCTTGGACTTGCGCCGATTTAAGCATCGGGTTTAAGCCATAGTAGACATAGAAATTCCATATATTATATCCGGCAGTTAAATAAGCACCATATTGGAACTTATTAAAATCAGTATTACCCGTTATCGTCCGGTCGCCACTGTCGCTCCTAAGTTTATAGGTGTCGTAAAACAAATAACTTAGTTTCAGTCCGGTATAAACGCGCCAAAACCTATGGCTTTCGTAGGTCGATGTTCGCCAGCGGATTTCGACAGGCAGGTCGATATAATTGAGGATAAATTTATTTTTATCATACGCTAAATCAGCAGGCAGAAACTCGTAACTAAACTCACCGCCATTTTCTGAAACTAGAAGGTTTTGATTGAATGTATTGAGGGAATAACCTAAACCGACAGCAACTGAAAAAGTGCGTTTGTCATTGATGGGCATATCGCGCAGGAAGCCTACTGACAGTCCGAGTGACACTTTATTTTGCTCAAGATCTTCCGGTCTACGCTGCAAAATGTTGTATGTGAGGCTGAAATAAAACTGATCTTCACGATACAACGAATCAATTGCCTGAAAATCCGGCAGCTCTGGCTCCTGTGCAAAAAGAGAAGAAAAGGAAAGAAGGAACAGGAGAATCGTTAGCCGTCTCATTTACTGATTTTGTGGTCCTAAGTTACGAAAAACTTCAGTGGGCAAAAGCGGAAATTTCGGAATCATAATCTTTTATTAATTCGGCTGACAGCACTTTTCTTGGGGCGCATTTCTTTGTAACTTTCAGAAACTAAAATTTGAAGATATGCACATCCAAATGAACACAGACAATCACGTAGAAGGCTACCAAAGGGTAGAGAACTACTTTGCGTCACAAATACAGACTGCACTTGAAAGATTTGATGATAAGATTACTGGTCTTGACGTTCACCTAGGCGATGAAAACAGCGATAAGTTCGGAACCAACGACAAAAGATGTATGATCGAAGCGAGAATAGCCGGTATTAAGCCGGTTGCTGTTGTCAATCATGCGGATACAATTGATAAAGCTGTTCATGGAGCGATCGACAAAATGAAGCGTGTGTTGGATACTACTTTTAGTAAAATGCGCACACACTAAAAATTTTAAAATTTGTGAAAGCTCTGCAATTGCGGGGCTTTTTTAATTTATAGCTGCTTTGGGTAAACAACCTTTCAGCAAATGAATCCAGTAAATAAATTTTCGCCGGAAGATCTAAGCGTTTATCAAGTTAGCTCGGCTGATGATGGTTATCCAGAATTTGCAGTGTCTTTTCATCCTGCTCTCCGTTGAAGAACGTATCCAATACTTGTCTAAATACCTTGTGGGAATCAGGAACATTCGTAAATAAAGTCATCGATGACTTAAGTTTCATATCGTCAGGATGCCCAAAAATTTCCGCTGCAGATAACTCTTTATGCTTTAAAAGTTCGGTTGAAATTTGAACAAGATGCTTTCCCAGAACAGGATGCTGCAAGTAAGCTGCTGCTTCGTCTAAATCTGTTATTCCAAAGAACCTTGCAGTTTCACTCTGACCTAATCCCTGAATCTGTGGAAAAATGTACCACATCCAATGTGTGGTTTTCATTCCGTGCGAAATCTCAGCTAAAGCTTTTAAATAATTCTGATTCTGCGCCTCAAGGAAGCGCTGTAGGTTGTGATGCATAATAAATTTCAATAGCTATTAAAGTTAGTCATTATTTACCATTTTAAAACGTGGAATATTTATTTCATGCTCCTGTGGATAAGGCGCGCGATCAGTCATACTAATGTCTTCTCTAATTTGCTGTTGCGCCTGAAAACGCTTTTCGTCTGTAGCTGAATATCTTGGATCGGGAATAAACGGCATCTTGGCCATTTTAGAAATAGTGATTGTCGGGAAGTGATAATCAACCTCAACAGTACCAAGCAATAAGTAACATCCACCGCCTTTAAAAGGATATTGTTTTAGCGAATCCGCAAAATGTGCCGTGTCAAAAAACTCACCTTCAGCATCGATCCAGGTTCCAAAGAACATCTCACCTCTTTTGGTCGGAACATGTTTGCGTGAAATTAAATACGCAAGCATCTTCACCGTCTTCTTATGATATTTCGTCAGGTCTTTCGCCAATACATCGCCTCTGTAAGAAGTCTGCAATAAGTTGAATGGCGTCACCGAAATCGGAAACGTCAGAAGTTCGATCTCATCAAAAGCATCTTCGAAAGGCGAGCGTTCAATTTCGGGCAGCTTGTATTCTTTTATTGGTTCCTGAAGCAATACCAGGTTTCTGTTCTCGGGCCTGAAGTTGACCAATATCATCCGCGCAATAACAATCAACTCGTTTTTTGCTTTTCCTGTAAAGCGAAATGCCCCAATGAAAATCAATATTTGAAGGGTTTCAATTCCAATATTGATCCGGTTGATGAAATCCTCCAATGATGTATAAGGCCCATTGGCTTCGCGTTCTTCGACAATGTCACGCGCAACTTTGATTTCCAGGCTCTTCAGATGCTGGAACCCCAGATAAATATCAGAACTATAAACTGTGGTTTCATACTCGCTTTTGTTGACACACGGATTATTGATCCTCGCGCCCGACATTCTGGCTTCATGCACATAAACTTCTGTTCGGTAAAAGCCGCCATAGTTGTTAATGACCGCCGTCATAAATTCGATTGGAAAATAAGCCTTTAAGTACAAACTCTGATAACTTTCAACAGCATACGAAGCCGAGTGCGCCTTGCAAAATGAATATCCTGCAAATGATTCTATCTGCCGATAAATTTCCTGACTAAGCTGCAGCGGATGGCCTTGCTTTTCGCAACATTCAAAGTAATGGTCTTTTATTCTTTGCAAAGCTTCTTTCGATCTGCCTTTTCCGCTCATCGCCCGGCGCAAAATATCACCATCGGCGGCAGGCAAACCTCCATAATGAAGAGCGATCTTGATCACATCTTCCTGATAAACCATTATGCCATAGGTTTCGCCAAGCTGCTCTTTAAAGACGTCATGGAAATACTCAAACTGATCAGGGAAATTATGCCTGAAGATGTACTCTTTCATCATTCCGGATTGCGCCACACCCGGACGAATGATTGACGATGCGGCTACGAGAACTTTGTAATTGTCGCATTTGAGTCGGCGTAGCAAACCTCTCATCGCCGGACTTTCAATATAAAAACAGCCGATGGTCTTTCCTCTTCCGAGAAGTTCATTGCACTTGGGTTCATCTTTTGAAATTCGTGTGTCGCGTATATTTACATCAACTCCCCGATTCCTTTTGACGAGTTTTACGGTATCATCAATATGGCCGATTCCACGCTGACTCAAAATATCGAATTTGTCGAAACCAATATCTTCAGCAACATGCATGTCGAATTGTACGATTGGAAAACCTTTTGGTGGAAGTTCCAAAGCCGTGAAATTGGTGATCGGTTCTTCCGAAATCAATATCCCACATGAATGCATGCTTCGCTGGTTCGGATATTTCTCAAGCATCATCCCGTATTCATGGACCAGTTTTACAACATGATTCTTATCGTGAAAAGCCATCGATGATGTCGCCAGAATATCAAGTTCTTCCTTTGGCAAGCCAAACACCTTTCCAACTTCACGAAAGATCGAGCGATACTTAAATTCGACGTTGGTTCCGCAAAAAGCCACATGATCCCAACCGTATTTGTCAAAGATGTAACTCAGAATTGTATCTCGTTCTTTCCACGACCAGTCGATATCGAAATCAGGTGGCGTTTTACGATGAACGTTCAAAAATCTTTCGAAATACAAATCAAGTTCAATCGGACAAATATCAGTGATCCCCAAACAATACGCGATGATGCTGTTTGCGCCGCTGCCGCGTCCGATGTGCATAAAACCCTGGCTGTTGCTGTAATTTACAATATCCCATGTAATCAGAAAATATCCGCTAAAGCCGAGATCATCGATGACTTTTAGTTCTTTTTCTGTTCGTGCGATTGCCGCTTCATTGTTTTCTCCGTATCGCCATGGCAAACCTTTATAGGCGAGTTCAGTCAGCAGCTTCATGTCGCTTTCACGGCTTCCGGTGTAGAACTGTTTGTTCTTTGGCGTCTTAAAGTCAAATTCAAAATTGCAGTTGTTAATGATGAATTCTGTATTGGCAATAATGTGTGGATGGTCAGAAAACTTCTCCCGAAGCTCATCATCCGGAATCATTACTTCAGATTTACTGCATTGATTTGCATCGGTAAGTTTGGACAGGACAATATTCATGTCGATTGCCCGCAGGATCCTGTGAAGATTATATTCTTTTTTCGTTCGAAAAGTCACCGGCTGAAGCACCACCATTTTATTGAGATGCTTTCTTCGCTCAAGATTGAAAAGTTTTGGAAGTTGTTCATACCCAATCCCGACAAACTCATGCTCTTTTAACATTGAGGGCGCCGAATCAGAAGCATAAACCACAAACACATTTTTAAAATCCGGAGCAACCTTGGGCAATGGTGTATTTTCAAGATTATGCTTTGTAATGAGCCGCGTCATTTCCGAAAATCCGTCGCGGTTCTTTGCCAGTCCAATGTAAAGCAGTGAATCTCCGTTTCTAAATTCAACGCCAACTAAAGGTTTTATGTTTGCCGCTTCACATAATTTGATGAACTCATAAGTTCCAGTTACCGTGTTGATGTCAGTTAATGCCATTGCCCGAACGCCAAGCGAAGAAGCCTGCGCAACCAGATCGGTAATCGGAATCGTGCCGTAACGCAGCGAGTGAAAAGAATGGCAGTTGAGATACATTATCGGGCTCTTTTTGCAATTTTACCTTGTACGACATCGTTGATCGGAATCATCGCCGACTTCTTACATTTCAAAATGGTTCCGGCACAACGCGTCACAGCATTGAATCCGTAGCGGGTTTTGAGCTTGTCCATTGCCTGATAAAGCTGCATCATTTCGACTGTATCTTCAAACATGTTGATTTGGTAAGTTCCGCGTACCAATCCGCTGAAGCGAACACCGACAAGCCTGATGCGCATCCGGCGTTTGTAAAGTTTGGTGAACAGATCAGTTACATACTTTAATAGAATGTGGTCGCATGATGTATACGGAATCTTGCATTGAACATTCTCCGTATCAAAATTTGCATACCGAATTTTCACTGTTACCGTTGATGTCAGCCATTGTTCAGATCGCAGTTGAAAAGCCAGTTGTTCGGTCATTCCGATCAACAATGACTTGATCTTTTGGATGTCGATCGTGTCTTGCCCAAAAGTATGTTCGGTTGAAATCGACTTTCGTTCAGTATAAGGTTCAACCGGATTATTGTCGATTCCATTGGCTTTTTTCCAGAGCTCGAGCCCGTTTTTTCCGATCATTTTCTGCAGATAAATAGGCGGCATTTCGGAAAGTTTTTCAATGGTTCGGATTCCGATACGGGATAATAATGTAAACGTCACTTCGCCAACCATCGGGATTTTTCGGATCGAAAGCGGGTTCAAAAACGGTTTGACCATCTGTTCAGGAATTTCGAGATGGCCTAACGGTTTTCCTTCGCTGCTGGCAATTTTTGAAACTGTTTTGTTGACTGATAAAGCGAAACTCATTGGAAGCCCGGTTTCCTTTCGAATTGTTTCAGTAAGTTCATTCGTCCATTTATAACAGCCGTAAAATTTGTCCATTCCGGTAATGTCGAGGTAGAATTCATCGATACTCGCCTTCTCGACCACCGGTGCTTTTTCCTGAATGATTTGCGTTACTGTATGCGACATATTTGAATATAATTCCATGTCGCCTTTGATGATCCGCGCCTGCGGACAAAGCTGCATCGCCATTTTCATTGGCATCGCTGAGCGTACTCCGAAATGCCTTGCCTCATACGAACATGCCGCCACGACGCCTCTTTCGCCACCGCCGACTATCAGTGGAATTCCGTTTAATTTACTGTTGTTCAGCCTTTCGCAAGACACAAAAAACGTGTCTAAATCCATATGTACAATTGACCGTGCCATAATCATCTTCATTTATTTCTACAAAATTAGGATGTAAAATCCCTAAAATGATTATGTTTGTAGTGACTTAAAATCCCTTTAACATATGTTATACATTTC
>DASWND010000022.1:0-11684 GCA_036399435.1 Flavobacterium sp.
CCAGTATGAGAACATTGATGGGTTGTTGCTTCCCGATGGATCGAATCCATTGGCAGCACCGCCAGGTCCTGTGATGTCTGTTCCAAGTCCGGCGACTTCAGCTCCGTTTTCCTGCCAGTTCGAACGGATCGTACCACCATCTACGGGTGAGCTCAGGAATCTGAAGGCCCTTCTTGCAGGGATGTAACGCTCGATGGTCATCTCTCCTGCCACAGTTCCGATTACAGGCGCGATAACTGCGCTTCCTGCTGCATTACTTTTTAGGGTCAGCATGTTGCCGGTATTGAAAGTACCTGCCTGCACGCTAAGGATACCTGTCAGGTTGGTAGCTCCCTGAAGAGTAACTCCGGATGCATTGTCGATTATAAGATTTTTTATGCTGTTGCCAACAAAAGCATTTGCAGGGATATTCTGAGCTGATGTTCCCATGAAAACAAGGGTTCCATCGGCAACATCAAGCGATCCGCTGTTGTTGATCGAACCGGTGACCTCAAAACGGCCAACATTATTTACTGTAACACTTGCTCCTGAAGCAATATTAATATCTCTTGTTGTTGCTGTTCCCGAAGATATTACGGGATAAACATTTGGTGTGCTCACGACAGGGATATAAGCATCTATATTCGCATTAGGCACGACTGTATTTAACCAATTAGTTGAAGTGCTCCACGCGCTACTTACATCTCCTTCCCATACTGCACGCGGCGTGAACGAACCTGCATTGTATGCTATAAAAGCCGGGTCTGTTCCTGCTCCCTGGGTAATTTTTAAAAACGCAACCAATCCCCGGTTAGCATCTGTAATTCCAAATTGTGAGAGGCGGAATGCAGCAACCTTAATTTCCCTTGTCCCTCCAGTTTCTGTAACTCCGGTCGGCACTGCATTGGCTACAGTCTGACCACTAGTATAGGAAAAAAGGTCCAGTTTAGCGGTTCCAATAGCAGCAGCGCTAACCATCGAATAACCAAACGGAGTTCCTACTGTAACTCCATTCGCATCCGTAAATACATAGGTATCTGTATTGCTAGGTGTTCCGACCGCAGCTATTAAAATATCTGGTGCAGCATCAGAGATAGCGCCGGAGACAATATTATTAATAGGGATGTTAATCACTGCACTGGCAGGCAGGTTTGAAATAGCGGTCCCAAGATCAAGACCATTTATTCCATCAGTCAGTGCTGCTTTTGTTGTAATGGTATTAACTGCAGATAAAACGGCGGTAGAAGCATTTCCATCCACTAGATTTCCAGCAACGAGATTAAAGGACGCGCCAACAGTTCCAGGAAGTACCCCCAAAGGAAGCGCTCTAAAAACAGCAGGTGTAAACACCGGTACATTCTGCGCCAACACGACATCATTAACCCCTGTAGAATAAACTACACCTGAGTATGTAAATCCGATTACATTGTGGCGATTGTTTGGCTGAGGAAGCGTTGCAGCACCGGTTGAAGACCAGTAACCATTAAAGTCAGTAATAACTCTTGTGGCTGCCTGACCATACAACGCAGAATCAGTAGCAACCACCAACAACAACATTATACATGCCCAATTCGACAGTCTTCCTAATATTTGTAATATTTTTTCCATAAATTCTAACGTTCTATTATTCAGCTTTATATAATTAAACCAAATACAAAGTAAAGAAAAAAATCATCATTTATAGCCTCAAAATCACCTAGATTGTTAAACGGTACATAAAGTCGATGAATGGAAGACGCTGAAGATCAACAAATTTTATAGTGCGCAAACAAAGTCTCATTAATAGTTGGTAGTTGTAATATATTATTCAACAACACCTCTAATTTACCATCATATACATAGCGATTTAACAAAAAGATTGTATATTTACTGCCCACCAAATCTACTAACCATAATACCTACAATTATGAATGCAAATTTTGAAGCAATTGACAAGGAAAACATACTTAAGCTTCGTTTTCCACAACACGATGTACTTGACGACAAAGAAGATCAATCCCGTAGACAGTCGGAACTCCGCCGTGGCCTTGCTCTCGGAAATCTAGAGCATGAGAAAATCAGAATATACTTTGAGGACAGCAATTCCAAAAAAGTTGTTGAAACAACTGTCTGGGGAGTAACCGACAACCAGGTTATACTTAAAAAAGGAGTTCGTATACCTATAAACAGGATTTATAAGTCGCTGTAATTTTTATTCTAAATTGAATGTGATTGGGTAATGGTACAAACAGCGCACCGGCTGCCCGGCAATCTGCGCTGGAATCCATTTTTCATCAAACAACGCCAGTATTCGCGCTGCTTCCCTTTTCATATGCTCGAGAGCTTCTGCTTCTTGGGCTTTTTCTGCTTCCGTTTGTTGAACGTTTCCTTCAATCGGCAAATAATCTTTGGCAACTGCTGAAAAAGCTTGTTCTTCATGCATGCGGCCGTCCTTCTCAATTAGAAAGCTTGTAAAAATTGTTACGCGCTTGTTCTTGAGCTGCGGGAATTTAAAATTGTCACTAATAAACATTGTGAATGTATACATTCCAGATTCAAGTTGTGGTTTTACATCAACTTCAGGTGTTCTGTAGATCTTTTCTTCAGCCTGTGCAAGCGCAGCACACGAATATAACATAACTATAATCAGCAATATTTTCTTCATTAATTCACAAATTTAGTTTACTCAAACAACAATTTATCAAACCACAATAATAAACTCTTAAATACTACGAACAGCATTTTAACTTAAATCTTAACATAGCAAGAAGTTAAAAGCCTTACCAATAGTTAAAATCAATGGTAAATTTAGGTATAAAAAAAGCTAACCCATGAAAAAAATTACCTTTCTAATCTTAGCATCAACCTTTGCCGCTAATGCGCAGGATGATTGCATGAATGCCGAAGTAGTGACTGCCGGAACATACATGGTCGAAGAAGTCAACGGACCCACCGTTCCCGCACCTGATTGCTCACTTGAAGATACGGTCGCAACTGCTTCAGAATGGTTCGCCTTTACCTCAACAGTAAACGGAGTTATAAATGTTTCGTCAGCAATTGAAGCTAATTCAGATGACACTGATACCAGGTTAAATATCTACTCCGGGGAATGCGGCGCCTTGACATGTGTCGCGCATGATGATGATGTTGATTTGGAGAACTTTGACTTCCGCTCAGATGTTACCTTTGCAACAACTGCAGGTACTACTTATTACATTTCTTTTGATAATGGCTGGAGTGATGAAGGTTTCTCGTTTTCCATCACTGAACATCCTGTGAACTGCGCCACTGATCTTCCATTCAGTACTACTTTTGAAGATCCGAATTTTTTGGTGGGATGTTACCAGATCGAAGACGTCGATGAGAATGGAGTATCGTGGACTCAACAATCGTTCGATCTCAATGAAGATGGAACAAATGAAACTTTTGCTATCAATGGTACGAATAGCCTCATACAAAAAAACGACTGGCTCTTTAGCCCGATGATTTCTCTAAACGCAGGGACAACATATACGATTTCGTACACTTATAACGGCCTTGATTTGGATGAAACAAATATGGCTCACGAATCTTTAGAAGTAGTTATTGCTAATGCACCGTCTTCGGAAGCTTCCTTTATGCAACAATTGGGCTCATACGAAAATATTACGCAGTTCGGAACATTAGCAACACTCATGGAAGATGCTACTACTCAAACAGTAACGTTTACGCCTGCAACTTCGGGAAATTATAACTTGGGTTTCCATACAACGACGGAGCAAGAAGGTGGATATTTATTGCTATTTGGATATTCAATTGAAGTTCAGCTTTCAACGCCTGAATTTGGAACTGAAATCAGCGTTTACCCTAACCCCGTGCGCGATCAGGTTACTATTGCTATGGAAAACATTATTGATTCTGTCGAGGTTTATAACCTGATGGGACAAAATGTATTTGCACATGCATTTGACACTAATGAAGTCAATATCGATCTGAGTGGAATATCATCAGGAGCGTACGTTGTAAAGGTGAAGACCGGAAATTCAACTAAAATGGTAAAGTTAGTTAAACAATAGAATATGAAATTAAAAGAAAAAGCCACCATAAAAAGGTGGCTTTTTTTATTTATTGAAATTAGCGGTCTTCGTGCTTGCCTTCTTTGATTTCTTCAACCATCTTTTTATTGAAAGCAGGCAAATCTTTGGGTGAACGGCTTGTAACAAAGCCTTGGTCTACTACGACTTCTTCGTCAGTCCATTGGGCACCGGCATTAATCAGGTCTTGTTTTATTGAATGATACGAAGTCATCTTTTTGCCCTGTACTACGCCAGCGTTTATAAGAGTTTGCGGCCCATGGCAAATCGCTGCCACCGGTTTCTTGCTCTCAAAGAACTCTCTGACGAAAGTTAGCGCTGTTTCCTCAGTGCGTAGTTTATCAGGATTTATAACTCCACCTGGCAACATCAGTGCATCATAATCACTCGACGAAACCTCATCAAGTGTATAATCAACATTGTATTCGCTACCCCAGTCTTTTTCGTCCCAGGCTTTGATCGTTCCGCTCTTTGTGCTGATTATGTGTGCGGTCCAACCCTGCTGTTCAAGATATTCCTTCGGAGATTTCAACTCGCTCTCTTCAAAACCGTCTGTTGCCAATATGGCGATCTTCTTGCTCATAATTGTTCTTTTAGTTTGTTCTCCTAAGTTAAACTGAACTACCGTGACATCCAATTCAGCAGGTATTAAAATTTTGATAAACTATATTAAACCAATGACGCCTGATTCCTAAATACAAGTTGTCCGTCGAAACTATCCAATAAAACTATACTGTCGCTTTCAATTTTTCCTGCAAGGATTTCCTTTGAAAGCTGATTCATCACCTCTTTCTGGATCACTCTCTTCACAGGACGTGCGCCATATTGCGGATCGTAACCTTTTTGAGCTAAATATGCGATAGCCTCAGGAGTGGCATCAAGTGTAATGTTTTGCTGCGCAAGAATTTTTGTGACCGACTTAAGCTGTAGCCCAACGATCTGAAGAATATCGGCGTTAGAAAGCGGAGTGAACATTATAATCTCGTCAATTCTGTTCAAGAATTCCGGACGCACAGTTTGCCGTAACAGCGCAAGTACTTCAACTTTTGCGGCTTCAGCGGCATCGTCAACAGATCCACGCAAATTTTCAAACTTCTCCTGAATGATTCCACTTCCCATATTAGATGTCATGATGATGATCGTATTTTTGAAATCAGCCAGACGTCCTTTGTTATCAGTTAAGCGACCTTCATCCAATACCTGAAGTAAAATATTAAATGTATCCGGATGTGCTTTTTCAATCTCATCAAGAAGCACTACAGAATATGGTTTTCTGCGTACAGCTTCCGTAAGCTGACCGCCTTCATCATATCCAACATATCCCGGAGGCGCACCTACAAGACGGCTCACGCTGTGTCGCTCCTGGTATTCACTCATATCAATTCTGGTCATCGCATTTTCATCGTCGAACAGGTATTCGGCCAAGGCTTTCGCAAGTTCGGTTTTACCAACACCGGTTGTACCAAGAAATAAAAATGATCCTATCGGTTTTTTAGCGTCCTGCAACCCTGCGCGGCTTCGTCTAACAGCGTCGCTAATAGCAACAATTGCTTCCTCCTGACCCACAACACGTCGGTGCAGTTCACCTTCGAGTTTCAAAAGTTTATCACGTTCGCCCTGAAGCATTTTCAAGACAGGAATTCCAGTCCATTTGGCAACAATTTCAGCAATATCTTCACGTGTAACTTCTTCTTTAATAAGTGAATCACCTGCTTGATTTTCAGCAAGGATCTTCTGCATTTCGTCAAGTCTAACCTGTGCTTCCTTAATTTTTCCATAACGAAGTTCTGCAACTTTACCGTAGTCGCCGTCACGTTCGGCTCTTTCAGCCTCAAGCTTAAAATCATCTATTTCAGATTTTACTGTCTGGATGTTGTCAACTACCTCCTTTTCAGATTTCCATTTGGCGAAAATCTCATTTCGTTCCTCTTTCAGATTGGCAAGATCAAGCCCAAGGATTCTCAGTTTTGTTTCATCGTTCTCACGTTTGATTGCCTCAATTTCAATCTCGAGCTGCATAATCCTTCGGTCAAGCACGTCAAGTTCCTCTGGCTTGCTGTTGATCTCCATTCTAAGTTTGGATGCAGCTTCGTCGATTAAGTCGATAGCTTTATCCGGCAAAAAACGCGATGTAATATAACGCTGTGAAAGTTCGACAGCCGCAATAATGGCATCGTCTTTAATTCGTACTTTATGGTGAGTTTCATATTTTTCCTTGATACCGCGCAGGATCGAGATGGCGCTCTCAGTATCAGGTTCATCGATCATTACTCGTTGAAAACGGCGTTCCAGCGCTTTATCCTTTTCGAAATATTTTTGATATTCGTCAAGTGTCGTTGCGCCGATTGCTCGTAATTCACCTCGGGCCAATGCGGGCTTCAGGATATTTGCTGCATCCATTGCACCTTCTCCTCCACCTGCGCCGACGAGCGTGTGGATCTCATCTATAAACAAAACAATATCGCCTTCGGCAGATGTTACTTCTTTTACTACCGACTTTAATCGTTCTTCAAATTCACCTTTATACTTTGCTCCGGCTATCAGAGCACCCATATCCAATGAGAATACGATCTTATCTTTTAAATTTTCCGGCACGTCACCAGCTACGATTCGGTGTGCGAGGCCTTCCGCAATTGCAGTTTTTCCGACTCCGGGTTCACCCACGAGCATCGGGTTGTTTTTAGTTCTTCTTGTCAGGATCTGAAGCACACGCCTGATTTCCTCATCGCGCCCAATTACCGGGTCAAGTTTCCCGTTACGAGCAAGGTCGTTTAAGTTTTTTGCATACTTCCCTAATGCGTTATAGGTCTCTTCGGCAGATGCAGATGTCACTCTTCCGCCTTTTCGGAGTTCTTCTATAGCAGCCAAAAGTGCTTTTTCGGTTATTCCCTGATCCTTCATGATCTGGGCGACCTTGCTTGATGATTTGAAGATTGCAATTAGCAGATGTTCGACGGATACAAATTCGTCATTCATCTTCTTTGAGATGATCTCGGCTTCATTAAGAGTCCGTGATGCTTCTCTTGAAAATTGAAGGTCTGCACCTGAAACTTTCGGGAAATTTTTAATCGTGCTGTCAATGATCTGCTTAAAAAGATCAATGTTGACATTTAGCTTCTTAAACAGGAATGGCGCAACATTATCATCAGTTTCAAAGATCGACTTTATAAAATGCTCATTTTCTATATGTTGCTGCCCCAGGCTTTGCACGAGCTGCTGCGCATGCTGGAGTACTTCCTGTGACTTAATGGTGAAATTATTAATATTCATATATTTTCGGTTTACGTTAACAGAGTTAGAAGTTTCGTTTCTTAAATTTGATTGTCTGCTTGTCAAGTTATATTCCACTCTATCTAAAAAGACAAAAAGACACTTTTAAGGAAATTTAATAGGACAGAATGTCCGTAAATGAGACAAAATGGGACTTTTCAATAAGATTTTTGGGGATTCTGAACATAAAGATACAAGCGAAAGTTCAGTAAAGTGGAACTTATTATCAGAAATAGAGCAGCTTGAGGAAATAGAACAGGCTTCACATACAAAGCCGGTCGTAATCTTTAAGCACAGTACACGATGCAGCATCAGCAGGATGGCACTTAAGCAGTTTGAAAATCATTATTCTATAACACGGGAAGATGCCGAACCTTACTTTCTGGACCTGCTTGAATACAGGTCAGTTTCCAATGCCATTGCCGATAAATTTAACGTGGTTCACCAATCACCTCAGTTGTTATTGATCAAAAATGGTAAATGCGTTTTTACTGCATCTCATAGTGACATAGATGCGGAAGAAGTTGCGAAAAAAGTCGCGGATTTATAGAACTATCTAAATCTGTTCCTACTGATAATGTTCTTGATTTTCGCTTTCAGATCTTCTCCTGTATCAAAGACCATTTGTTCATTTGAAGGAAACGGAACTGCCCTTTGATCGAAGTATGACCTGTAATTATCATCAGCAGCGCGTCGGTCGCCGGACGATTTAGCATAAACATTCTCGAATACATATTCACTGCTGATTGGAAATGAATTTAATAGCTGGTTTCCATTCAAATCCACATAATCAACCTTTGCAGTCACCTGGCAAGTCTTCAACTGCCTGAATTCATAGATGTTTAGCCTGATGGTTTTGAACTTGTCAACCATGATTGCATTACCAAGGCTGTCCTTAACTACATTGCCATTGGCATCCAGAAGTTTCTTCTCGCCATCTTTGACCTGTTTTTCTTTAATGAATTCCTTTTCCTTGACCTGTTCAGGTGAAATTAGGATATTCTTGAAATTAATCACCAGGCCAAAGTCATAATTGATCTTAGTCGGCTGGCGGCGGTTGTGATAAGTTGTCCATTTATCGTCTAAGCCGTAAGTGCTAATGTTTAGCAAGTCAGCCTGAAGATCAGCTGGAATAATAACCTTCGTATCGTTGTTAGTGGAAACAAGTACATGATCGGTTCCTTTAAATTTTGCCTGTGAAAGCAAATCCTGAGTATTTTTATAATTTGGAGAAAGGCTTAAAAGATATTCCAAATCTGAATACGCTTTCCGTGCATCCATTTTAGAACCATTTTGCAGCGTATATAAAGCATCGTTATAAAGATATTCTGCCAACGATGCTTTGCTGCTGACGATTTCATCTGAAAGATCTTCAAAAATAAAAACCGCTTCCCTGTTTCTGCTGTTTAATCTAAGCGGAAGCAACGGCCGAATCTGATCCTGCCGATCATTCATCCTTAGATATGTATTGTAGATCGATTCAAGGTTTTCAGGATTTTTGGCATCCTTAGCCCATAACCCAATATTACGCTCGTCGCGCTCCTTAGCTTTTGAATAAGCTTGTTCAAGAAGTGCGATGTATTCTTCTTTCCGTTTTTTGTCTTTGTTGGTCTGGAGATTTCTTGCGGCTGATTCAATTGCAGCGTCATAATTACCTGAGGCAAGTTTTTTCTCTGTACTTTTTACGCCGCAGGCTGCTATACAAAATAAAAGAGCGAAGAGTAGTAATTTATGCATTATAGGTTTTTGAGCAAATATAATTTTTTTTTTGGAGAGGCTGCCTCAAACAAAAAAACCACAACTCTCGTCGTGGCTTCTGATTATTTTCCGGCGAAGGTCGGCAGCAGCTTATTGCAAACTTCTCCGAATCCGATTCGTACACGTTCATTTCTACAGTATCCTTTCAAAATTACCGAGTCGCCATCATTTATAAATTTTCGCTCAGTGCCATCGCTCATCTTTAATGGTTTTGTTCCGCCCCATGTCAATTCAAGCATCGATCCGAAACTCTCAGGCGTCGGCCCGGATATAGTTCCGGAACCCATCATATCACCTGAATTCACCCGACAGCCATTCGAAGTATGATGCGCCAACTGCTGGCTCATAGACCAGTATAAATATTTGAAATTTGAATTTGATACAACGGTAGGTTCTGCATCTTCAGGCATTATTGAAACTTCAAGATTGATATCATATGAATTTTTGCCTTTAAGCTGTAAGTATGGCAGCGGCACCGGACTTTGCTTCGGCCCTTTAATTCTAAAAGGCTCAAGTGCATCCATGGTTACGATCCACGGTGAAATTGATGTTGCAAAGTTTTTCGCTAAAAATGGACCTAGCGGCACATATTCCCATTTCTGAATATCACGCGCGCTCCAGTCGTTCAGTAACACCATTCCGAAAATATAATCTTCAGCCTCATATACAGGAATATTTTCACCCATTACATTGGCGTCGGTTGTAATAAACGCTGTTTCAAGTTCAAAGTCGACCAAACGTGAAGGTCCAAATACCGGAGTCTTTTCACCTGCCGGCAAAGTTTGCCCCATTGGTCTGTTTATAGAAATACCTGACGGAACGATCGTTGAGCTCCTTCCATGATAACCAACCGGAATATGAAGCCAGTTTGGCAGAAGTGCATTCTCAGGATCTCTGAACATTTTTCCAACATTGGTAGCATGTTCCTTGCTTGAATAGAAATCAGTATAATCGCCGATCATTACCGGCAGCTGCATCTCAATTTCGTCAACATTATAAAGCACACGAGCACGATCTTCCTGATTATCCTGCAGCAGCGGGTTCGTAATATCAAAAATATCGGCAATGCGGTTTCTTACCAGCCGCCATGTTTTTTTACCGTCTGAAATAAAATCGTTTAGCGTATCCTGCATAAACATGTCTTCGGTCAATTCAATTCCCTCGAAATAGTTTAATTGCTGCAGTGCACCAAGGTCTATCGCGTAATCCCCAATTCGGGATCCAATAGTAATAACATCGTCAGTTGTAAGGAAAACACCAAAGGGAATATTTTGTATCGGGAAGTCGCTGTCAGTGGGGACGTCTAACCAAGATTTTCTGTCTGGATTATTAGCAGTTATAGGCATTTCAGGTTGGTTAGCATGTGAAAATTTAGTTATCCAAATATAAAATTAACATTCATTGTACCAAACGTTTTTCGTATTTTTGACAACAATTTAACGAAACGAACATGCGACGCGACGAAGAAATTTTTGATCTTATACTTGATGAACAAGACAGGCAAATTCAAGGCCTTGAACTTATTGCTTCCGAAAATTTCGTAAGCGACAACGTTCTCGAAGCTGCGGGTTCAGTACTTACAAATAAATATGCTGAAGGTTATCCCGGCAAAAGATATTACGGCGGTTGTGAAGTCGTTGATATCGTAGAGCAAATTGCGATAGATCGCGCAAAAGCTTTATTTGGAGCTGAATATGCCAACGTTCAGCCGCACTCCGGTTCACAGGCAAATACCGCAGTTTTTTCAGCTTGTCTTAAACCCGGTGATAAGATCCTTGGTTTTGACCTCGCTCATGGCGGACATCTCACCCACGGCTCACCAGTCAATTTTTCAGGAAAACTATACAATCCGGTTTTTTATGGTGTTGAGCAGGAAACCGGAATGCTGAATTATGATAAAATTGCTGAAATCGCGCTAAAGGAACGTCCACAGATGATCATAGCCGGCGCCTCAGCATATTCACGTGACATCGATTACAAAAGATTCAGGGAAATTGCAGATAGCGTCAACGCGTTATTAATGGCCGACATCGCTCATCCAGCCGGGCTGATTGCCAAAGGCCTGATGAACGATCCTGTTCCGCATTGCCATATTATTACAACTACAACTCATAAAACATTACGCGGACCAAGAGGCGGAATGATATTGATGGGCAAAGATTTTGAAAACCCATTCGGATTAAAAACACCTAAAGGCGAAGTGCGCATGATGTCGTCTGTACTTGATCTTGCTGTTTTTCCCGGAAATCAAGGTGGCCCTTTAATGCACATCATCGCAGCAAAAGCAGTTGCATTTGGCGAAGCACTTTCAGATGAATTTTTCCATTACGCGCGGCAGGTTCAGGCAAATGCCAAAGCAATGGCTGCAGCGTTTGTAGAACGTGGATACAACATCATCTCCGGCGGAACCGATAATCACATGATGCTCATCGACCTTCGAAACAAGAACATCACAGGAAAAGATGCTGAAAACGCGCTTGTAAAAGCAGAAATAACGGTCAATAAAAACATGGTTCCTTTTGATGACAAATCTCCATTTGTAACATCGGGAATTCGTGTTGGAACAGCTGCAATTACCACACGTGGACTCCTGGAAGAAGATATGCCAATTATTGTTGAGCTAAT
>DASWND010000023.1:0-4838 GCA_036399435.1 Flavobacterium sp.
CTTCATCAGTGTACGGGTCAAGAACCCAGAACTGAATATATTCAACATTCGCCTGCTCAAAATTGGTCGAGTTGATCGAACGCATGATCCCACCAAAATTCTCCGCAGCTTCTGCAGCAGAAAATTCGTTTCCTGAAGCAACATTTGGATTAAAGTTATATGGACCACGTTCTGTTGGATAATAAGTTAGATCAAGAGTATTTACAACCTGCGTCTGCCCGACAGCTATATCAGTCGCGGGATAAAGCTCTTCGCTGTAGATCCTTCTTGTGGCGTGGTATGAAATGTCCTGTGGTGATATTCCTGTTGGCGTATCAGCATAAAAAGTTGGATCTATGGTGTACCAGGAAAGCTTTGATCTTTTATATCCGTTTTGGAAACCTGATAAATTACCATTAAAATTATACATACTCTCAGCATCGTTTACCGGAACGCTTGAAAGTGTCCATGACAATGGTGAACGCATGTCAATTGTGGTTTGTGATCCTTCAAAATCGTCGACATAAATAGTTGATTCCCCTTCAAATTGATCAGCTTTTGGCGTATCAGGTTGAAGGAATGCAACTTCCCCACGTACAGACACATTCGAAGGTACGTCTGTATCGATGTTTGGAAGTTTATTGATCATCCTTGTCAGGAAAGGTACTTCTGTTGAGTAGTTTCCGTTGACGCCGAAGATCGTATTATTAACAGATTCCTGTCCGTAGTTTGATTTCTGGGTGAATGGCCTCTCAGTCATCTTCAAAAACGTTGCGCCTAATAGGAATTTATCCGAAAATTTGTGTTCAACATTAATTCCCATGAATCGTCGCGTCTGTTGACCAAAGACAGAGTTGTTTTCAACAGATACGTCAATTGGTGTATTTGAAGCCTGAAGCGCAGGATCAAGGATCTGTACACGGCCCATTTGATAGTTTACGCTGTAGTCAACACCTTCAACAAGTACACGTCCGCCTGCTGTAACTACTACAGATCCACGAGGAACGTTAAATGCTCCAATTGGAATCCCTTCGCCACCGGTAGATTTGTAACGCCCTTTTAACTGAAATTTATTCTTTTCACTGTCTTGCAAGGCCGCTGACTGTGTGCTGCGATACATGCTTCGGAAAACATAACGCCGCTGGTTTTCGTTATAATCAGCCAGCTCAGGATTGCCCTCATAATTCTCAAGCGGAGAAAGCCTCAACTTTTCAAACAAGAGTTCACCAAATGGTTCAACTGTAGTAAAAATAATGCGCCCATTTTGTGTATCGACAGTTAACCCCGGAAGGAAATCAAAAAATCCGTCACCACCAACCTGCGGATCATTGTTGTAGTTTAGTTTGTCAACATTGAACACCTTTAGAAGCGGAGTTGAAGTAACAGGATCTGTGTCAGATTGTGGGAATGGCGTGGTTCCGATCGGCTCAATGTAGTTAAGCGGCGAAGGATCGGTATATAAAATGTTGAATCGGAAATCTTCCTGCTGAAGTTGTGCGCCACCCGGAATCTGATAGATGTTTTTCATCATTAGATCCCAAACAGGATCTTCTACACTTGTAAGGCTGCTCTTAAGCATTTTCAAGATCAGGCTTTGCGTAGAAACCGTTTCAGGTTGATTCGTATTAGGATCTACAGCACCAGTTGTTGTTGCCTCAACACCATCAGTTCCAAATTCACCAACCTGGAAAACCTGATCGCCAATTGTATATTGGTATGCAACAGCGAGGACTTCATCATTGGCAAGTTTCTGCTGAAGCGAAACATATCCTAACTGTGTGTGAAACGTAAACTCGTTTGGCAACAACTTTCGAGCATTTTCAAGCTTTGCATAATCACGTCCTTCACTTGGAATGAAGCCGTTGGTTGACTGAAAACCCTGGTCAATAGTGGCAATTTCACGAATACTTTGGTTTAAGGCGCTGCTACTTTCTCCAATCGCATCAGGATTATAATCGTTATTCTGATTATCTGTCGGTGTATTTGGAGCAACATTGAAAAAGCCCGGCGTTATAGGGTCACGAACTACGACATCATTGTCGTTGATGTTTGGCAGCTGCGACTCTCCAAGATCCTGAAGCGCAACGATATTACGCAAATTATTATTTGTTGTGTTAACGCGGTTCTGGCGATTAGTGATCCAAACTTCAATACGTGTGATCTGTACACGGCTGTCGATGAATGGGTAATTTTTTAATGATCTGTCGTAGTTTTCACGGAAGTATTGTGAAAGGAAGAAGTGGCGATCAGCATCGTAATCAAGCGCGAACAATTCAAAATCTTCAATGGTTCCGCCACCTTGCGCTGTTACGCTTCTAGTTTGCGATTTTTGTTCCGAGAAGATTCCGGTGATTGTTGTACGTCCAAACTGTAATTGTGCTTTAACACCAAAAAGGCTTTGTGCGCCTCTGATAAGTGAACTATTTAATGGCAAGCTTACGTTACCGACCTCGATCTTTTGCACGATGTCGTCTTCTGTTGGCGTGTATTCAAGCTTGATTAAATTCTGAAAAGCAAAAGTCGACTCGGTGTCGTAATTCGCAGTAACCTGAAGCCTGGTTCCAACTTTACCCATTAAACTCATACTGATCCGCTGATCGAAATCAAACGTAGTGCTTGAGCGGTTACGGGGTGAAAATGAAGGGTTATCTTGTTTTGTATAACGTAGGCCAAGGTCCATTTCGACAGTTCCTGTTGGTTTGACGTCGATCGTATTTCCACCAAATATTGTTTCAAATAATCCTGATCTGACATAATATCTGGGAAGAAGATCTTTTTGAGCATCGTCGGTTCCATCTTTTTTACCATCGATTGCATCAGATTTCTGCTGGAAATATTCACGCATCGATTCACGAAGTACCAGTTCCTGATATTCCTTAGGTGTTAAGATGATTGGATAGTTGATGTTGAAACCTGAAACAGAATTGGTATAAATATATCGGTCAGTCACCGGGTCATACGTGTAAGCTTCAAGGATGCTGGTGGGATTGTTAATCTCAACCTTACCAACAGAATAACCTGTCGCAGTTGTATCCTGAACCTCTTCATCAACCTGTGCCTGAACGTTTAAGGAAAAAAATAAGAATAGCGCAATTATACCGGATCTCAGTAGAAAGTCTGCCTTAATATAATCTGTTTTCAAGTACTTATAATGTTTTTAATGCTTGTTTTATGATCGATTCTACAGTTGCATCAGGAGTGTCTTTAACTATTCTTTCGACAGACTTTTCAGCTAACTTTTTGTTAAAGCCCAGAACCTCCAGAGCAGATAACGCTTCATCTTTATTTGTATTGCTCGCTGCAAATGAAACTTCATCAATTGCAAATATTTTTAACACTTTTTCACGAAGATCAAGAATTGCACGCTGTGCAGTTTTAGCACCTATGCCCTTGATAGACTGTATTGTACCCACATCTCCGGATGCCAAAGCATTGATCACCTGTTTGGGCGAAATTGACGAAAGCATTGTACGCGCTGTTCCTGCTCCGATTCCGGTTACGGTCAGCAGCAATTTAAATAATTCGCGCTCTGATTTCTCAACAAATCCATACAGCGTATGAGCATCTTCACGTACCTGTAGGAACGTGTAGAGCTTTAACTTTTCAGACGATGTAATAAGTGAATATGTGTGCAGCGATATGTTGATATGGTAGCCCACACCTCCGCAGTCAATGACCACATCAGTTGGTGTTTTTTCAACTAATCTTCCCTCTAAATGTGCTATCATTTACCAGAACTTGTGTTCAAATATAACAAAAAACAATTACCTCGGTTTCTATTGTCTGCAAGCGGCAATTTTTATCGTTCAGACGCCGCCCATTTCTTTCTGCGCTTCTCTTTTTCCTGCGCGTCCACAACGGCAACGGCAACCATATTGACCATTTCACTTACGCTTGCGCCAAGCTGAAATATGTGTACCGGCTGCGCCATGCCCATCATAATGGGTCCGATTGAATCCGCTCCGTAAAGTTCTTTCAGCAACTTATAAGTGATGTTGGCCGACTCAAGGTTGGGAAAAACCAGCGTGTTGACTTTATGCCCGGCAATCTTTGCAAATGGAAATTTGCTTTTCAACATCTCAGGATTAAGGGCGAAATCAGCCTGCAGTTCACCATCAACAAGCAAATCAGGGTAATATTTATGAAGGTATGCAACAGCCTCGCGGACTTTTCCCGCGGCTTGATCACCTGCTGAACCGAAGTTCGAAAATGAAACCATTGCAATTACCGGTTCCATTCCGAACATCGTTACCGTCTTTGCTGTCATCAGTGCGATCTTCGCTAAATCATCAGCTGTTGGATTTGGATTAATAGCGGTATCTGATAAGAAAATCGGACCTCTGTTGGTCATCATCATATTGGTCGTCGCAGCCAAAGTTATTCCCGGCGCTTTTCCAATCAGTTGCATCATAGGTTTTACAACGGTTGGATAACTTCGCGAATATCCTGAAACAAGCGCATCCGCTTCGCCTTCGTTAACCATCATTGCGGCAAAATAATTACGTTCCCGCATCCATTTCTGTGCGTCGATAAGCTGAATTCCCTTTCGTCGGCGTGCTTTCCATAAAGTATCGGCATAACGAGCGCGCCTTTCATCCTCTTCGTGAATTTTAGGATCAATAATTTCTACAACTGCATCAAATCCCAATTCTTCTTTTAATTCTAGGATCACGTCACGATCACCTAATAAAATAGGAATCGCAATACCATCTTCCATAGCGATCTGTGCGGCTTTCAATACGTCGATATGATCTGCTTCAGCAAAAACAACACGTTTTGGTGACGTTTTCGCCCTATTCGCTAAAAGCCTCACCATTTTATTATCAGAGCCGAGGCGCTCCAGAAGTTCCTCCTCATAT
>DASWND010000024.1:0-2708 GCA_036399435.1 Flavobacterium sp.
CCGATGTCACTTTTGCCGCTTACAAGCAGCATTTTTTCACATCAATTTTATTGACAAAGACGCCTTTTAAGACAGCCGACTTTGAATCACGTAATTTAGTTGACGACGATCAAAGAGATACAATTTTTACAAAGCAATTCCATATGAATGCGCCATTAGCATTTAATAATGGTGGAGAAATCGACTATAAGATGAATTGGTATTATGGCCCGGCAGATTATCAATTGCTGAATTCATACGACCGCAATCTGGATGAACTGATTCCTCTTGGATGGGGAATTATTGGGTGGATCAACAAATTGATTTTTGTCCCATTATTTGGGTTCTTGTCAAACTTTATCGCTTATGGAATTGCGATCATCATCTTCACGATTCTAATCAAAATTGCGATGTCTCCTATCACCTATAAGTCGTTCTTATCGCAGGCGAAGATGAAGGTTTTGCGCCCTGAAATCATGGAGCTGGGCGAAAAGTTCAAGAAAGACCCAATGAAGAAGCAGCAGGAAACAATGAAACTTTACAGCAAGGCCGGCGTGAATCCAATGGCCGGATGTATTCCGGCGCTGATTCAGATCCCTTTTATGTATGCATCGTTCTTGTTTTTCCCTTCGGCATTTGAACTTAGGCAGAAAAGCTTTTTGTGGGCGGACGATTTATCATCATTTGATGCTGTTTTGAACTTGCCGTTTTACATCCCGTTTTATGGCAATCATGTTAGCCTATTTCCGATTCTTGCAGCAATTGCAATTTTCTTCTATATGAAAATGACAACCGGCGACCAGGCAATGGCACAACCACCGCAGGAAGGTATGCCCGATATGGGGAAAATTATGAAGATCATGATCTACATCTCACCATTGATGATGTTGTTCTTCTTCAATAACTACGGTTCAGGACTGAGTTTGTATAACCTGATTTCGAATTTGATTACTATTGGAATCATGATTGTCATCAAGAAGTACGTTGTGGACGAAAGGAAAATTCACGCGCGAATAGAAGAGAATAAGCTGAAACCAAAAACGCAAAGTAAGTTCCAGCGAAAGATGCAGGAAATGATGGAGCAGGCTGAGGAACAGAAAGCCAAAGGCGCCAAGAAATAAAAAAAAGCTTCCGGATTCCGGAAGCTTTTTCTTTATAAAATTTTTCTGCTTAGTTCGGCATTAGAACCTTATCAAGAACATGAACAATTCCGTTGCTCGCCTGGATGTCCGTAAAAATGATATTGCTGACACGGTTATTGACGTCAGTTGCTTTTTTACCTCCACCTGTCAGTGTGATATTGATGTTCTGGCCATTTCTTGCTGTAAGTACCTGATTTTGGAAAAACCCGGACGACAAGATATTCTCGTCAGTAATAATATGGTAGTTTAACAATGATGCTAATTCCTCAGCTGGAATTTCACTCAGTGCGTCGTGATTGGTTTCGTCCAAAAATGCCGTAAAAGCAGTATTTTGAGGTGCTAAAACTGTAAATGGCGATTCAGTTGTTCCAGATAAAGTTGCTACGAAACCAGAACCCTGACTCTGGGCTAAGGCATTGGTGAAAGCGGAAAGTGCTGGATTTGCCAGGAGATGATCGTATACGGTGGGCACTTTTATTACACGGTTTACAATGTGAAGCACTCCGTTTCTAGCATCAATGTTCGGTGTAACCAATGTCGAATTTCCATTGAACTTGATTCCAGATATTGTATCGATGAATAGCGCAACCCGATTTGTTGTGGAAGCCGTTCCTGTAGCATTCGTACTGATATATCCTATTAGGAAATCTTCAGCTTTAAATTCGGCGCTAATCATATGATTGTAGAGTAGCTGCTTCAACACATCTACCGGTACAGCATCGATTCCGGAGTATCCATTTTGAATAAAAAATTCGTTAAAAGCCGTATTGTGCGGTGCAAGAATGGTGAAGGTCTGGTTACCTTCCAGATTTCCGGTAATTTCGGCACGTTGAACAGCTTGTACAAAAGTTGTTAGCGATGGATCTTGTTGGGCTAAATCCAGTAAAGATTCAGATGGTCCACTGGCATCATCGTCATTGCAGGACAAACATGCCACAGCGATGAACAGTGCAGCGGCTAGATTCTTAATTTTGAAAAATGTTTTCATAGTAATTATTTTTTATTTTGAGCGAAAGTAATAAATTACCAGATTGTCTATCTCACTTTTGAATAAAATTAAGATTTTATGGCATGGTATTACAGCTAATAAAATAAAATGCTTTGAATTAAGTTATAAAGTCTGATACATAAACAAACATGAATACAGTTAAAAATGCCCTGCTATTGCTTTTGCTGATGATGGCCTCTTCGTCGGTAATGGCGCAAGAAATCAATAAACTTGATGATAAAGGCCTGAAACACGGATCCTGGAAAGGCGTATATGAAGAATCAAAACGACCGCGTTACCAAGGTACATTTGAACACGGAAAAGAAACCGGCATGTTTACATATTATGATGATACCAAGGAAGGGGGGGTGATTGCAACCCGCGAATTTAATCCGAAAGACAACTCCGCCTATACCATCATCTACAATCAAAAGAAAAACAAAGTCAGCGAAGGTAAAACCGTCAATAAATTGCACGAAGGCGAGTGGAAATACTACCATCAGAATTCCAAAGTAGTAATGACAATAGAAAATTATAAAAATGGGAAGCTTGAGGGAGTTTTACAAGCTTTCTATCCTGATGGTAAAATTGCAGAAGAA
>DASWND010000025.1:0-3444 GCA_036399435.1 Flavobacterium sp.
CATTCTGCTCAATATTTTGAAGAATGGGCGCAAGAATGTATTTATCAAACATTAAAATACGACGTTAAGCAAGCGTTAGGTGGCTTTCGAAATATAAAGATATGTTATTCTTTAAGTCAGCAAAGCAAGGACGATGAACAGTAAAATTGTTCGTTAAGTTACGATTCAGCAATGAATTTTCGGCATTTCTCTTTCATTGGCTCTGCCAAAGCGTGGTGCTTCCCCAGGTTTTTGACAACCATGTTTCGGTTTATCTTTCCGTCAAGCGCAAAGTTAGAAGTAAACTCGCCTGTTTTGGTATTGACGTCAATGCGGTTAAAAAGTTCCAGAATACCATCAAATCTGCACGAATCTACGAAGCTTGCGAAACCATTAACAAAAATCACCGGCGTTCCCATCGCCAGGCACGGAAGCGCGCAATGGATGCGTGATGTAATGACCAGCTTTGCTTTAGCATATTTATGCAGCAGATCCTCAGCCATCGCAAATTTTTGTTCAGTAGTATAAGTATTTGCAGGCGGTTCCTGGTTCACATAATGTGCGGTTTTCAACAAATCGGCGTCGATGAAGTTGCTGATGTGCTTCTTCTTGTCGCCAATCTTAAAAATATTTCCGTTTTGGATGCTTCGCAAAAAGCGCTTATAATCGTAAGTTACTTTTTCAAATGATGGATAGCTGTACAGCGGATCAACGATGTAAATATCGTCGCCGCGCAATGAGTCATCCACTTTATAAGTGTCAAGGGTTAAAGTCAGGCAGCCTGAAAAGTAAGCGTCAATACCTTTTGCTTTTAATGTATCGGCAGAAAACTGGTCGCGACAACCGATTGGCTCATGCTTCTTTAAATAAGCAATACCTTTTTCACTAAGCATTGCCGGTGCCGCAGTATTGTTGATGTGGAACGATACGAACAGTGGATCAATGTCGTCACTCGGAACCCAGTTGTGGATGTTGTGCGTAAACCAACCGTTCATGATCAACTTGATTTTCTCACCTTTATAATCGGCCAGCTTCTCCCGGTTCAAAAAATGATCAACCTTTGGAAGGTATTGCTTTGCAGCAAGACTCTGTACATTGTCGCCAACATTAAAAAATCTCTTATTTTCCTCGTACTTCAGTAGTCCGTATAGCATTCGAAATATTGTTTAGGCCTGTTTTGCAGGATATTTGTGGTTGTTGCGCTTTTTTGCAGCGGGCAAAGGTACAATTAAATGTGTAAGAACAAATTTACATCATTCCCATTAATTAAAAGAGCGGCGAACTTTGAGATAATAGCTGAAAAGCTTTGGAAATCGGTTTCCAATCAGCAACTTAAACTTCTTGATGCTACCCGGCTGAACGATGTCACTTTCAGATTCTTTTTTGATTTTCTGTTGAAGGATTTTAATCTTCGCCAACTCATCGTCATAATCCGAAAAATAGAAAAAATTAGTATTGTTTTCTGTTTTCTGTAGTATTTCTGTCCAAAAAAACTGTGCTCCGCGCGTTTTAAATCCACGGGATACCGTTTGATCTATCAGATTGTAAATTCCGGAATCCACTTCAAAACCATAATCGTTCGGATTTCCTCCGGCCAGCATTATCCCGAATATTGTGCGAACACATTTTTCACAGCGCGAACAATTTAAGTTTTCTTTTAAGTCGGAGTAGCAAACTCTAATCGTCGTTTTTGCATTCAGTTCATTAAGCGAATTTACTATTTGGTCGACTTTGTCCTGGCGTTTCAGTTCAAATCCATCGTGGATTACGTTTATACCTGCCCACGAGATTTTTTCGTCAGTTTCAGGCATAGAACCCCATTGATTGAACTCCATGTGGATGGAACGTGTAGATGCAATATATATGCTTTTATATTTTTGGACGGCAGACAATGGCGCAAGAGAACAAACCAGTGCGAGTCCGTGCTGAATGTTTCCCCACCAACTTTTATCAATCAACAAATCGACATCATAGGTATAGAAATCCCTGATGTTCGACACCACGTAATGCTTTTCGTTCTGACGCAGAATAGGTTCATTGGCATTGAATGCCTGGACTTCTGCCCATTGCTTCGTATCTGTAAGTTCTATATCGGCACCCTGAATAGTGACAAGTTCCGGCGTTTCTTCGTAATGTCGGAAATAAGTTGCGAATGCATCCACGCCACCACTGAACAGCATTACTGATTTGTCACCGCCAATGGTATTTTTGACAACTCTTTCCGCCGATATCTTACCATTTAAGATTTTTAGCTGCGGGTAATATTTTGAAAGCTCATCTTTAATTGATGCTAAAGCATCCAGAAAGTCCTGATCTGCTTCATTAACGACCAACTCGATTCCCGCAAACCAACAAATAGGCGCAAAGTTGGCAAGAAAAGGAATGACAGTTATGCTTTCGGCGACCTGGTCAACACGTACATCATACTCCGAAAAGAACATCGCTTTCTTATTGAAGTACTTCGCAACAGAGGAATCGACGTTGTAATCGTACTCGATTCGCCTGCCGTTGTTCGTAAAATGAATTTTATTTAGTGTAACCATCACGTATGTTTTTTTAGAAAATGAGGCAGATATGCCGTGAATACGCTCCGCTCATATTCGTTTAATGCGAATTTAAACATCAACACCACAAATGTCATTGCAAACAAAGTAATTTTCAGCAAGAGATTCAACCAGTCGGAACCCGGAATTAGATTTATTGCATAACCAATTGCCAGAATCGCGAGGAATGTTGGCAACAATCGATTCAGCAAGCCAAAGAAAAACCGGGGAATCTGTAAACCAATAACGTTATTGTAGTAAAAATTCATCACGATTTGGCTCAGTAGCCAGCCTGAAGTTGATCCGATGATTAGCCCTGTAACCCCAAACCTCGGAATTGCCATTGCTCCGGCGATTGTTCCGATTATAATAAGTGAGATATAAGTTAATGCTTTGAACGAAAACATACGTTTTGCTTCGAGAATAGAATTGGCAAATGCCTGAACGAGTGGCAATGTATATGAAAACATAATGATCATCGCAATAAACCAGGAATCCTCATAAACGGGACCAACCCACAAATCGACAAATTGTCTGCCATATAATAAAAATCCGCCGAGGATCATCAGCAACACTATTAATGAAAAGCGCCCGATTTTAATCATCATATCGGTCAACTCTTCACTGCTTGATTCGAGCACCGTCATTTTTGTTGCACGTGGCAGAAAAACTCCCGATATCGCTGTTGAAAACGCACCGTAATAGGTTCCGAGCATAATTCCGACGCCATATATTGCTACCGCTGTTGTTCCCAACATTGATCCTAATATAAGCTGGCCGGCTCGCCATTGGAATTGTCCGACCATTGCAAAGATAAATATCCAGATACTGTACTTAAAGATTTCTTTAATCAAACCCGATTCGAAGTGATGCAATTTGAAACGAACATTGAGCTTGCGCAATACGTAAAAACCGTTGAGTC
>DASWND010000026.1:0-31838 GCA_036399435.1 Flavobacterium sp.
TCTGAATATGACACTTTACGTGAAGGATATTTAAACCGTAGCCGCGACAAAGACTTTTTGACAATCGAGCAGGCGAGGACTAATAAATTCAAAGTTGACTGGAACAAATATGCTCCGGTTAAGCCATCATTTGTTGGTTCAAAAACAATTGAAGTTCCCCTTGAAATTCTTGTAGATTATATAGACTGGACGCCATTTTTCCGGACTTGGGAGTTAGCCGGGAAATATCCGGAGATACTCAAAGATGAAGTTGTAGGTGAACAGGCGACGTCGGTTTTTGCAGATGCGCAACAGATGTTGAAGCAGATTCTTGATGAGAAAAAGCTTTCTGCAAAAGGTGTTTTCGGAATCTTTCCTGCCAATCAGATCAATGATGATGATATCGAACTATATGATGAAAGCGGCAATATTACTCAAAAATTCCTCACACTTCGGCAGCAGTCGCAAAAAACGAAAGGAGCTCCAAATATCGCATTAGCCGATTTTATTGCGCCCAAAGATTTAAGACAAACTGATTATATCGGTGCGTTTTGCGTCACAACCGGTTTTGGTGTTGATGAGTGGGCAAGTGAACTCGAGAAGCAACACGATGATTATAATTCGATCATGGTAAAAGCCCTTGCTGACCGACTGGCAGAAGCTTTCGCAGAATATCTTCATGAGAAAGTCCGTAAAGAATATTGGGGTTACTCAGCTCAAGAACACTTATCTACAGAAGATCTGATAGAAGAAGAATACATTGGAATTCGTCCCGCGCCCGGTTATCCCGCTTGTCCGGATCACCTCGAGAAGCCAACGATCTGGAAGCTGTTGAAAGTCGAAGAAGCCATTGGTGTAAAACTAACTGAAAGCATGGCAATGTGGCCTGCGTCATCTGTTTCAGGATATTATTTCGCTAATCCACAAAGTAAATATTTTGGATTGGGTAAGATCAAAGAAGATCAGGTAATCGATTACGCCAAACGCCGTGGTATTTCAACTGAAGAAGCGACTAAATGGTTGAATCCAAACATTGCAGATTAAGATTTTAGTATAAAATTTAAAAAATAACAAAAAGCCCGCGTGAGGGATGGAAGCAAGGTGCCGCGCACCGCGAACAGCCCGACAGCGGCGAGCGTCAGCGGAGCCGGTGACACGCCCAAAAAACCTCCAGAACATAACAGCTAGCACCCACAACCCAGAATGAAAGTAACAGAACACATAGCCAACGCCAACGGAAAAGCGCTTTTTTCCTTTGAAATTTTACCTCCGTTAAAGGGCCAGAATATCAAATCGATCTTCGACAGCATTGATCCGCTGATGGAATTTAATCCACCTTTTATTGATGTGACCTATCATCGGGAGGAATATGAATTTAAGGAACTTGAAAATGGTCTGCTGGAGAAAAAGGTGGTACGAAAACGTCCGGGAACAGTCGGAATTTGTGCTGCGATTCAAAACAAATACCAGGTTGATGCTATTCCGCATATCCTTTGCGGCGGATTTTCGAAAGAAGACACCGAAAACTTTTTGATCGACCTTGATTTTTTAGGAATTCAGAATGTGGTTGCACTTCGGGGTGATGCCGTAAAAAGCGAAATTTATTTTAAGCCGGAGAAAGATGGAAATCAGAACGCGGGCGAACTCGTATCTCAAATCTCAAATCTGAACAAAGGAATTTACCTTGATGATGATCTCTTAAATTCAAGCACAACCAATTTTTGCATCGGCGTTGCAGGATATCCTGAGAAACATATGGAAGCGCCCAGCCTTGACAGCGACATCTATTTCCTGAAGCAAAAAATTAAAAATGGCGCTGATTACGTGGTGACCCAAATGTTTTTTGACAACAAAAAGTTCTTTGAATTTGAGGCCAAATGCCGTGCTGCGGGAATTATGGTTCCGATTATTCCGGGATTAAAACCGATTTCAACAAAAAAGCAATTGAATCAGATTCCGCATCGCTTTTCCGTCGACCTTCCCGACGATCTCATAATGGCTATTGTGCGGGCGGGCGATGCAGATGCTGTGCGGCAGGTTGGAATTGAGTGGTGTATCAACCAAAGCAAAGAACTGTTGGCTGCCGGAATTCCGGTGCTGCATTATTATTCGATGGGCAAATCTGAAAATATCCGTGAGATTGCAAAAGCTGTTTTTTAAGCCTTTGCCGTTAGTTATAAAAAGTTACTTTTGGGCATATTTGAAATTTGTGCGCTACATCAAAGCTTTCTACTTCGGTTTTATCATTTTGGTTTCGGTAATCTGCGATGGGCAGACGCAAGGGAATGCCGGTTACACTCTCGACGCCGACTATTTCTATGGAAATATCTTTGCACACAGCAACTCGATCCGGCATCTTATTACTGAACATCCTGAAGGAATTCTGATCAGTTTTAATAAAAAAACATTTGGCACTAAGGAATGGCAGGCGGCATATAACTACCCGGATTACGGCGCTTCGTTTCATTTTGAAGATACGCATAATGAAACTTTGGGCGATTTATACGGATTGTATGCTCATTACAATTTTTACTTCTTAAAGCGTAATCTGACATTCCGGGTGGCTCAGGGAATTGCTTACAATACAAATCCATACGACAAGGAAACAAATTTTCGGAATGTTGCTTACGGTTCGCACTGGTTTCCTGCATCATATTTTATGTTGAATTTCAGAAAAGAAAATCTGTGGCAAAATTTCGGATTTCATGCAGGTTTTAGCTTTTTTCACCACTCCAATGCAACATTACGATCACCGAATACAAGCACAAACACGATTGCGATAAATCTCGGCTTAAATTATTCGCTGGAAAAAAATGCGCAAAATGTATATCTTCCGTGGCAGCGTGATTCGATAAACTATATAAAGCAACCAATTGACTACAACATTACTCTTCGCGGTGGCGTAAATGAAAGCGACATTATTGGAAGCGGCCAGTATCCGTTTTTTGCATTGTCATTTAACGCTGAAAAAAGACTCAGCCGCAAAAGTGCTGTCCAGGTTGGAACAGACTTGTTTTGGCATGAATACCTTCGGGAATACATCAAATTTAAATCAGTTGCATATCCAGCCGAGAAAATAGCCGCAGATACTGATTTTAGACGGATTGGCGTATTCATAGGACACGAGCTATTGATCAGCAGGTTATCGATGGAGGCGCAAGTCGGTTATTATGTTTATTCTCCATTTAAATATCTTGGTCCGCTTTATCAGCGGGTTGGCATGAAATATTATATCAGTGATCAGATTTTCGGATCAATGAGTTTAAAGACTCATGGCGCAAAAGCTGAAGCATTGGAATTTGGAATTGGAATTAAATTATAGCAACATGAGAGCGATCATATATTTCCTTTGTTTATTGCTGATGTTCGGCTGTGATTCTGCCAGCGAGTGTTTCCAGTCGTCGGGCGATATGGTGACAAAGGAACTTTCGGCAGATATATTTACTATGATAAATGTAGGCGAAGGTATCGAACTGGTCGTAAAACAAGGTGATGAACGGAGCATAACTGTTTCCACCGGTGAAAATCTACTGAGTAACATTACTGCAACTGTTTCAAATGGTGAGCTATTTCTAAAGAATGAAAGCGGATGCAACTGGTCGCGAACGTATAATAATACTACTATTGTTGTAACTACTCCGGAATTAACAAAGATCTATTCATCGACTCAATTTGCTGTGCGTTCAGAAGGTGTTTTAAATTTCCCGGTGCTTTCATTGCAGTCGGCTATGTTCAATAAAACTGCTTCCGGAACCTTTGAACTGAATGTTAATTGCGGCGTGCTAAGTATAGAAGACAATGCATCCTCATTTTTTAATCTACGAGGAAGTACGAATGATCTAACGGTAAATTTTTATGATGGGAACGCACGTTTTGAAGGGTCTGAATTAAGTGCCCAGAATGTATATACTTTTCAAAGAAGCTCGAATGATATTGTTGTCGCGCCACAACAGTCAATCTCCGGAACAATTTACAGCACCGGGAATGTGATTTTAATGAATGTGCCTGCTGTAGTTAACGTTGTGCAGCTTTACACCGGACATCTTATTTACCCGTAACTACTTTTTGGTCATTTCGCGGAACACGGCTTCAAGGTTTTTCGTGCGCTGATTGATCTGCAACGTTTTCAGATTATTGGAAGTGGCAAAATCAAACACCACTGGACGCATATCCTGGTCGGTGGCGAAAGTAAGTTCCCAAAGATTTCCGCTGATATTCCTGGATGATGTCAGATTTGGTAATTTTGAAAATGCAGCTTTAGCAGGTGTTTTGTCGAATTCAACCTCAATAATCTGGACTTTCTCCTCAATAAGTTTGTCGATCTTTTTGTCGGTGACGATCTTGCCTTTGTCGATAATAATAACACGATCGCAAATGGCTTCAACTTCCTGTAGGATGTGCGTTGACAGAAACACCGTTTTATCTTTCCCTGCATTGACAATGACGCGCCTGATCTCAACTAATTGATTTGGATCAAGACCTGTCGTTGGTTCATCTAGAATTAGAACATCGGGATTGTGAAGCAAGGCTGTTGCCAATCCGACGCGCTGACGATATCCCTTTGACAATTGTCCGATCTTCTTATGGCTTTCAGGAAGCAAGCCTGTCAATTCGATGACTTCTTCGATTCTTGCTTTGCCAACTTTATAAACGCCTGCATTAAATTCGAGGTATTCCCTGACATAAAGATCAAGGTAAAGCGGATTATGCTCAGGAAGATATCCAACCGATTTTTGAACTGCTTTTTGCTGATTGGAAACATCGTGTCCGTTGACTGATGCGGTTCCTTCATCTGGTGAAATAAAGGTAGTGAGGATTTTCATTAATGTTGATTTACCGGCGCCATTCGGACCCAGAAATCCAACGATCTCACCTTTTTTTACAGAGAAACTGACATTGTCTAACGCCTTTTGAGCGCCATAGCTTTTTGAAATATTATTGACTTCGATCGACATATACCTGATTTATGACAAATGTAATTAGAATTTGTAGTTGGTGGCAATTTCGTGTGGCTATTCCGAAAATGCACTGTTAAATTGCATATTAAACGCAGAAAAATAATTTTTTTGTATATATTAGCATCCGTTACAAAGGTATCAAATAGCATAATTTCACATTATTTTACTGTTACGCAGAAGAACACTGTCGGGAGTTATTTGAAAGTTATTAATTCACAACTTGTTATATGAGTCCCGATGAAAGTCGGGATTTTTTATTTTCTTCATATCTTGTCTGAATCTTACCTTAGACGTATCTTCAACCGATAATAAACATGCACCTGGAATGCAAGATGATCCTACAATTCGTCATTGGCTAGACAATCTCGGCCTTTTTCATCCACTTTTTATCGCCGGGCCTTGCAGCGCTGAAACTGAAGATCAGGTAATGGCAGTTGCCCGTGAACTTGCTTCTTCCAATGTAAATATTTTTCGTGCTGGGATTTGGAAACCGCGAACGCGTCCGGGTGGATTTGAAGGCGTTGGAGCGATCGGGTTGAAATGGCTCCAGAAAGCAAAACAAGAAACCGGACTTATAATGGCTGTTGAGGTGGCAAATGTCACACATGTAAAGCTTGCGTTAGAGCACGACATTGATGTTCTTTGGATTGGTGCACGAACAACTGTTAATCCTTTTGCTGTACAGGAAATTGCCGACGCATTGCAGGGCACAGACAAAATAGTACTTATTAAAAATCCTGTCAATCCCGATCTGGCTCTTTGGATCGGCGGAATCGAACGGCTTTACAATTCAGGCATTAAAAACCTGGGAGCTATACATCGCGGTTTTTCAACTTATGAAAAGACGAAATACCGCAACATTCCCGAATGGCAGATCGCAATCGAATTGCAGAATCGCTTTCCGCACCTTCCAATTATCTGCGATCCGTCACATATTACAGGACGACGCGATCTTATTCTTGAAGTTTCACAGCAAGCTTTTGACCTGAATTACGACGGACTGATGATCGAGACGCATAACGATCCTGACAATGCATGGAGTGACGCTGCACAGCAGGTTACGCCTGCAAGGTTAAAACAAATACTGTCGGAGCTGAAAATTCGCCGGGTTACGGTCGAGGAAGATGATTACAATTTCGAAATGGCCCAACTTAGGGCGAAAATTGACTATACCGACACGAAACTGCTTGAAATGCTGGGACGGCGCATGCTAATTTCTGAAGAGATTGGTGAGTTGAAAAAATCAAGGAATGTAGCTGTGCTCCAAAACAAAAGATGGACAGAAATCCTTGCCAAGATGATTGATGAAGGTGAGCAGAAAGGACTGAGTGAGGAATTTATACTTAGGTTTTTTAGGGCAGTGCATCAGGAAAGCATCATGCATCAGGAAAAAGTGATCAACGATCCGAAAAACTAACCTCATCTCATTATTTTTTTGCATAACAAAGCGAGGCGGACTTAAAACATAGTTTTACCTTTGTCAAATGACTGGTATTGTTTACAAATCAACCGGAAGCTGGTACACCGTTAAATCCGATTCGGGAATTTTCACCGAATGCAGGATGAAGGGTAAATTCCGCATTAAAGGGATCAGAAGCACCAATCCAATTGCCGTTGGCGACATTGTTGACTACGATCTCGACAACAATTCTGATGAGGTAACAGGAACTATTACCAAGATACATGAGCGTAAGAACTATATCGTCAGGAAATCTGTAAACCTGTCGCATCAGATGCACATTATTGCTGCGAATATTGATCAGGTCTTTCTGCTGATTACTATTAATAATCCACCAACAACTACTAGCTTTATCGATCGTTTCCTGGTCACTGCCGAAGCATACGGTATCGAAACCATACTTGTGTTCAACAAAATTGACACTTACGATGAGGCAATGCTGGATGAACAATTGTTTTTACAGCATGTTTATCAGGAAATTGGTTATAAGTGCATGCGAATTTCATCTACACAAGCAAAGGGACTTGACGTTTTAAAAGAAGCGATGATTGGAAAAGTAAGTATGTTTTCGGGTCATTCAGGAGTCGGAAAGTCGACGTTGGTAAATGCGATGGAGCCAAGCCTGCACCTAAAAACCAAGAATATTTCCGAACAGAGCAAACAAGGTCAGCATACAACCACTTTTGCAGAAATGTACGACCTGTCTTTTGACGCGAAAATCATTGATACTCCGGGAATCAAAGGTTTTGGAATAGTTGATATGGAAAAGGAAGAGATCAGCGGTTTGTTTCCGGAATTCTTCAGATTACAGGATAAGTGTAAGTTCAATAATTGCCTTCATAAAGACGAACCGAATTGCGCCGTTAAAGATGCACTCGATAAGGATGAAATTGCGTGGTCGCGATACAAAAGCTATTTGCAAATACTTGAAGGCGACGATGAGCATTACCGCACTGACATATACAACGACGACCGGATCGCCAGTGACGAAACTCGAAATAAGTGAGAGCTGTTATTCAAAGAGTTTCGCATGCCTCAGTGAATGTTGAAGGCGAAACAGTCGGCCGGATCTCTACAGGATTGCTCGTTTTCGTTGGAATTGAAGATGAAGATTCCCAGGAAGATATTGATTGGCTGTCGCCCAAGATCGTGAACATGAGAATTTTTCCTGATGAGCAGGGCGTGATGAATAAGTCACTAGTTGATATTGATGGTGAAATTTTGATCATCAGCCAGTTTACTTTACACGCATCTACTAAAAAAGGCAACAGGCCGAGCTACATTAAAGCCGCTAAACCGGAAATTTCGAAAGTGATATACGATGATTTCCTTGCCGCTGTTCAATTGATGGTAAGGGAAAAAGTTCAAAAAGGAATTTTCGGTGCAGATATGAAAGTAAAATTGCTGAATGATGGTCCAGTTACGATAATAATAGATAGCAAAAGCCGCACTTAAATTGTTAAAGATTTCTAAAAAAGTATACTTTTGCTGAAATCCTTCCTGATGAAATTCCTTTTCTGCCTGCTTCTAACGTTCACGACCTGTGCATTTTCCCAAAAACTAGAGTATGCGGTATTACTTATTCCAAAAACATTAACTGAACATTCGAATTCCGTTGTACGATACGACAGAACGAACATTGAGATAGCGTCTAAAAGCTCCCTAATAATTAAAAGATATCGCGTTGTAACAGTCTTAAATGAGCAAGGCCTTTCGGGGCTGAATGCATCCGAAGGACGGTCTGTTAGATCAATTGGAGCCACAGTTTACGACGCACTTGGAAAAGAAATAAAGAAGATCAAGCGTAAAGATTTTAAGGAGGTTTCAGTTTCGGAAGGCTCTATTATTTCTGATGAAAAGCGGACTTACCTCGATTACACGCCTGTCCAATATCCTTTTACCATGGTTTATGAAAGTGAAACCACGGATTCAAACACTGCATTTCTTCCACAGTGGTTTCCCATTGACGAACCGTTCATGGCGCTTGAAAAAGCTGAAATCACTGTGACAGCACCTTCCGAACTAGGCTTTAAATTTAAGGAATACAATTTTCAAGGAAAAAACCTCGTAAAGAAAGAGCTTCAGAACGGTATCAATATGACCGTTGAAAATTTACCTTCATTAAAAATTGAACAATACTCGCCATCATTCGATAAGCTCGTCCCTTATGTTCTCCTGGGATTACAGAAATTCAGGCTCGAAGGTGTCGACGGTGATGCAGTGACGTGGGAAAGTTTTGGTCAGTGGATGTATAACAACTTGCTTACAGGAACAGATGGCCTTCCTGAAGAAACCAAAACAAAAATAAGATCAATTGTCGGTTCTGAGACTGATCCTTTAAAAAAGGCGAAGATCGTTTACCAATATATGCAGAGTAAAACTCGGTACGTCAGCATTCAACTCGGAATCGGCGGCTGGAAACCTATGCTTGCCAAAGATGTCGACCGCCTTGGATATGGAGATTGTAAAGCCTTAAGCAATTATACCAGGTCATTGCTTGATGTAGTTGGTGTTCCGTCATATTATGCAGTTGTTTACGGAAATGCAGAGAAAAGGGACATGAACCCCGACTTTGTTTCGATGCAGGGGAATCATGTGATACTGGCCATTCCACATGATGGTAAACTTACATGGCTAGAATGTACAAGCCAGACAGAGCCATTTGGTTTCCAGGGCGAATTTACAGACGATCGGCTAGTACTTTTGGTAAAGCCCAGTGGTGGTGAAATAACCCGAACTAATATATACAGTAGCGAATTTAATAAGCAGCTAACTGAAGGAAGTTATAAAATTTCTGCTGAAGGTGCTGTTTCAGGCAGCGCTAAGATTCGGTCTACAGGTACACAATATGCTGCCAAACGCCACTTAGGTACGCAATCAGCATCTGATATTGACTTATACTACAAGAACTACTTCAGTAGTATCACCAACGTTAAACTGAAAAAGATCAATGTTTCAAACGATAAGGATAAAGTAGAGTTCTTTGAAGATGTCACTCTTGATGCCGAAAAATATTGTAACACCGACAACAACAGACTGATATTCGCCACAAATCTTTTTAATCAGAACAAAAACGTTCCGCAACGGTATCGAAGCAGGAACAATCCACTTGAAATTGCGCGTGGCTATTACGATTACGATGAAGTAACTATTGACTTGCCTGAAGGTTTTATTATCGAAGCTCGTCCTCAGGATGTATCGCTACAGGACAAATTCGGAAGTTATAAAATCGAATTTGAGATGGTAAGTCCTCACAAAATATTGTACAAAAGAACGCTGCAGATAAAGGAAGGAAAATATGCTACGGAGGATTATGAAACCTTTAGAAAGTTCCGTGAATCGGTCGCAAGAAACGATAATGCTAAAATAGTTTTGATAAAAGGCTAGAAAAGCTGATTAAGAAGAGTCATTAAAACATTATTGAGGTCAAAGCACAATATAACATAAAACACAAATTTTGAACAAAAAATACTTACTACTGATCGCAATTTTACTTTCACCGTTGTTTGTAAAGGCACAAAGGCATGAACTTAATAAAGTTACCGTTGCAGAGCTATCCGAAAAAATACATCCGTTAGATACGGCTGCTTCTGCTGCCATATTGTTCAAAAAAGGTGAAGTTAAGTTTACTATCGACGGAGAGGGCTATTGGAAAGTTCAGATTGAGACAACCGTGAAAATGAAGATATACAAAACAGACGGTTATAAATATGCTAATGTTGAAGAAGTCTTCTATGCAGGTGTTCACAAAGATCAGGTGCAGTTTTATGATGCGGCAACATATAATCTGGTGGATGGCAAAGTCGAAAAAACAAAGTTGGCCAGCGAAAGTAAATTCAGCGAGGAAAAGAATAAATATTACAGTGCTAAAAAAATCACATTGCCAAACGTTCGCGAGGGATCAATCATTGAATACAAGATCATCCGCACTACCTACAATACTATTGCGCTACCGGATTTTTTTATGCAATATGATGTTCCTGCAAATTTTGTTTCTTATTCAGTAACTGTTCCTGAGTATTTTATTTATAATAAACTGCTGGGCGGATTTCTACAGCCAAAACGTGCCGACGAATATGTCAATAAAGTAAATTCATATAGTGAGCATAGGTCAATTTTTACTCTTACGGATGTGAAAGCCATGCGTGACGAAGCGTTCGTAGATAATATTGATAATTATCGCTCACGCCTCATTTATGAATTGGCTACGAGGATTGATGGAAATGGCATGCGTACTGAACTAGCCACAACATGGGAATCTGTAGCGAGAAAAATTTATGAAAATGATGATTTTGGACCCGAACTTAAAAAAACGGGTTATTTTGAAGCTGATTTAGATGCGCTCCTGCAAGGTGCCTCTACCAAAAGAGAAAAGATCAACAAAGTTTTTGGCTTCGTCCAATCAAAAATGAGCTGGAACGAATATTTAGGTTATTCGTGTTCGGAAGGTGTAAAATCTGCGTATAAGAACAGCACAGGTAACGTCGGAGAGATCAACCTGATGTTAATTGCTATGCTTAGATATGCAAAAGTAGATGCTGATCCGGTTTTAGTCAGTACACGTGCCAATGGTATAACGATGTATCCAAGCAGAACAGGATATAACTATGTTATTTGCGGAGCAATGGATGAAGATGGAATGGTGCTGCTGGATGCAACAAGTAAAGTCAACAGCCCCGGAATATTGCCTACAAGAGCCCTCAACTGGCTGGGCAGAGTGATCAAACCAAATAACAGTTCATCGTTAGTCGAGCTCAATCCTACTATTAAATCAATTGATGCTGTTAATATAATGGTTAACATGGCCGCTGACGGAACTGCCACTGGGAAGTTACGGAATCAATATACCAACTACAACGCCTACAGGTTTAGAGATAAGTACTTAGATTTATCTGAGGAGTCTTATCTTCAAAAGCTCGAGGACAGGTATAAAGGCATGATGATAAATGACTACAAAGTGGAAAATTCACGCGAACTGTTACAGCCGATAGTGGAAACATATTCTTTTTCATATGATAATCTGACGGAAATAATCGGAGACAAAATGTATTTCTCACCAATGATGTTTCTGACATCCCCTGACAATCCTTTTAAGCAGGAAACGCGAGAATATCCAGTTGATTTCGTCTTTCCATCACAAGATAAATACGCGATTTCAATAAAATTGCCAGATGGTTATGTAGTAGAATCGATGCCTGCTCCCGTGCAAATCAATATGAATGATAATATGGGAAGTTTCAGATATAACATTACGCATTCAGGTAATCAGGTTCAGCTTGTAGTAATGTATGATATGAACACCGCGATTGTGGGCCAGGAACACTATGACACATTAAAGAAGTTCTTTAGCGCAATGATAGCCAAACAAACTGAAAAAATTGTGCTCAAAAAAGTTTAATGATGGATTTGAAAAACTCCCAACTTGCTGTTGATACCTGGATCAAGGAGCACGGCGTAAAATATTTTAACGAACTGACAAATATGGCTCAGCTTACTGAAGAAGTGGGCGAAGTGGCACGTATAATTGCCCGTCGGTACGGAGAACAATCCGAAAAGGAAAGTGACAAAGACAAGGATCTGGGCGAAGAATTGGCCGATGTTGTTTTCGTCGTACTTTGTCTTGCAAACCAAACCGGCGTAGATCTGCAGGAAGCATTCGATAAAAAGATGGCTTTAAAATCTCGACGCGATCACGACAGGCATCACAACAACGAGAAACTTAAATAGTTCTTCTGATTTTCCGTAAATTGCCCTGATAAGAATTTAATAGTGAACATCAGGCTTGAGCCATCTCTCCTTTTCGGTGAAAAAACCATCCGCGTTCCAGGTTCAAAATCTGAAACGAATAGGCTGCTGCTGCTGCGCGCGCTGTATCCCGAACTTCAGATTGAAAACATGTCAGATTCCGATGATTCGGATGCGATGCGTACCGCACTAATTGGTAATGACCACATTGACGTTGGTCATGCCGGTACTGCAATGCGCTTTCTAACAGCATTTTTTGCAATTCAAAGAGGCCGGACAGTTACCATTACAGGATCAGCCAGGATGAAACAGCGGCCTATTAAAATTCTGGTTGATGCACTGCGGACACTGGGAGCTGAAATAACATATCTTGAAGATGAAGGTTATCCACCGCTGAGAATTGTCGGACGAGATTTAATATCAGATCAGGTGTCACTTGCCGCAGACGTCAGCAGTCAGTATATATCCGCATTGCTTCTTATCGCACCAAAACTGCCAAATGGGCTAAAGATTTTGCTTACAGGAATAGTTACATCCAGGCCATATATTAACATGACACTTTCATTGTTAAAGCAAATTGGTGCCGAATGTTCATTTGAAGATCGTGAGATTTCGGTGTCTCCACTTCACAATGTTAACAGAGAAACTGTAATTATCGTCGAAAGCGATTGGTCGGCAGCCTCTTATTTTTATTCAATTGTTGCTCTTTCGCCTGTTGGCTCGTCGCTGCGTTTACAAAATTTTAGGTCTGAGAGCTTTCAAGGCGATATTAAGATTATTAAAATTTATAAATTATTTGGAGTACAATCTTCCTTTGATAACGGTGTCCTGCAAATACGAAAGAAAGGTGTTCAATTGACAAAAATCGAACTTGATTGTAATGACACTCCCGATATTGCGCAAACAATTGTAGTGACGTGTTTCGGACTGGGGATCAGCTGTCATTTAACCGGTTTGCACACGCTGGTCATCAAAGAAACTGATCGGCTGCACGCGTTAAAGACAGAAATCACGAAATTAGGGGGGAAGGCCGAAATTACTTATAACAGCATTTATTTATATCCTGCTTCACATTGCAATCAAGAAGTTGTCATCAATTCGTATGACGATCACCGGATGGCCATGGCATTCGCAACCTTAGGAGTCAAAGTCGCGATTAATATTGCCGACGCTGAGGTTGTAAGCAAGTCCTATCCGGCTTTCTGGCAAGATATTGCACAACTTGGCCTTTTAAAACCGGAATCACTTACCGATACAATTCAGTCATAGCAACCCCTCGCAAAATAGAAATGCAGCCTTTAGCAAATAAAGGTCAAAACACTTGACATCGCCTCTTCTCCGATAGTATCTTTGCACTTTTAAAAAATACTACATGAAATTATCTCATTTTCAATTTAATCTTCCAAAAGAATTACTAGCAGAACACCCGGCAGAGAACAGGGACGAATCTAGATTAATGGTTATCGACAGGAAGAAAGGCACCATTGAACACAAAATGTTCCACAACGTGATCGATTACTTTGGTGACGGTGACGTTTTGGTACTCAACAATACAAAAGTATTTCCCGCAAGATTATACGGAAATAAAGAGAAGACGGGAGCCAGAATTGAAGTTTTCTTACTTCGTGAATTAAACTCAGAGCAAAGGCTTTGGGATGTTCTTGTTGATCCGGCAAGAAAAATCCGAATTGGAAATAAACTTTATTTTGGCGATGATGATTCGCTTGTGGCCGAAGTAATTGATAATACAACTTCAAGAGGAAGAACACTTCGTTTTCTCTATGATGGATCTTATGAAGAGTTTCGTAATAAACTTACTGAGCTTGGTGAAACACCGATTCCAAAGTATATAAATCGTGAAGTTAATGCCGATGATGCTGAACGTTATCAGACGATATACGCAAAAGAAGAAGGCGCAGTGGCAGCTCCAACAGCAGGACTACACTTTTCGAAGCACCTATTGAAACGTCTTGAGATCAAAGGGGTAAAATTCGCCGAAATTACATTGCACGTTGGTTTGGGAACATTTAACCCGGTTGAGGTTGAAGATCTTTCAAAACATAAAATGGATTCCGAAGAGCTTCGAATCACTCAGGAAGCATGCGATATCGTCAACGAAGGAAAAGCCAAAAGAAAGCGTGTTTGCGCAGTTGGAACAACTTCAATGCGTGCTATTGAAAGCTCTGTGTCATCTGGAAGAACATTAAACCCTTTCGATGGCTGGACAAACAAATTTATTTTCCCGCCACACGATTTTAGTATTGCTGATTGCATGATCACAAATTTCCATACGCCGAAGTCAACATTATTGATGATGGTGTCAGCTTTCGTAGGTCACGATTTGATGAAAAAGGCTTACGACGAAGCAATTAAAGAAAAATATAATTTTTACTCTTACGGTGATGCAATGTTGATTATCTAATCAATGTGATCCACCAAATAAACTAGCCGTACATTAAATGTGCGGTTTTTTTATTTTATACTTTCAAGGAGCTGTAGCATGAAAACCAAGGTAACTTGTAGAAATGATCAAATCACCGTTGCACTTTAACAAAGGCTACTTCTTTATTTTTAGTATTTTTACGGACCTAAAGAAAAAATAATGACCTTTCAAAATACAAGGGAATTTGCACAGGAATGCGACCGTCAGGACCCTCTTGCTAAATATCGGGATGAATTTATTTTTCCGGAAGTAAAGGGTAAGCGTGTAATTTACTTTACCGGAAATTCACTTGGCCTTCAACCCAAATGTGCACGTAAATATGTAGACGAAGTGATGGATGACTGGGCAAAGTTGGCGGTCGAAGGACACTTTCTTGCAGAACGGCCGTGGTGGGATTATCACGAAAGGTTTGCAGGTCCATTAAGTAAAGTGGTGGGAGCATTGCCTGATGAAGTCGCTGTAATGAATACACTGACAGTCAACCTTCATCTCTTGATGGTTTCGTTTTACCGTCCGACCCAAAAAAGATATAAGATCATTTGTGAGGCAAAGGCTTTTCCAAGCGACCAATATATGTTACATAGCCAGGTTTGCTTCCATGGTTTCAATCCCCACGATGCCATTGTCGAAATTCCGCGGCGTGAAGGTGAGCATAATCTACGTCTTGAAGATATTCTTGCGAAAATTGAGGAAGTAGGTGATCAGCTCGCTCTGGTTTTGATCGGTGGAGTCAATTATTATACTGGACAAGTTTTCGATATCAAAACGATTACCGCCGCCGGACAAAAAGCCGGTGCGTATGTTGGTTGGGATTTAGCACATGCTGCGGGAAATATCAAGCTTCAACTACACGACTGGAATGTGGACTTTGCCGCGTGGTGCAGCTATAAATACATGAATTCAGGTCCGGGGAATGCTTCTGGTTGCTTTGTACATCAACAGCATCTTCGCGACCTTGATCTTCCACGGTTTGCCGGTTGGTGGGGCCACAATAAAGAGCGCAGGTTTAAAATGGAGCCCGTTTTTGATCCGGTTCAGGGTGCAAATGGCTGGCAGGTAAGCAATCTTCCGATACTGTCACTTGCGCCTTATCTTGCTTCTGTTCACATGTTTGATAAAGTAGGGATGGATGCGCTAATTGACAAACGAGACAAGATAACGTCTTACCTCGAATTTATATTAAAAGAAATTGATGCAGAAGTAGACAGCAACTTTGAAATTATTACTCCGTCAAATCCATCTGAACGAGCTTCACAATTGTCCGTTTTCTTACATGGCGAAGGGAGGCCGTTATTTGATTATTTAATGCAGCATGGTGTCATCACAGACTGGCGCGAACCAAATGTCATACGCCTTGCACCGGTACCTTTGTACTGCTCTTTTGAAGATATGTATGAATTTGGACAAATTTTAAAACAAGGAATTCTGGCGACGTAGACCAAACACAATGAACAAACAAGAAAAAATAAATTCTTTCGACCCTTCGCAGCCGGGGTTGGCAGATCAAAGTATTTTCGGGCTGCCTTTTACTGCTGATGAAAGCGATATCATCATTATACCGGTGCCATGGGAAGTAACGGTTAGCTATGGATCAGGAGCATCAGACGGACCTGACGCTATTCTTGAGGCATCTTTTCAAGTCGACTTGCACCACCAGGAATTCCCGGATTTATGGAAACTTGGGATGTATCTTGACTTATCAGAGCACACTGCAAGATGGGGCGAGAACAGTATTAAGTTTAAAGACCTTGCACAGCCGATAATTGAAGCTTTGGAAAACGGTGAAGATCTCGCGGCTAACCTGAAGCTTGGAAATGATCTCGTAAAAATTAACGATGCATGTTCAAATCTTAATGATGAAGTTCGCAACCGCACATTATATTGGATGGACAGAGGCAAAAAGGTGGTCTTATTAGGTGGCGATCACAGCACGCCATTGGGATATTACGAAGCCCTTGCAGCAAGACATGAGGAATTTGGAATCTTGCATATTGATGCACATATGGATCTGCGTATAGCTTATGAAGGCTTTACCTATTCACACGCTTCAATCATGTACAATGCGCTTCAGCTGCCACAAATATCAAAAATTGTTCAGGTGGGAATCAGAGATTTTGCAAAGCAGGAAGTTGATGTTGTAAAAGAAAATTTTGGTAGGGTAAAGGTGCACACTGATACAGATTTAAAAGCAGATTCATTTTCAGGAGTTACATGGCAGCAGCAATGTGACAAGATAATTGAGGCGCTTCCCCAAAAAGTAGCAATTAGTTTTGATATTGACGGACTGCAGCCGTGGTATTCTCCGAATACAGGAACACCGGTTCCGGGTGGACTAAGTTTCGAACAGGCCTCATACTTATTGAGCAGGCTTGGTCAGGGAACAAAAGAGATAATTGGTTTTGACTTAGTTGAAGTCGCACCAGGTGAAGATGATTGGGACGGTAATGTGGGTGCACGGATGCTTTATCACATGTGCGGTGTTTTAGCACGTAATAACCACCTCAAGACTGGAGACCCAATAATATTCTAAACAAAAAATCCCCATTTGGGGATTTTTTATGGCCTTCTTCCTGTTGCAAGACGATATAGTATTGCAATTATTGCCAGTACTAAAAGAATGTGGATAAGGTTCCCAACAGCTTCTCCAAAAGCAAAATATCCTACAGCCCAACCGATGAGCAGGATGATTACGATTAACCAGATTAGATCTCTCATGATTTTATGTTGTTTAGTTGTTTGTTTATTGAAAGTACAAAATTCCTCGTTCGACAGTTGATTTATTTTGTTAATATTAACAGTTTTGATTAGCTTTTTTAAACGTTTCAATTGGCATTCTTGAACAGTTTATATGATCGAACTACTATAATATTTCCTAAATTTGTATTTCACCTTTACTCGCGCTAAATGCCGAAGCACCAAAGAATAGCAATAGTAGGATCGGGACTAGTCGGGTCTTTGTTGGCAATTTATCTTCGAAAAGAAGGGCATACCGTTCACGTCTACGATCGCAGCCCCGACATTAGAAATATTAAGCTCTCAGGAAGATCAATAAATCTGGCAATGTCTGACCGCGGATGGAAAGCATTAGAGTTAGCGGGCGTTTATGATGAAGTTCGTAAGATTGCTATTCCTATGGATAAACGCGCCGTGCACATTGGCGATGACGTTAATTATCAATATTACGGTGTACATGGTGAAAGTATTTACTCATTATCTCGTGGGGTCCTGAATCGCAAGATGATAGATCTCGCTGAAGCGGCCGGAACTCAATTTTTCTTTGAGCATAAGGTTTGGGATGTCACTTTAGCAGACGCAACACTCCACATAGGAGAAACTGAAAGAGGTGAGTGGACTGATCATCCGTACGATCTCGTCTTTGGAGCTGATGGCGCCTTTTCACGCGTAAGGCATAGGATGCAGCGACAAAGTATGTTTGATTATTCACAGGAGTTTCTCAACACAGGTTATAAAGAACTAAACATTCCTGCAAATCCTGACGGAACTCACAAGCTGGATAAAAATTCACTTCATATCTGGCCTCGCGGCGCGTATATGCTTATAGCGTTACCCAACCTTGACGGAAGTTTTACTTGTACGCTTTTCATGCCATTTGAAGGTGAAGACTCATTTGCTTCTTTAACGGACAGAGCAACAGTAGAACATTTTTTCGAGAAGAATTTACCTGATACCATCGATGTTATCCCAATGCTTGCGGAAGATTTCTTCAAGAATCCAACCAGCACACTTGTAACCATGAAATGCTATCCGTGGACATACAAAGATAAAGTAGCTTTAATTGGAGATGCTTGTCACGCTATTGTGCCGTTTTACGGACATGGAATGAATGCGGGCTTTGAAGACATCACCGTTCTATATAGATTAATGCTTCAGCACGGAGACGACTGGCAGCAGATATTTTCGGAATATGAGAAGAACCGTAAACCTGACGCTGATGCAATTGCAGAGCTTTCATATCGGAACTTTACTGAGATGAGTTCTAAAACTGCAGATGAACAATTTGTTCTTCAGAAGAAAATTGAAAAAAGATTTTCAGAGAAATATCCAGATAAATGGCTTCCACTTTATAGCCGGGTTACCTTTAGCCACAGGCCTTATTCAGAGGCACTGGCGATCGGCGACAGGCAAAAAGCTATAATGGATCAGATAATGAAGCTTCCCGGGATTAAAGATAATTGGGATGACGATTCGGTCGAACGCGAAATGCTCCGATTACTTCAGGAAGATTCAGGATACTAATTGTCGACCCTTTTTGATACCGGCTTGATCAAAACCCGCAGGGTACTGTCATTATTAAAATAGCTGAACATCCATGTTATAAATATTGCAACCTTGTTTTGTACGCTAAGAATCAGCATAAGGTGAACAAACATCCACGTAAGCCAGGCAAATCTGCCCTGAAAACTGAAACTAGGTAGATCTACCACAGCTTTACGCTTACCAATAGTTGCCATAGATCCTTTATCGTGGTATTCGTATTCCTTCATCGGTTGTTTCTTAGTAAGGCGTTTGAAGTTTTGTGCGAGGACTTTTGCCTGCTCAATAGCAACACTTGCCACTTGCGGATGGCTGTTAGGATACTTTGGAGTTGTCATATAACAAAGGTCTCCAATGGCATAAACATCCGGCAAATTTTGAATTTCATTAAATCGGTTTACCAGGATCCGATTTCCGCGGGTATATGATTCAGTTGGTATTCCATCAACTTTAATTCCTGAAATTCCTGCCGCCCAAATAACATTTTTGGCGTCTATTGTCTCTCCGCCTTTTAACATGATAGTCCGACCATTGTAATTCTCAACTATGGTCTCAGTACGAACTACAACTCCCATTTGCTCAAGATATTTTTGTGCTGTAGTTTTTGACTCCTGACTCATCGCATTCAGAACATAAGGAGAGCCTTCCAATAAGTATATTGTAAGTTGCGAAAAATCTTTATCAGGGTAATCTTTTGGAAGAATTTTGGTCTTCATCTCAGCAAGTGCACCGGCAAGTTCAACACCCGTTGGCCCGCCACCGACAATTACAAAATTTAATAAAAATTGAAGGTTCTGTGGTTCTGTAATGACTGCGTCCTCAAAAGTCTGCAGAATCCGATTGCGCAACTGCAATGCCTCGGGGACCGATTTCATCGGGAAAGCGCATTTTTCAAGGTTCTCGTTTCCAAAATAGTTTGTTGTACAACCAAGTGCAAGAACCAGATAGTCGTATGGATAGTCACCGATTGATGTCTCAACAACCTTTGAAGCTGCATCTACTTTCAAAACTTCAGCAACCCTGACACGCACGTTTTTTGAGTGTTGGAATACCTTTCTCAGAGGAAACGAGATACTTGCCGGCTCAAGACGTGCAGTTGCAACTTGATACATGAGGGGCTGAAACTGATGATAATTATGTTTATCAATTAAAAATACTTCATACAGAGAGTTTTTCAGTTCTCGGGCCAGTCTCAATCCTCCAAATCCGGCTCCAACAATAACTATTTTTTTTAGTGCCTGCATAAATGTTGCTTTACGTAAAGTTATTAATAATTAACAACTGAATTTTTCAATTAACGTTTTTTAAAGATTGGTTGATAAATGATAAAGTGGAGGTAAAGTGTTTATTCTTTACTAGATATTCAGTTTCACTATTTTGTTGTTTATATTTTATAATATAGAAAGATATAATCCGTTATAGTAACGGTCTTTGAACACGCCACACGCTAAACTCCTAGTGGTCAGGTGTTCAAAAACAAATTCAAAAATTGCATCTTAAGTAGTGAGAATGTTAGTAATTGCAAGCTATTGCAATTACTAATTAAAATGAAAAAAGTTTTTTTATTTCAGCGAAAAAATTAAATTTGCTACACACGAGATTGCAATAAAATTTTACAAACATTAATAATTTAAATTTAAATTTCACGAAATGGCAAATGTTAAAAAAGAAAGTGGTTCGAACGGAGGTAACATCTTCTCAATAATCGTTATAGCCGGTTGTATTTTAATTGGTATCCTTGTTTGGAGGTATATCATGGGAGCACCGGGTAACTTCGAAGGAGGAGATAATAATGGCCATCCGCTAGCGGGCAACTATCTTGGAATGGTATATAAAGGTGGAAAAATTGTTCCCGTACTATTGGGACTTCTTCTTATGGTTGTTGTTTTCTCTGTTGAGCGCTTTATGGTAATTACCAAAGCAGCTGGAAAAGGAAATCTTGATACATTTATGAAAAACGTACAAGCCAGTATACATGCTGGTGATATTGATAGCGCTATTGCTGCATGTGACAGACAAAAAGGCTCTGTTGCAAATGCAATTAAAGCGGCACTTCTAAAATATCAGGAAGTGAAGAGAGAAGGTTTTGATAGCGAAAGTGCGGCTGAAACTATTCAAAAAGAGATAGAAGAGGCAACTTCACTTGAAATGCCGATGCTGGAAAAGAACCTTACAATTCTTTCTACATTGGTTTCTCTCGGAACACTTGCGGGTCTTTTGGGAACAGTAATGGGGATGATCACTGCGTTTGGTGCATTGGCAACTTCTGGTACTCCAGATCAGGCTGCTTTGGCAAATGGTATTTCTGAGGCCTTGATCAACACTGCAACAGGTATCTCAACTTCGGCACTTGCAATTATTGCGTACAATTATTTTACTTCAAAAATCGATACGTTGACATACTCGATTGATGAGGCAGGATCTGCAATCGTTACGACATACCGTCGTTTCAGAGGTTCACTGAAAAACTAAATACTATAGCGAGCTGTGCTCGTAGTTAACAATATATACAAAGAATGGCTAAAGTAAAAATGAGCAAAAAGATGACGGCCATCGATATGACCGCCATGTGTGACGTAGCTTTCCTGTTGCTGACTTTCTTTATTCTGACAGCAACCGCAAAGCAACCAGAGCCATTACCGGTTGATACTCCAAATTCAACGGTACAGACCAAATTGCCCGATAGCAACCTAGCTACTATAACAGTAGGAAAAGGAAGTATTTTCTTTGGTGTTGCTGGTCAGGATGTGAGGGTTCGGGCGCTTGAAATGATGGGCGAAAAGTATGGCGTGCAGTTTACTGAAGAAGAAAAAAGAAGATTTTCTCTTATGGAAAGTTTTGGTGTTCCGATAGAGAATCTTAAATCAGTTATCGCACTTAACAGTACAGAGCGCAATAAACCTGGGGTTCAAAGTAGTATTCCCAAGGATTCGCTAAACAATCAGCTGGCTGATTGGGTCCAAAATGCACGTCGCGCAAATCATGAAGTTGCTAATGAAGAACTTCAAATAGCAATAAAAGGTGATGCGAAGGAAGAATATCCTACGATTAAGAGAATTATGGATATTTTGCAGGATCAAAAAATAAATAGTTTTAACCTGGTTACCGGGTTAAGGGGTAAAGACTTTTAATAAATAATAATATAAAATGGCTGAATTAAATACCGGCGGCGGTGGCGATAAAAAAGGCGGCAAGGTAAGAAGTAAGAAGCAGGATTCGCGAGTGGATCTTACTGCCATGGTGGATTTGGCTTTTCTGCTCATTACGTTCTTTATGTTGACGACCTCACTTTCGAAACCGCAATCAATGGATCTTGGTCTTCCTGATAAAGAAGATGATCCTAAGGATAATAAAGATGTGAAGGTTGATGAAAATCGTACAATGACTGTACTTTTAGGCGAAAATAACAAACTCATGTATTACATGGGGATATTGAATACGCCTATGGCGCCGAAAGACATCACTTACGGAAGAGAAGGTATTCGTACTGAACTTCTAAAGCGAAAAAAAGAAGTTTTGGCTTATACTGGAAATCCTGAAAAAGGACTGATCGTGATTATTAAGCCAGGAAAGAAGTCAAATTACAGGAACCTGGTAGATATACTTGATGAAATGGCTATTTCAGACGTGCCGACATATGCAATTGTGGATATTTCGCCAGAAGAGGCTAAACTGGTAGATGGGAACGCCGGATCAGATACTGCGGTCCAATAACCCACTAAAACAAAACAGATGAAGTTAGATATTTTAAAAGGAACATGGTTGGAAATCGTGTTTGAAGGCCGAAACAAGAGTTATGGTGCCTACGAACTGAGGAAAAGCAATCCTAAAACTACAATGACAGCGTTGCTAATAGGTGCACTGGTGTTTTGTTTTTTGGTTGCCACTCCTATGATTTCAGATTTGATCGGTTCTAACGACACAGTCGAAGAGGATGTTCTCGATAAAAAAATTGTGACCATTAAGCTTCCTCCTAAAAAAGAGATTCCTAAGGACTTACCGCCGCCTCCGCCACCGCCGCCAAAGATTGATCAGGTGAAATTTGTCAAGCCTGTTGTTGCAAAGGCCGAAGAGGTAGTCGAAGAGCCGCCAAAAATTAAGGAAATTGTCGATAAAAAACTTGGAGATGAAAATATAAAAGGCGATCCTAACGCTCAACTGACAATTGACCCTGTTGGAAAAGGTCCAGCTGCAGCGGAAGTTGAAGATAATAATGTTTATAACACTGCCGGGATCGAAGTTAAGCCGGAGTTTCCCGGTGGACTTGAAAAGTTCTACAAATACGTAATGAACAATTATCGGGCGCCTGAAGAAGCAGGGTTGAACGGTAAAGTCTTTGTAACTTTTGTTGTTGAAAAAGACGGTTCTTTAACTGATATCAAAGTAATTCGTGATATTGGCTTTGGAACAGGTACTGAAGCTATACGAGTTCTAAAAAAATCTCCAAGATGGAATCCTGGAGAACAAAATGGAAAAAAGGTAAGGGTTCTTTATTCACTACCTATCACTATTAAAACTCCGGAGTAAATGCAGGATCACCAGCATGATACATCACAAAAGAAATCGCCTCAAGAGCGATTTCTTTTTATTATAGGATTTTTGTTCTTTATGATTTATCTTGTTATGGGTATAATCCTTGTCTTTTGGACTACGTTTCCCATTGATATGGAGCCACGATATCGTATTGCGCTGGGAGTTGTTCTAATTGTTTACGCACTATTCAGGTTTATGAGATTTTACAGACGATAAATAATGAGTACATTCAGACTGTTTTTCCTAATTATTATTTTCAGCACTTTGACAGCTTGCAATGAAAAGGGCAAGCCGGCACCTGAGCAAACGGTGTTATCCGGGTCAGCTGCAATACTTGTAGATGAGACTCTTACGCCCATTATCCAAGATCAGGTGATCGTTTTTGAAAGTGAATATGATGCTAATATTGATGTAATTAGCAGATCTGAAGCAGAGGTCGTTAATTCATTACTTCGTGATTCCGCAAGAATTGCCATTTTAGCTAGGCGTCTCAATGCGGAGGAAATGAAAGTCTTTCAACAAAGAAAAATTGTTCCGCGGACTACGCAGTTTGCTATCGACGGTGTTGCATTTATAAAGAACAACCAGGATAAAGATACTCTTGTTAATCTTGCGGACATCATTAAATTCATGAAAGGCGATACAGTTGCTGGCATTGAAGGGTTGGTATTTGACAATCCTAACTCGAGCACCGCAAGATATCTTGCAGAGGTGTCAGGCCTACAAAATGTTCCACAAAAAGGAATTTTCTCGTTTAAAAACAACGAAGAAGCCATCAAATATATTTCGAAAAACGAAGGAATGGTTGGTGTAGTGGGATTAAATTGGATCTCACAGCCACCTTCAGGCATTACTTCTTACATGAAGGAAATAAATGTTTTAAATGTTAAAGGACTTAGTGGTGGTGAGTATTACAGTCCTACACAAAACAACATAGCGGAAGGTAAATATCCTTTGGCACGTGATTTGTTTATCGTCGATTGCCAAGGTTTTGCAGGGCTTGGCATGGGTTTTTCCTCATTTATTGCCGGCGAACGCGGTCAGCGAATTGTTCTCAAATCCGGATTATTACCTGTCAGAATTCCTGGGCGAAAAATAGTGACAAGAAGTGAAATCCAAAAAACCAAATAACTAAATACACATAGAAATGCATAAATTCAAGATATTTTTAATTGCTCTAATCGTAAGTACTTCAGCCACAAAAGCACAAAGCGTTGCTGAGGCGAAAACTGCGATAGACGCGGAGCAGTTTGAAAAAGCGAAAACGATTTTAAAGACGATAACACGAAATGAGCCTCAAAACGGAACAGCCGCATTTTTGTTAGGAAATATTTATCTGAAGCAAAATGTTGCCGATTCGGCTAAAATTTTCTTTGAAAAAGGAGTTTCAGCCTCCGATGGAGCAAGACTAAATTATATCGGGCTCGGGCAACTCGAACTTGATAAAGGAAATACTGCAGCTGCTGAAGGTCACTTCGCAACGGCAACAAAAGGTTTGAAAAAGAAAGAAACTGAGCCATATGTTTACGTTGCCAGAGCTTATATAAATTCTGACAGGCCGAATTACAATAGCGCAATTTCAATTCTCAACAAAGCAATTGCTGCCAATCCTAATGATGCTGAAGTTTTATTAGCCTTGGGCGATGCCCATTACGGCAATAAAAATCAGAATGATGCTTATGCTTCTTATAGAAATGCATTACAAGCTGATAAATCAATGATCCGCGCGAAAATGCAACAAGGCGTTTTGTTGAAAGGTGCCAAGGCATTTACCGAAGCTGTTAAAGCGTTTAACGATGTAATAGCTACCAATCCGAACTACGGTCCGGTTTATCGTGAACTTGCTGAAACTTACTACCTATGGGGGAGCAGCGTCCCGGCGAAATATACTGAACATATTAAAACTGCGCTGAGCTACTATGAAAAATACATGAGCCTCACCGATTATTCGCTTGCTTCCCGTATGCGTCATGCCGATTTTCTTATCCTTGCACGAGATTACAAAGCACTTGAAGTAGAGGCAAATAAAATGAAAGAGTTGGATAATGTGAATCCAAGGATTTTAAGATATCTGGGTTATTCAGCATATGAAAATGGTAATGTAGACGTGGCTTTGACTTCCCTGACGAATTTTATCGCTAATCCTGCCAGCAAAGTTATTGCTAAAGATTATGTTTATTTAGGACTGGCGAAGATCAAAAAGGCAAGTGCCGATGAAACAAAAATTGATCAAGCCTTATACAACTCTGGTATTGCCGACATGAAGAAAGCTGTCGAAATGGACATCACAGTAACAGAGCAGATGAATGAACTGGGAAAACGCGCGTACGAGCAAAAGCAGTTCCAACAGGCTGCCGCAATATTTGAAATTGCCGTGACCAATCCTAAATCAAGCAACTTTTTAATTGACAATTTTTACTTAGGTAATTCATTATACTACGCAAATTCAAGGGGTGAATCTACCAAGCCAGACGCAGCTCAACTGCAAAAAGCAGATGTAGCATTCGGAAACGTAATAGCTGCTTCACCTACGACTCAGGATGCTTACTTATTTAGAGCACGAACTAACCGCTTACTTGAAAATGATGAGGCGATGGCATCGTTTTATGATCAATTCGTAAAAGTAGTTTCGGAAAAGGGCGCTGAAGAAGTGGCAGCAAACAAAGCAAAAATTGTTGAAGCTTATAACAATACTGGCGCCCACTTTGCCAATACAGATAAGGCTAAAGCAATCGAATATTTTAACAAGACCCTCGCGATTGATCCATCCAATGCTTACGCAATAGATGCAATTAAATCTTTAAAGTAATACATGTTCGACATATATGAAGCCGGCCAAATGGTCGGCTTTTTTGTTGATGCTCTTATTTTACTTGAATAAATCTATATTTCATACCTTTACATTTTTAAATATAGACATGATTATTTCTGAAATGAAGATGGGCGTAGCGCGAGGAAATATGCTTCCATTAATGGAAGAATTCTACACGATACAGGGTGAAGGATTTCACACAGGAAGAGCAGCGTATTTTATTCGCGTAGGTGGCTGTGACGTAGGTTGCCATTGGTGCGATGTGAAAGAGAGTTGGGACGCAGAGATTCATCCACCAACGGATACTGAACTAATAGCAATAAGGGCAGCCGATTTCTGCAACACGGTTGTAATTACAGGTGGAGAACCCTTAATGTATAATATGTCTCCTATTACCGAAAAACTGCATGCGAGGAATTTGCGTGTACATATAGAAACATCAGGTGCTTATGAACTGTCTGGAACATGGGATTGGATATGTCTGTCTCCCAAAAAGACTAAGTTGCCTACAACATCAGTTTATGAAGCAGCGCACGAACTAAAGATAATCGTATTTAATAAACATGATTTTATTTTTGCTGAAGAACAAGCCTTAAAAGTCAATCCTGATTGCGTACTTTTTCTTCAGCCTGAATGGTCCAAAAAAGAAGAAATAACGCCACTTATTGTTGAATATGTGATGAATAATCCGAAGTGGAGAATTTCTTTACAAACGCACAAATATTTGAACATACCTTAAATAAAGCGCGACATCTATAAAGTTTATACTCGTGCTAATCTTGCGAGATAATCGTAATGCTCACCCTCGAGAACCAACTCGCAGCTAAGTCCACAATCTAAAGCTGCATTTTGTAATGTATTGAAATCAACATACATCCACTCGAAAGATGTCTCCTTCTCACCTTTATACGAAATTTTAAAATCAACTTCGCCGTAATATTCATTGTCAGAAGGAATCCATTTTCCACCATCTTCATCTTCGTCGAACATATAGATAATATCTGAACTATCGACCAAAACTTGCCCATCATTGGTCAATAACGTATTTAGCTTCTGCAGAAATGACCTTATCTTCTTTAACCTTCCGCACATGCCTGCCCCATTCATCAGTAATAAAATGGTATCAAATTGCTCATCTTTAACAGTCATTATGTCTAAATTTCGTGCTTTTTTAATTCCACGCAAACGACATGCTTCTATCGCGTTTGACGAAATGTCAATGGCAGTAACATCAAAGCCCCGCTCCTGTTGCAGGTACAAACTATGACTTCCGGCACCACAACCTACGTCAAGAATTTTACCTTTAGAAAGATCCAGGGCTTTACGTTCGAGTTCAGGCATTTCGGAATAGGATCGAAATAGATAAGCAACCGACATTTCATCGGCTTCCGAAATAGATGTTTCAGTTATCAGATCTTGAGGGTCATTATTCGTCTGATAATCAAGAATCGCCCTTCCAAATAAGTCCTTCATCATAAAAAATTGTAATTTTGCAGCAATGAAAGATTTCCTTCAACAGCTTCCAAAGCTCGCCAAAGATAAGCATCCGGAAAACAAAAAGTTTTTTGATAAACTTAAAAAGAAAGCACCGGGCAATCTCGACTACTTAATGCAGGAGTTACACGATTCTGAATTTAAAAAAACCGATTGTCTTACTTGTGCAAATTGCTGTAAGACAACCGGTCCATTATTTACAACTGCTGATATTGAACGCCTGGCAAAATACCTTCGGGTAAAGCCTCAGCAATTTATTTCAACCTATCTCCGGATTGATGAAGATAAGGATTATGTTCTTCAAAGCGTCCCGTGCACATTTTTAGATAGTGACAATAGCTGTGTTATTTATGATGTCCGCCCTAAGGCATGCCGCGAATTTCCGCATACGGACCGCAAAAAGTTCCAACAGATAAGTGAAATCACACTGCGAAATATTCCTGTCTGTCCGGCTACTTATAGAATTGTCGAGAATATGAAAAAGAAACTGGCCCTTTAGCCATTCCTAAACAAACATGTGATCTTCAGTTTGCTGCTGTAAATCAGGCTTGCGGCTTTCAAGTTGCTCAACTAAAGAATCTATCGCACTTTCCAGATAATCCAACGCTCTTTCAATCCATTGCTTTGCTGTAGTAATCCAATCAAGGCCTTGCTCTAAATATGAATCCAGGATTTGAATAAAATGCTTAATCCTATCCATATATTTCAATAAAATTTCTGCTGCTTTCATGTTGTAAATTTATCTGTTAGTTTAATACTAAAATACTAAATGATGCTGCATTGGGAATTAATACATCTCATAAAGTTTTCTTATATTTTTAAAAGATGCGATTCCACCTTCCCACGTTTTTCTAATTTCTTGTTCAGTTTCTCCCGCTTCTATTTGCTGCTGCAGCTTTGTGGTTCCTGCGAGTTTAGTAATAAATTTACTGAAGAATTTACTTTTGTCTGCCGTATTGGCATAAGCAGAAATCAGCCACTTTAGTTCAAGCTGCTTCACCCGCGGATGTTGCGAAAGGTCTTCGCCGTAACAAATCTGACCATTATAAGGTGGCGTCTTGGCGCCCTCATTGGGTTGTGGTGTAAATGTGTATCCTTTTTTCGGCAGGAATGGCGAACCGTAAACCTGAAACTGTTTCGTGGTTCCCCGGCCAACACTTACGTTAGTTCCTTCAAATAAGCATAAACTCGCATATAAGTTGACAGCTTGGTCGTTTGGTAAGTTTGGTGATGGTTTTACAGGCAGCGAGTAAAGCATCTTTTTAGTATAATTCAAACACGGTATAACGGTCAGGTTGCATTGAATCCCATTCTTCAGCCATTTTTGTCCATTGATCATTTTCGCATATTCACCTATAGTCATACCATGAAGTACAGGAATCGGATGCATTCCAACAAAACTTGTATGTTCTTTTTCTAAAATAGGGCCATCAATTAAATCACCATTAGGGTTTGGCCGGTCTAACACAATGACCTTAATGTTGTTTTCTGCGCACGCCTCCATTAAATAATGTAGTGACGATATATAGGTGTAAAAACGTGCGCCCACATCCTGAAGATCAAATACAATGACATCAAGACCTTGAAGTTGTTCCTTGCTTGGCTTTTTATTGTCTCCGTAAAGTGAGATAATTGGCAGGTTGGTTTGGGTGTCTTTGCCATCCACAATCAGTTCACCCGCATCGGCCGTTCCGCGAAATCCGTGTTCAGGAGCAAATATTTTCCTAACCTTCACCTTTTTTTCAAGTAGAAAATCTACAACGCTTACCTTCGTAAAGATCCTGCGATCTTCCTTTATATCTCCGACAACCACCGTTTTCTCACGTTCGATCGTCAGAATGCCGGTCTGGTTGGTTAAAACACCAACGTTTTTATTTGCAAGAAGCGGTAGATAAGGGCTATGGTTTTCTGCTCCTGTAACAATTGGACCGGCTTTCACCAGTTCAGCTTTATCAACCTTCTTTGTTTCTGTTTGCTCTTCAGGTATACCTTTAGCCGAATTTCCGCAGGCGGCCATGATTAAAACAGACATTAAAACCGTATTTTTGAACAACAATTGTGATATCATAACATTGAATTTAGAACATTTTATAGCGAGAAGGCTCATCGGCTCGAAAGACCATAAAAGTAGCATATCTGCACCTATTATAAAAATTGCAATATCCGCAGTTGCTATTGGAATTGTAATGATGATAGTTTCGGTTGCAACAGGAATCGGACTTCAACACAAAATTCGCCAGAAGATATCGGCTTTTAGCGGACATATAATTATTTCAAATTTCGAAGACAATCAATCTGAGGTAAGCCTCACGCCAATTTCGATCCATCAAAAATTCTATCCCAAGTTCAAAACCATTGAAGGAATATCACATGTCCAGGCGGTTGCTGCCAAAGCAGGTATAATTAGAACTGAAACATCTTTTGAAGGAATCATTTTTAAAGGCGTTGGCAAGGATTATAAATGGGAAAATTTGGAGGAGTATGTTGTAGCTGGCCGTTTGCCGTCTGTTGCTCAAGGACTAAATGCCGAAGTAATAATTTCGAATTATCTCGCAAACAGGTTAAACTTAAAGTTGGGCAGCAAATTCAATACTTTCTTTATGAAAGAAGGAGGGAACGGGATGCCAAATCTTCGCGTCTTCGAAATTGTCGGGATTTATGATTCAGGTTTTCAGGAATTCGATGCGTCATATGTAATCGGCGACATCCAACATTTACAACGTATCAATAAGTGGAAAAAAGACGAAGTTGGTTCTTTTGAAGTTTTTCTGACCGATTTCACCCAAATCGACACTAAAGCAAATGAAATATATCAGGAAACTGGATCAACACTCGACTCGCGCAGCATCATAGACAAATATGTATATATTTTCGATTGGCTCAAGCTGTTCGACTTTAATATCATAGTGATACTGGTAATCATGGTGTTGGTTGCGACCATAAATATGGTTGTTGCGTTGCTGGTTCTTATTCTTGAACGGACACAAATGATCGGGATCTTGAAGGCGCTCGGAGCAGGCAATAGTTCGGTGCGGAAAATCTTTATATACCACGCGTTCTATTTAATCATCAGAGGGCTGTTCTGGGGAAACCTTCTCGGGATAGGGATATTGCTCATTCAAAAATACTTCGGCATCGTAAAACTTAATCCGGAAAATTACTATGTGAATGAAGCACCGGTTTATTTGCACTTTGGGTATATACTGTTATTGAACATCGGAACTGTCGCCGTATGTTTAATAGTGTTACTCGTTCCGTCTTATATAATTACAAAAATCTCACCTGTTAAGGCGATCAGGTTCGACTGATTTTCAGGAGCTTTTTCCAGCTGTCCGCTACACCCGAGCGAAGCGAACTGGCGAAGCAATCTTTTTTGTCCCATCGCTTTGATGAGGGTCATCGTAATAGTGTCATCCCGATCGGAGTCGGCGGATAAAGTTGAGGGACAAAAAAGGATTTCCACTTCCATCCGGACTAGTTTGGCACACGATTTGGTAAATGCCCGCGGCTATGAAAATAATCCAATCGTATGTGGTCCTGCATAGCAAAGAGGCGATAACGAGGTTCGTCGATTTGATTTAATTCTGGCACACGTTTTGCTAAATGACCGCGGCGCTACGAAATTACTACCGGAAACGCCATCTGAAAAGTTTTAGCTTCATGCTTCACGTTTTCAGCCCCTTAGGGAAAAACACAAAAAAAATAAGATAAATGTGCGTCTTTGCGCTAGGAAATGTAGAAATCCTGCGTACTTTTGCACCCGCATCAAAGGCATACGTTCTACCACTTATACTGAGAAGGCAAGTAAAAAAGAAGTTGAAAAACTTCGAAAAAAGATTTGCCAAATAGGAATAGCGGTTGTATCTTTGCCGACCCGAAAGGGATCAAGTTCATTTACATTTTGAGGTTAGGGTTTAAGAGAAATAAAATCAAAAATTATTTTTCAAAAGCACTTGCACAAAAGAAAAGAAGTTGTACTTTTGCACCCGCTTTGAGACACAAGCGAAACAAATAAGAAGACACGTTCATAGACATATTGGATTGACAGCCGCTGAGAGCGATCTCAGCGAGCAGAGAGTAAGGAAGAAAAAGAATACGTTAGAATAAGAGAGGGCTTGAGATTTTCTTTGCACCGTAAGA
>DASWND010000027.1:0-7706 GCA_036399435.1 Flavobacterium sp.
ATGATCCTCGAGCCGTAGTGCATCGTGTTATCAAAAGCTTCTTCTGCTTTGTATATTGTAATTGCGTTTTCGATTTTATCTTCGTTGACTGACAATCTGCCCTTTCCTACCGCTGTAAGGTTGCCATTACCGACGTCGGCAGAATAAGTCCAATAGATCATGCGATTCGTTTCAAAATCCGGATCGAGAAGCACGTCCAGAAGTCCGCCTTGCCCGCCGTACTTTACAGCCGGAATTCCAGTGATTTCTTTTCCAATCATACCTGCAGTGGTTACGATCCTGAAATTTCCTGCCTTTTCTGTGACAAGCAGCCTTCCGTCGGGCATCATCTTAACGCTCCACGGTTTTGATAGGCCTTCAGTTACGATCTTTGCGGTAAAAGGCGTGTTTGTTTTTGCTCCTGCAATACGGGTTTGTCCCTGAAATGCAGGCTTGATGTTGGTGTTTGGTGTTCTGCTTTCTACCGGTGGTAAAGTGGTGTTATTGGACACTGCTGCGGTTTCCTGCTCTTGTACTGTATTTGCCGCTTTGTTGCCGCATGACCATAAAATTGCAGTACACAGCAGTATTGCTGCTGAAAGAGAATTTTTCATAAGGTTGGTTTTTAGTATCTTAAAGTTACACAACCTGACTGAAGAACAAAACATGTTAACAGGTAAATAACTAACGTAGAGGTTTGCCGAATATTAGCAGCTCCTAATATTGAATCTTTAAACTGTCGAGCTCCTGAACTGACACATCAGGGAATTCATTTGGATTTTGCTGAATCTTTTTCAGAACCAGCTCACCAACCCTTTTTGCATCGTCGTCAGTGGCAAATCCTGTATTAAAATTTATAGCTGGAATATTTTCTTGTTTAATAAATATTTTGTCATTAAACCGGATATCATAACCAAACTGACCATTGCTTAATTTGCGTACAATAACTTCATCAGAAGCTGGCCTGCAAGCAAAACACCAAATAAATAAGCTAAGGAATAAGTATCTTCCTGGTTTCATTGCCGCCATTGGATAAGTTGTAAATCTTCATGATGTAGACTCCCTTCGCAAGATTGTGTTTTAAAGCTGAAGTTGATTCACCGTTTTCAAACTTAGAAGAAATCAAAAGTTTACCGTTGAGTGCAAAAATTTGTACAGAGTAATCAGATATGGCATTATGGTGCAGCCATATCGTTCCGGGTGTTGTCGAAATACTTGTTTTGACTTGAATTTGTTGTAGTCGACAGTGCCGGCTCCCACACATAAAATTCGTCGTGAATATTTCCGGTCGATACGCCGTTGCCTACATAGGTTTTATTCCCGATTACAAATGATGAAACCCATGCACGTCCCGGCGTCGGGAAGTCTCCCATTTGTGTCCATGTATCTGCTGATTCGTTGTACTGCCAAATGTCGGATTTATAAACTCCTGTCCATCCTAAACCAAGATAGGCCGCTCCATTAACAGTAAACGCAGCGGCATAAAGTCTTGCTGATCCGGGAAAGTCATTTAGTTTTGTCCATGTATCAGTTTCAGGGTTATATCTTATAAGTTCCTTCGAAGTATAATTGGTATATGCTGCACTGTTCCAACCTGATCCTGTGGCAAAATAACCATGGCCATTTAAAGTAAAAACTGCAGTGTTGTATAAGTGGTACTGTGAATTTATATTTTGCAGTGTAGTCCAGGTATTAGTTGCGGGATTGTATTTGTGGAAGTCATGCTTCCTGCTTCCCGCCAAACCTAAACCCGCATATCCAAAGTCACCAATACTGAACGCGGTCGCAGTTTCTCTGTTACCACCGGGAAAATTTGCTTTTTGTGTCCACGTATTTGCTAAAGGATCAAATTCCCAGAAATCATTATGTAAAACGCCGTTTCCACTTTCACCTGAATCGTCACGACCTGTTCCGACATATCCTTTATCTGCAATCGCGAATCCAAAGGCTACACGTCTGTTTCCGCCTCCGAAGTCAGCTTTTTGAGACCAGCTTCCTGTGACAGGATTATATTCCCATGTAGATTTTTTCGTAGTGTTTGATGTCTGACCAACCGTCACATAGCCTTTTCCTCCCAATTCAAACGACACCGCTCTATATCTGAAGTCGCCCATATCGGCAATTTGAGTCCATTCCTGGCAATGCAATTGTCCGGTACCAATGGCGGATAAGATCAGAACCAAAAAGATATTTCGAAATATAATTGACATAGGTATATTTTTGAATATCAGCAAAAGTACTTAATCTCATCGCCTAAGAGCATAAAAAAAGCCGAAACTTAACGTTTCGGCTTGTGGGCGATACTGGGTTCGAACCAGTGACCCCTACCTTGTCGAGGTAGTGCTCTGAACCAGCTGAGCTAATCGCCCGGAGCGTTGCAAAGTTACTTTAGAAATTAATACCTGCAAGCCTAATGAAGTATTTCTTCGAGGTTGTAGTGCGAAATTTATAAAGAATTTTTGCAATAAAACGTGTGCATGATATAATCCTCCCGAAGATATCAGGAACTAAATTAGATGAAATCAAAACCTGATGATATGAAAAAAATTATTTCATTCACAAATATCCGAACCGTAGCAATGCTGCTTTTCGTTCTGACGCTTACTTCAGGCTGTGCTACATGGGAACTAGGAAATTCGGGACAGAAAAAAGTTGCGGGAAAAACGTATGTCATTGTTGGTGCTTCGAGCGGTTTCGGACGTGGAGTCGCCGAAGAACTTGGCAGGTATAAAGCTAATGTTGTGCTTGCAGCGCGACGTACTGAACTTCTGGAGGAAATTGCAACGATCATTCGACAATCCGGTGGAACAGCGCTTGTAGTCACAACTGATATCAGTAATCCACAACAGGTACAACGATTAGCAGACGAATCCGTCGCACGTTTTGGAAAAGTCGACGTATGGATAAACATGGCCGGAGTCGGCGCAATTGGCCGCTTTTGGGAAATTCCCGCTGAAGATCAAGCGCGATTGATGGATGTCAACCTAAAAGGATTTATATATGGAAGCCAGGTTGCGATCAGACAATTTATCAAGCAAAAACGCGGTGTGCTGATCAACATGGGTTCAGTTGACAGTGAGACGCCGCACGCTTATCAGGCTGCTTACTCTGCCACAAAGGCTGGTATCAGAAGTTTAAGTCTTACAATAAGTCAGGAACTGCGCCTTAATAATCATGATGACATCAAAGTTGTCACTGTTGAACCTTGGGCGGTTGATACGCCATTTTGGCGACATGCTGCTAATTATACGGGAGTTGAACAAAAGTTCGCAATGATGGATGAGCCTGACAAAGTTGTTAATGCCGTTATTCGGAAATCGCTTCGTCCAAATAAAATTCAGCCTGTGGGATGGAAAGCAAAGGGTTCATCGTTCTTCGCCAATGTATTTCCACGCCTCAACGAGCGCATAACTGCTAATGTTGCGCATAAATACCAGATGAAAATGCCGCCTGCATCGCCAAACACCGACGGTGCTGTACACAAGCCGATGACCGAAGGCCGCGGCATTGATGATGGAGTAGATGAACGAATGAAGAAAAATAAGAAGCAGCGAAAAAGCGGCAATCAAAAAAAGTAAGCTCCCAATCAGGAGCTTATTTTTTAGTTGCTAGAAGTCAAACAAGTCTCCGAGAAACGAATCTTTCTTTTTCTTATATCGGTAATCCTGATTGTGGGATCCGTGGTGATCGTCGTGATGCCGGCTGCTTTGCTGCTGCTGTGCTGGTGGCACGTAACTATTCGAACGTTCAATGATCTTATCAAGTTCGCCACGGTCAAGCCATACACCTCGACAATCCGGACAATAATCGATTTCGACGCCGTTGCGGTCGGACATGACAAGGTTTGTGTTGCAATTAGGACATTTCATATTATTAGTTTTTCTAAAAATAGAAATTTTTTAAATTAAGTGTAGTACGATTGCAGCGCTTTAGTACTTTTTTATGATGTTTGCAGGTAATAAATCAATTTATTTATACCTACGGAAATGCAAGAACTTAAAATCGAAATGCAGTCGGACAGCAAAGGCGCATTTGTTATATATGATAGCGGAATTAAAGCCGGCGAAATGATTTTCGGAATTAATGATAATGAACTGACTGCTGTTCACACAGAAGTAAATCCGAATTTTGAAGGTAAAGGATTTGCTAAGATGCTGTTCAACCAAATGGTAGAATATGTCAGCGTGAACAACATGATGGTTATTCCATTATGTCCATATGTATTAGCGCAGTTTAAAAAAGAACGGGAACTATATCGCGACATCTGGAAAAAAGAAACTGTAAAGTTTTAATGTCTTACAAGACGTCCGCAAATTCTGAATATTTGTCGAACATTTTCTTTGCAAAAGGACACAGCGGGATGACTTTAAGTTGATTTTCCCTGGAAAATACCACTGCTTTCTCCACCATCATTTTACCGATTCCCTGACCTGCATAAGCATCACCTACCTCAGTATGATGATAATCTGTTTTTCCCCAGCCCATACGTAGGTCATTTTTCCTGCTGATTTGCCGTCCACAACTGCTTTAAAAAAACCTTTACTGTCGCCGTTGGTGTGCTCAATAACTATCATCTATTTTGTTTTTGGTTCAGGTAAAGGTACGAATCCGGTTTCTCCGGGAACTCTCTCAAAAAGCTGCTGCTTCCATTGTTCGGCCGCCAACTCTATACGTTCCCGCCTTGATGAAACAAAATTCCAATAGATGAAACGTTCTTCCTGAAAGGGCTGTCCACCAAAAATATAAATTGTAGAATTTTCATTCATCGTAAACCCGCAGAGCGCTGTGTCTTTTGCAATTAGAATCTGCTTTGGTCCAAAGATCTCGCCTTCACTTTCTATGCTGCCTTCGAGAATATATAATGCACTTTCGCCGAAAAGATGATCTTTAAGATTTAAAAACTGAGTTGAAGCACTTTTGATTTCGATCAGGTAAAGCGGACTAAAGACAGGAACGGGTGATTTATGTCCTAATGCCTCACCTGCAATGAGTTTAAACTGAAGCTGATTGTTTTCCCAAACCGGAATTTCTGCTGCGTCAGCATGGAAGAATTCAGGTTCCATTTCCTCCTTGTCTACCGGCAGTGCTATCCAGATCTGTAATCCGTGCAAAATTTTCGCAGAGTTGCGGTAACGTTCTGGCGTGCGTTCAGAGTGGACTATGCCTTTTCCTGCAGTCATCCAATTAACTTGCCCTGGAGTAATTTCGATTTCTGTTCCGAGGCTGTCCCTATGATTGATCGCTCCCTCGAAGATGTATGTCAATGTTGACAGGCCAATATGTGGATGTGGACCAATATCAAGATTTTCAACTTCAGACATTAATGCAGGTCCCATGTGGTCGATGAAACAAAATGGACCTACCATTCTTTTATTGTGAAATGGCAGCAGCCTTCCAACCAAAAAGTTGCCTATGTTAGCGGAACGTTCTTCAATAATCAATTGAATATTTGACATCTGAATGTGGATAAAAAGGTAAATGTAAAAATTTTAACCACAAAAAAAACCGCAAAAGCTGCGGTTTTATTTATTGCTGAGGTACTCTTCTACCCTGTCAGCGCTGGAGCTTCCGGTTTGGCGTATAGCTTCTTCAAGCTCTTCGGCAGTAATGCCAAATTTTTCAGTCCAATACCTAACTTCATAATCTTCAGAAGTGTTGATGCGGCTTCGATCGGGATTTCCGATATTTTCTTTATTATCACTCATAATTTTTATTTTTGATACTGTAAATTACCAAACTTTCCGCCGATTTTGTTTAAGTTTAAGTTAATATCGAACCTTTGAATGGTCCGTGACTAAAATTTATTTTTCCATTAAAAAACATACTATGTCAAAAGGTGAACTTTCTGCAGAACAACGCGCCGAACTTGTAAATGCGTTGCAATCGCGGTTTATAAAGAACATGAACAGGCATCAAGGTGTTGAATGGGAAGAAATTCAGAAGAAACTTGAACTCGCTGCACATAAACTTTATTCATTAAATCAAATGGAAAAAACCGGAGGCGAACCTGATGTAATCGGAATTGATGAGGCTTCCGGTGAAGTAGTTTTCTGTGATTGTTCAGCAGAAACGCCCAAAGGCCGGAGAAGCATCTGTTATGACCGTGAGGCGCAGGAGTCGCGAAAAGAACACGCACCGGAAAATAATGCTGTCGACATGGCGGCATCAATGGGAATTGAACTTCTGAGCGAGGAACAGTATCTTCACTTGCAAAGCCTCGGGCAGTTCGACATAAAGACATCAAGCTGGATAAAAACTCCAGAGGAAATCCGTACACTTGGCGGCGCCCTGTTTGGAGATTTCAGATATGGAAGGGTTTTCTTTTATCATAATGGAGCTCAGTCGTATTATGCAGCGCGAGGTTTTAGAGGAATTCTGAAGGTTTAAATTATGTATAATTTTTCAGCTGAAATAAAGCTCATCGGAATCAACCCGTACGTATCTCTTCCGGAAGATATTCTCAAGAATTTGTTTGCAGATGCTGGAAAAGATAAAGGTCCGATACCTATTTGTGGAGAACTAAACGGCAAGCCATACACGCAGACACTTATGAAGTTTAGTGGCGAATGGCGGCTTTACATCAACACAACTATGCTAAAAGATTCACCCAGACATATTGGAGAAACTATCAATATGACTGTCGCTTATGACATGGTAGAACGCACCATTGAGCCTCATCCGAAATTAATTAAAGCTCTCGCCGGTAATCATGCTGCGAACGAAGTATTTCATAAACTCTCGCCTTCGAAAAGGCATGAAATCATAAGATATATAGCTGCTTTGAAGACAGAAACAAGTGTTGAAAGAAACGTAGAAAGAGCTATAAGTTTTCTGACTGGAACTGGAAGGTTTGTAGGGCGCGACAAGCCTTAAACCGTTATAATTTCAACTTTTTTCCTTATTTTTAAATTTTCAGCACGTGATTTTCAACTTATAAAAATCCAATGGCAGCATTTAAACTCGAATCCGACAGACTAATCATCCGAAAGCTCACAGAAGACGACCTTGAAGATTTCTATACATATCGATCAAATCCCGTTGTTGTAAAATATCAATCCTTTGATGTCATGTCCCGGGAATCTGCTGAAAATTTCATCTTATCACAAGAATCAAAAGACTTTAAGATCGCAGGCACATGGAGCCAATATGGAATTGAAGAAAAATCCACCGGGAAGATCATCGGTGATTGTGCTATCAAGCTTGATGATTACGATCAGCGAATTGCGGAAATTGGAATCACTATGGCTACGGATTTCCAGCGCCAAGGTTTTGCATCCGAATGCATGCTCACCATCATGAAATATTTGTTCGATGTTCTGAAAATACATCGGATTGTAGAAACTGTCGACGCCGATAACGAAGCATCAATACGTCTGCTGGAAAAGCTGAACTTCAGGAAAGAAGGTGATTTTTTGGAAAACATTTTTATTAAGGGAAAATGGGAAAGCGAACTGCAGTATGCGATGCTGAAGTCGGAATGGGATAAAAAGGTTGATCGAGCTGTTAATTGATGATGTATTTTCACATCATCACCGGATGATTCTAGTGCGTACAACTGAACCCATTAAAGTTTATATTGCCGGTGAGAAACCAGAGCTCACAACGTCAGCATCACATGAAAAAACTACTTAGAATTTTAGCATTTGTTATAATCTTTGTCACATATTCATGCAAACAGGAAGACGGAGGCGCGGCAATGGCCGAGGTTGAGGTATTACCTGATAACC
>DASWND010000028.1:0-5800 GCA_036399435.1 Flavobacterium sp.
ATTGAGTCCGATCCATTTTTGAAATAATTTCCTCTTCTTCACTTTCGAATTTGATGTAATCCTCATTGAAAATATCGAGCGCCAGATCAACAACCGAAACTACGTTAAGTGTTTCATTCTGCTGTGCAGGCATGGAAGCAAAATTTGAAAACGCCGATGCCACTGCTGTCATCGTGTCAATTTGCTGGATCAGGGTATTTGAATAATCGCTCAGCTTTTGCTTCAGATCCGGGTCATTTGGATCGAATTTCCTCTGAAAGCTCTGCACTGTCAATCGCATTGGCGTAAGCGGATTTTTGATTTCATGTGCCACCTGTTTCGCCATTTCACGCCATGCTTCTTCACGTTCACTTTGTGCCAGCTTTACGGCGCTTTCCTCAAGCTCGTCGACCATCCGATTGTAAGAATTTATAAGGAGTTTGATCTCTTTGCTGTTGTCTTTCAGCATGATCTTCTCGTTCTTCTGATTGAGGCTGGTTTCTGCCATTTTATCCGAAATAGTCTTTAGCGACTGCGTAATATAAGTTGATAATAGATATGCAAGTCCAAATGCAATTACAAGCATAAACGAATAAACCTGGCCAAGACGAATCAGGAAGTTCTGAAGTTCAGTTTCGTAAAAGCCATCATCTTCTACATATGGTAAATTCAAGATGCCTAATGGTTTAAACTGATCATCTTTTATCTGGCTGAACGACGAACGGTTCTTTCTTCCTTCAATATTTTTTATATCGACATATCGTTTTTCAATTGATGACTGGACTAGTTTTAAGATATATTTCGGGACAGGCGGCGCGATACTGTCGATTGAAAAAGTTGCTTTAGAGGATTTCAGCAGACGGCCATTGAGGTCATATATGTTGATTTCAAGATTGTGAATATCTGAAAGTTCATAGATGCGATCCTTGAAGATCATCGGAAGATTTTCAGTGGTAAGCGGATATGTGGTCGTCGATAAGATGTAATTGATATGCTCCTTAATCGCGTTTTCCTTGCTTTCGAGCCTTTCCTGATGGTATTCTTTTGCTTCGTTTTTAAACTGGATGATGGAAATTGATGCCAACAATACAGATGCAATCAGAATCAGGATGATCATCGAAAGAAAGATCCTGATTCGCAGTGAAAGCTTCGATATGCTGAAACCATTTCTCATATATTTCGATTCCGATCTCTGATACGCTTATACATTTTAAAGCCTACCATCACTAATATTGAAAATACGACAATTCCAATTACTCCAAAAATCCAGTTGATGGCGCTGCGCACGATTACCAAAAAAACAACAGAAAACAGGATTAAAGTAGCGCCTTCATTCCACAGCCGCATAAAATTCGATGTGTAATTAATCTGATCGTTCTGTAACTGCACAAAAATCTGCTGGCATTTTGCGTGATAGAGGTACAAAAGGAACACAAAACCCAGTTTGACGAGCATCCAGTTTTCATGCAAAAATCCTGGCATTAAATATAACAGTATGAATGCAAATACACTTGCAAGAACTGCCGACGGCCATGTGATGATATACCAAAGGCGGTATGACATCAATTTATATTGTGCGCTCAAAATTTCTCGATCTGGCGAAGGTTTTGCCGCAGCCTCAATTTGGTATACAAACAACCTAACAATATAAAATAAACCTGCAAACCACGTGATCACGAATATAAGATGCAGCGATTTTATATATGGATAGTACTCAATCATTATGTTTAAGTTTGGCGGCCAATTCTTTTTTCAGGAAAACACCAGTGACTAGAGTAGCCAGCACATCGGCAACCGGGAAGGAGACCCATACTCCAAAAATACCAAAATATTTGGGTAATATCAGAATTAGCGGAATCAGAAAGAAACCTTGCTTGCTCAGTGTCAGCATTAATGCTTTTAATGGTTTTCCCGCTGCCTGAAAATACGCAGCCCCAATTAATTGAATTGCAATGATGGGTGAAGCGGCAAAAACCCACCGAAGTGCATTTGGAGTGTCGCGAATAACGGCAGCGTCTTCGGTAAAGATCGAAACAATTTGTGTCGCAAAAAGAAGGATAACTGCGTAGATAATAATAGCAAATCCACCTGCGTAAATTATTGAAACTTTTATAGCCTTTCGAACCCGCTGATAGTTTTCAGCTCCATAATTGAATCCCGCTATTGGAAGAAAACCTTCCGTTATACCATTCACCGGAAACAACGCAAACATCAGCATTCTTGAAATAATTCCATAGACTGTTATAGCGTGTGCGCCACCATGTGTGAAAAGTGTATTGTTCAGCAATATTGACAGAAGTCCAATGACACCTTGCCGCGAAAATGTGGTCATGCTCAAAGCAGATATTTCTTTTACCAGAGCAAAATTTATAATAAAATGCCTTGCCTTAAGCCGAAAGCTGCTCTTCACAATAAAGAACCAAATGCCAAACAGGAAGCACAGTACAAATGATCCCGACGTAGCCAATGCGGCGCCCAAAATTCCCCAACCAAATACTTTTATAAATAGAAAGTTGAATACAATGTTTGCTATCGATGGAATAATAACAGAAATCATGGCATATCGCGCTTTGTCTTCCGCACGCATGACATTGTTGCCCATTGTGCAGAGCGCCTGAATTGGAACCGCAAGCAAAACCGGAAACAGAAAAATCTTTGCCGGAGCCATTATTTCACCTTTCGCGCCAAAAAGCAGCAGTAGTTCTTCCTGAAATATTAATCCTACAGCGGCAAGTATCGAAGACAAGCCAAAGGTCAACATGATTTGATGCGCAAAAGTCGCCACCGCTTTCTCTTCGTCGCCGGAACCTAAGGCACGTGATAAAACAGAACTTCCGCCGATTCCAATTGCCAATCCAAGAGCGGCTATCAGAAAAGCTATCGGCATTACAACTGTCACAGCCGCAATGGCGAGTGAGCCGATCCATCTTCCAACTAAGATCGTATCAACAACAATGTTGACGGTCATGAACAAAATCCCCACAGAAGCCGGAACTGCTTGCCGCAATAGCAACTTTCTAATGCTGCCCGTTCCTAAGTCGTCTGCTTGTCCGGCCATTTACACGTGTACTTGTTCGGCAATTGCCCAGTCATTTATCCATTTTGCAACTGTATCTGTCCAGTCATCATTGTCGTTCAAACAAGGAACAGCATAAAATTCCTCACCACCATGTTTTAAAAACTGGTGACGTGCTTCCATAGCAATTTCTTCAAGAGTTTCAAGGCAGTCGGCAACGAATGCGGGCGTTACAACAGCCAATTTCTTGATTCCTTTTTCAGGCATTTTGTCGATCTCAACATCTGTGTAAGGATCAAGCCATTTATCGCCTGCTAATCTTGATTGAAATGTCTGGCTGTATTTACCTTCGGGAATGGCTAAAAGTTCAACAATCTGCCGCGTCGTTTCATAACATTGATGGCGGTAGCAAAATTCATGAGCGGGTGAAGGCGTACTGCAACACGAGCGGTCAATTTTGCAATGTGATTTCGTAACATCTGTTTTCCGAATATGACGCTCGGGAATCCCATGATATGAAAACAACAAATGATCGTATTCAAAATTTTGAAGTGAATCTTTAATGGAGTCAGCCAAATTTTTAATGTAATCAGGACGATTATAAAATGCAGGAACAGAGGTGATTTTCATCTGTGGAAAATGTTTCTTCCGAAGCTCTTCTGCCAAAACCAGAATCGTAACGGTTGAAGCCATCGCATGCTGCGGATAAAGTGGAAGCAACAAAACCTCCGTCACACCTTTGTCGGCAAGTTCCTGAAGTCCACTTAAAATTGACGGTTTACCATAACGCATCGCAAGAGCGACCGGAAAATCTACTTTCGCCTTTACTTTTTGAAACATGCGCTTTGAAAGCACGATCAGCGGTGAACCTTCATCTGTCCAGATCTTTTTATATGCGGCCGCAGACTTTTCAGGACGTTTTCGCAGGATAATTCCGCGTACAAGCAACGCACGCAGCAAATACGGAACATCAATCACGTATTTATCCATTAAAAATTCATCGAGATATGGTTTGACATCTTTTGGCTCCGGACTTTCGGGCGATCCAAGGTTGACCAGTAAGGCTCCTTTCATAGTTTATTTTTTATGTTAGCCGGCGTTGACATTAACCGACATCAGATATTTTTTTGGTGTAGTTGCAAATTTTTTCTTGAAAGCAGCAATGAAGTGGCTTCCGGTGCTGTAGCCGATTTTCAGACCTACTTCATTCACATTATATGAACCGCTGTCTAGAAGCTTCCGTGCATAATCCATTTTGTAATCGAACAAAAATCCATAAACAGTGTCGCCATAAATCTGCTTAAAACCCATTTTCAGTTTCTTCAGATTCAAGCCAACCTGGTCAGCAAGTTCCTGAAGTCCTGGCGGCTCAGCCATGTTCGCGAGAATAATTTCTTTCGCTTTACGGATTTTTAAGACATTGTCTTCATCAGTCAAAAACGGACATTGCTCAGCATCAGGATCTTCAGAACGGTTGAAGTACAAGCTTAAAAGCTCATAGCCTTTCCCCTTGTAATACAAGTTTTTAATCGAAGGATGCATCGTATAATGAAAAAGCTGGCTCAAAACGATTGCCATTGATGGACTGATATTTCCCTCATTATAATACTTCTTGTCCTTATTTTCATCGCTGAGGAACGTGATATAATCAGCTTCGGCAGAAAACAAAGCATGAAATTTCTTTATCGAAATTATCACCGAAACGACCCATGACTGTTTCGCCAGCTCAAGATTTAGCGGGAGCTCTTTCTGTGGATTGTAAAGCAACAATGATTTTTCTTCACGAAGCTCCAAAGCGTAATTGCCCTGGTTAAAGATAAACTTCGCACGGCCTTTTAAACCAAAGTGAAATTGGATCAATCCACTTTTGACTTCATGTGTCGCGCGGTAAATTTCATCAGAGTTATTCTCGAAACGGATAAGGGTAAAATCCTCTTCTATTTTTATAATTTCCTGTGAACCCATAGCGATATTTTTTTCTAATCACAAACTGCTTTAAACCTGAGCATTATTTAGAACAACTCTAAATAAAAGCACTCAAAGCACCCGTGTTTACTGCAAAATTACGATTAAATTGAATATTGACGATGTAACAGTAGTTAAAAACTTGAAACGTTATAAAAAGAACTTACAGCGTTGTTTTTATAAAAGGCTTAACGATATTTTTGTGGAACTTTTACATAAGTTCATTTATGGATCATATCACATTGTCGAAGCACCAAACCTTTTACGCCATTGGCTTAAGCTATAAAAAAGCTGACGCCGCGATAAGAGGTAAGTTCAGCCTCGACAGCAAGGCAAAGACAAATCTTCTGCGTCAGGCAAAAGAAGACGGAATCGACAGCCTCATCGTCACATCAACCTGCAACCGTACCGAAATCTACGGTTATGCCGAACATCCTTTTCAGCTAATAAAATTGCTATGCGACAACAGCGATGGCACGGTTGAAGATTTTCAAAAAGTAGCTTACATATATAAAAACCAGGAAGCCGTTTCTCATCTGTTCCGCGTGGGAACAGGACTTGACAGCCAGATTCTCGGAGACTTTGAAATCATCAGCCAGATTAAAAGCAGTTTTACCGAAGCTAAATCGATTGGTGTAGCCAATGCTTTTATGGAACGTTTGGTGAATTCAGTGATTCAGGCAAGCAAAAGAATTAAAACGGAAACCGGAATCAGCTCAGGAGCAACTTCTGTTTCTTTCGCGTCAGTCCAGTTCATCCTTCGCAATGTTGAAGACATTAAAAACAAGAACATTTTATTATTCGGAACCGGGAAAATCGGCAGAAATACCTGCGAGAATC
>DASWND010000029.1:0-13196 GCA_036399435.1 Flavobacterium sp.
ATAAATAATCATCGTTGTTGATCTGGTGGTACAAGCCGGTGCTAAAAGTATACTGCGGCGTCCTGGAAAATGACACTGCATCACTTGAAGTTGCTATATTTTCTTCTGGGAGTACGAGTGTGCTTGCAGCGCCTTCCCAAGGTTGGACCAAATTATAATAAAAGCTGCCCTTAACCTCAGTCCGCTTCCTCTTAATACTCGCATTAACTCCTAAATAATTGTTGAATTCTTTCTTGAAAGAAGCGGTTTCAGACAACATGATTTTATATCCTTCTTTCCTGCTGAGCTTTCGGGTAATTAGCACCACTACCCTTCCATTGGCCTCGTATTTTGAAGAAGGATTATTGATTATTTCGATTGTCTTTATATCATCGACGGAGAGTGCGTTTAGTTCGTTCATACCAACTTGCTGATTATCGATGTAGATAAGTGGTGACCCTTTGCCTATTATAGAGAGGCTTTCTTTATCGGGGCTAATTATAACCCCGGGCAGCTTCGCCAGCAAATCCAGAGGATTGCTTACAGATCTGAATAATGAGTTGGCGATATCAACTTTTATATTGCCGTTCGTCGTCGAAAATGTTTTCCGCTTGCCCTCTACGACCACTGCATTTAATTCTTTAATGGCTGCGGGCGTGAGTGTGAGGTTTAGCTTTAGATCGTCAGCAATTGTAAGTAGTTGATAAAAATCTTCGAAGTCGTCACTGATCACCTGGAGTTCATAGTCGCCACCTTTTGCTGATTCGATATAGAACGTTCCGTTGACTGCAACCGCAGTTTTAACGACGTTTTTATCCTCTGCACTTAGGAGAAGCACTTCGGCTTGCTGAATAGCCGAGCCATCCTTCGCAGCTATAGTTCCCGAAACGGTGAACGTGCTTTGGCTGAAAGCCGGTGATATAATTATACAAAAGACGGCAGCAATTAAAATTTTCATAATGACCATTTGGTCTGGCAAAGTTGGCCTTAAATCATATTGCGAAGGTTAATCGGAGGTTAATGCGCGGTTAAAAGTCGGAGTCTACGACAAATGGACTATTTTTGAAATAATGAAAAGCAGAATCAACCTCCTTATCGCCTTTGCCGTCTTTGTGATGGCAGGTCTTTGCGCTATCCAGTATTATCTGGTCAGCACGGCATATGACCATGAAGTGGCGCGCTTTCGTAGTGAGATAAAAGAGAAGATTGCTAAAGTCACCGATAGTAACAGCGATACAGATGCTGCATTTTTCCAACAAAAAGAAGCGATGTATAAGTGCGTAGCGGAAAGCTTTATCAGTAACCTGAAGGTAAGAGCACAAATAAAAGACACGCTTGTCGAAAACCGGTACAAAGGTGAACTTACCCGAAAGCTACAACTAGAATTCGAGAAGGAGTTTCCTGAGCTTTCATTGGACTTTGCGATAGTGCTTAATAAGTTTGTGCTGTACAATGCAGGCAAGGCTGCGGACACGATCTACTCCGAAAATAAACCGCAGCTCAGGAACAAGATCATGGGCAGCCTGGCTTCGCTCGATGACGCGTTTCTTGTACGCAATTATGTGAATACCATTAGCGGCAAAACTGCAGATTCCAACACGCAATACCAAATACTCACAGAAGACAATTTGTATATTACAATCTATAATTGGAAGCATGTCATCCTTCAGCGTATGATGGTGATCTTCATTTTTTCGGTGATTTCTATACTTACGGTGATTACACTTTTCGTGTTGGCTTTGAGCGCTTTAATAAAGCAAAAACGGGTTAGTGATGTCAAGACAGACTTCATCAATAACATAACGCATGAACTTAAAACGCCGCTGACAACGCTCTCAGTTTCGACAAAGATCCTTGAGAGAAACGACATCCGGAACGACGACGAAGCTTACAACACAGTACTCCAAACCATAGCGCGGCAAAACACAAGATTGCAGGACATTATCGATCAGGTGATGACCAACTCTCTGGGGCACGAAGAAATTGAGCTTAAAAAAGAAAAGATAGCAGCCAACCTTTTCCTGACTACAATTGTGAACGATTTCACTGTTGCTTTTCCTGATGTGGCTGTCAGCGTTGACCTTAAGGCAAATGAAACCGAGCTGACACTTGACAAGTTCCACCTCACAACTGCCATTGTAAATGTGCTGGAAAATGCAGTGAAGTACGGCTGCAGCAATATTGTGGTGAAAACAGCGCAAGCCAACGGACGCTTTACGATCAGCATTGCAGATGACGGCATCGGCATACCAAAAAGCAAGCAAACGTTATTATTTGACAAGTTTTATCGCGTGGAAGAAGGCAATCTGCACAATACTAAGGGTCTCGGACTCGGATTATATTATGTTGATCAGATCATTAAAGCACACAGAGGCAGCATTAATGTGGTGAGCGATCTGGGCAAAGGCGCCCTGTTTCATATTACAATCCCATCGGCAGCCTGATGAAGGTTTTATTAGCTGAAGATGATGCCGATTTTGCAGGTGTGCTTTCACAGTACCTTCGACTCCACGGTTTTATTGTCACTTGTTGCAAAGACGGCGAAGATGCGTTGGACCATTTTAAACACGGATCCTTTGATATTTGTGTCCTTGATGTGATGATGCCGAAGATGGATGGCTTTACGCTGGCGGAAAGAATAATAGAATTTAATCCTGAAACGCCTTTTGTATTCCTTACTGCACGAAAATTAAAGGAAGACAGGCTCACGGGCCTGAAACTTGGTGCCGATGATTACATTGTAAAACCTTTTGATGTTGATGAACTGGTGCTGCGCCTGGAGAATATCCTGAAGAGGAGCAAAAGAGCAGATGTGCCCGAGCAAGGAATAATCGTTATTTCGAGCTATACATTTGACACCAAAAGACTTGAACTTATCCATCAGGGCGTAGTTCAAAAACTAACAATTAAGGAAGCCGCACTCATTGGTTACCTACATAAAAACCGTAACCGCATCATCAAGCGTGACGACATACTAACTACCGTGTGGGGAAGCGACGACTTTTTCTCGGGCCGCAGCATGGACGTGTATATCAGCCGGCTGCGTAAATATTTTTGCAATGACGATAAAATTGCTATTGAAAGCACACGGAATATTGGATTGGAGTTCAGGGTTGCCGAATAGTTGATTGTAAAAAACTCATAATCTTTATAAGTAGTAGTGCGTAGATCGTGGCAATAAGCTGTAATTGACGCAACCAATTAAATATTTACTCATCATTGCATTAGAGATTGGGTATTAAAAAGTACTAATAGCCAGTAATTTACGCTACCTTTTCGCCCTAATTAATATTATTATATCGAAACTTATGATCAAAAACTACTTTTTTTTAATCCTGTCCATCTTATTTAGCTTGCCAAGTGCTGCACAACTAAATGCAAACGATGACTCTGCAACAATTAATGGTTTGACTGGTGGATCTCTGAATACTAGGGGTAATGACACCTTTAATGGAAATTTAATTAGTAGTTGTTCTTTGGTGAATTTAACACAAATCTCTTCGACCTATTCAGGTTTATACATCGGCGGCAGCTGCGGAACAGTTTTTTTGACCGCCGGAGCACCGGTGGGAACTTATACCTTGGTTTACCAGATCTGCCTTGCTTCAAACTCATCAACTTGTGATACAGCAACGGTTACGATAACAGTTTGTAATCTAGCTCCGCCGGTTCTTATAAATGTAGCTGACCCAAGTTGTGCCGATGGCAATGGAAGTGTAACCCTAACAGATTTACCGGCAACAGGAATATGGACAATAACTCTTACAGAGTTTATGGATAGTCCAATTACAATTACTGGAACCGGCAATACCACCACAATTTCGAGTCTTCCCTCAGGTTCTTATACTTTTCGTGTCACAGACAGCGCAGGATGTACTTCTTCCAACGTCAATGCAACTATAAATTATGTGGTGGGTATCGATGCTTCTACGACAGGAGTTTACGCTGACACAAACAATGATGGAATTACATCCATTGGAGATGTTGTCACGTTTACTATATCGGTTGAAAACCTTTTAAACTGCGATATCAATAATCTTAATATATTAGAGTCTTCCCTGCCACTACCTTCGCTTCCGACCAATTTGACCGCTTTAGGGACAACTTCAGTAACGTATGATTATGTTATTACCCAAAATGACATCAACAATGGAATCGTTGGGATTTATGCCTTTGTTGGAGGAAACTCAAATGCGGGACAAGTATACGACAAAACATTTGCAGCAGTTGATTTAAACCTGCCTGACGGTATCATGATAAATGCTTTTGCGGACACCAATAACAATGGTGTACAGAATCCCGGTGAACCATCAATTCTGGGATTTATCCAGTATGAAATTAACAATGACGGGCAGTTACATGACATTTATTCACACTATTACAGCGCGCTTATCTATGAAAGCAATCCGGCGAATAGCTATGATATCACATTTATACCAACTGACTACTGTGGACTTTCATATACCGTTGCTCCACAATCCTTTGACAATATTACGGTGGCAAACGGTTCCGGAATAACGACATATAACTTCATCGGTACTTCTGTTGCTTGTACTGATCTGGGAGTACAACTTTATCCACTAGAGCAAGCGAGACCTGGATTGCCTTTTCAGCAACAAGTTGCATATTCCAATCTAGGAAATCAGGTTATTTCGAATGGAACCGTCGCTTTTATTCATGATTCAACCGTTGCGCTTACATCTGTTGCACCAAGTGGATCTGTAGCTACGCCAACTGGCTTTACATACAACTTTACTAATCTTCAGCCACACGAAACCCGCTATTTAGATATTACAATGCAGGTTCCGGCGTTACCAATCGTTCAGCTTGGCGATCTGATCATTAATTCCGTATCAGTAAGCGGTGCTACTGGCGATGCCAACGCTGCAAATGACGCAGACACCTTTACCCAAAATGTCGCAAATTCATATGACCCGAACGATATCTCCGAAAGCCACGGACCCCAGATTGTTCATTCCGCTTTTGACACCAATGAGTACCTGCAGTATATCATCAGGTTTGAAAATATCGGAACTGCCAATGCGATCAACATTTCTATTGATAATACACTTGACCCACAGCTTAACGGCTCGTCGTTAAGAATGGTCGCGGCAAGCCATCCTTATATTTTAGAAAAAATCGGAAACGACCTCAACTTTAAGTTCAATAATATTCAATTGCCCCCTTCTGTTCCTGATTCAAATATTGGAAAAGGATTTATCGTTTATGAAGTTAAAGTCAACTCGGGATTCGCCGTCGGCGATATTATTCCAAATGTTGCTCAAATATACTTCGATACCAATCCAGCTATTGTCACCAACACGTGGACATCCGAGTTTGTTAATGCACTTGATATAGCCAATTCAACATCTACGAACTTCGTTTTGTATCCAAATCCAACACAAAATGTAATAAATATCATTGGCAAAGACGGACTCATCATTGATGATGTAAAACTTTACGATGTTACCGGAAAGCTGGTTTTAGCGACAGCAACGTCTGCAAATGAAGCGGTAGTTAATCTGACCGATCTGGCACGCGGACTCTACCTTGCAAAAATAAAATCAAATGATCTGGAGCAGACAGTGAAAGTAGTTAAAGAATAATATGGCGCGCCTTCGGCCGGGCTGTCCGCTGTAGTCCTCGCATTTCGGCCCACGCACCACCTGGCTCCTCACTAAAACAGTCCACTGGACTGTTTTTTTACGCTCGGCCCTGCTGCGGGCTGCCGCTTCCATCCCTCGCGCATGTAACAAATAACAATCAAAGAACTCTCTGATAACATGGTCTTGTAATTGTTGTTCAACAAAAAAGCTGATGCTACTTTTAAAGTGCATCAGCTTTTTTCATATAGGTGCAAATGAGCTTAGTGATTATGCCCGCTGTGTTCGTGTGGCTGCTTTTCAACTTCTTCAGCACCGGTGGCTACATTTACAGTAAAGTCAGCGGTATGAACTTTTCCGGCTGCTTTGAACTCGACCCATATTCGATATGCGCCTGGTTTTTTGATAATAGTTTCAGCATAAATTGGGTAGCGCGCATTTGTAACCGGATGTATATGAAGATACTCCTTATCCGCCTGACCGACCATTACAATATGTGCGGTCGCTCCCAGATATTGTTCAATGTCATTCTCCGACAATTTTTTGCCATCCTTCTCAACCAATACTTTTAATTCTTGAGTTCTGTCTGTCCTGAGATCGCTGCCATTTTCGAGTGTGACCTTATAGCCGTCTACTTCGGATACGGTCTTTAGCGATGAGAATACATCTTTTGCATTTGAGGCGCCCTTAACATCGATCCCCTGTTTGCTTATTGTCTGTGATCCGCCGGCCGGCGTGTAGTCTGCAAACAAAAGATATCTTCCTCCGTCTGGAAACGTTTCAGAAACTTTATATGATCCATCTTTTTGCTCCTCCGGATGTATGTGCCTAAACCACGACAGGTCCTCGCTGATCACCATCAGGTGGATCTTCTTTTCATGCGCGACTTGCAGGTCTATAGGACGTCCGCTTTCTTTAAATACAAGTGTTAGTTCAGCGCGACTTCCGGCTTCGATTACTTTTGGTATTGTTGTGAGTTGAACTGTGCTGTGATCAGATTGATTTGCTGTCGAAACCAGTGCCATGCCGCATTGAGGGCATTTGTCGCCCTGATTACCTGTAACTTCAGGATGCATTGGACACGCGTACGTTGCCGGACTTTGATGATTTTCATGTGTATTCATGTCTGCAGTTTTTGAGTTATTGCAGGCTCCAAACAACAAGCCTGCTGCCATTACTATAATCTTTGTTTTGATATTTAACATTGGTATTTATTTTAGTTGTGGATGATTTTTATTTCGACTCCTTGTATAGTCTGTTATTAAAGCATCATCAACATTCCGATGCTCATCGCAATCATCAAACCGTCTTCTATAATTGTGACGGTGCTCATCGGTAGATTAAAAACCGCTCCAAGACATGCACATTGGATTTTCCGTTTGTTTAAAACAGTTTGAAGAACCCCGATTATGCTCACCGTCATAACAATTGCGGTTGCAATATTGGTTACCAGAGGATTAAAATTAATAAGATAGGCGACGCCGAGCATCAATTCGATAAAAGCATATGCATAAGCCCACGAAGGGATTCGTCTAGCAACAACGTCATACATGACATAACTTTCCGTAAAACCTTTTAGGTTCAGCATTTTAAAGAACGAGAACACTAAGAAGAATCCGGCCATAAAATGCCGCATCCACTCCATAAAATCAAACTGATCGTTTGTCTGTTGAACAAGCATGGTAACGATCAGGATATATGAAAAGATCAGCAATATTGGTTTATAAGTGGTAAACCACGAGCGGGTATGTTCGATTGCTTCATTGTGATCAACTGCTGAGATCTGGTACTTTTCGCCAATTGCTTTCTGCAGATCGGCAAACCCAATATGTTTGTCCATCGTTATGGTTGCAGAATTCTCAGCTTTTGAAACCTCCGCCGCCGTAACATTATTTACTGAAAGCAAAGCCGACTTTACTTTCGCCTCGCAACCTGAACAGGTCATTCCTGTTACTTTATATGTATGTATCATCTTTATATTTTTTTGTAATACAAAGTTGCGAATAAAGCCCGCGACGCTACTTACACTATTTTGGGAACTATATGCGAGATTATAGGTCTTCTATTTGCTTCCGCTTTCGATCCTTCAATTGCTTAAAATATCTTGGCGAAAATCCGGTAACTTTTTTGAATTGGTTACTTAAATGAGCAGCACTGCTGTAATTAAGTTCGAAAGCTATTTCGTTTAACGTCAGTTCGTCGTAGATCAGCAGTTCCTTTACCTTTTCAACTTTCTGACTGATGAAGTATTTTTCAATCGTCGTATTCTCAACTTCTGAAAACAGGTTGCTCAATGTGCTGTAATCCTGTGACAGATTTTGCACCAGATAATCTGAAAGGTTCACATTTATGTTGTTTTTCTTAGCTTGAACCAAGTCTACAATCAAAGTTTTAATTTTTTCTATTGTCTTGCTTTTTTTATCGTCGATCAGGTCAAAACCGACTGATTGCAGGCTTTTTAGAACCTCTGCCTTTTTATCTGCCAGACTATCTTCTGCTATTTCAACTTCACCTAATTCAACAGATACAGGATGGAATCCAAGTTTTTCCAATTTCGATTTCACCACCATTTTGCAGCGGCTGCACACCATGTTTTTGATGTAAATTTTCATGTTGTATAGATTTTTCTGCGGGAGTAGAGTTTTGGCTTTTTGCTTTTTTGACGAACAGATCATTTAATGAAAATTCATCAGATAGAAAATATGAATTTTTTAAATAGATTATCCTTATGAATTACCGTTCTTCAAGTTTCTAGTTGTTCTTCACTGAATTAACTGATCGGTGCTACTTTGTACCATCCAACAATGCAAGGCTTGCTTTAATGCTACTTGCTTTTTCGGGTATAATAAAAAAGTCGATCGGTCCCTTTTCTGTCGACAACGTAATCTTCTTGAGGTTCACTTGTTTCATTTGATCAACATCCATTTGGTAGATCCCATAACTGCCATAATAAATATCGGCGTGCTCACCACAATCAGTAGCAGAATATTGACTGAGTTGCGCTTCCATTCCGTCGTCAAAAACCAGGTTGATCTTGCCATCCAGAGTTTTCAGGCAAGTGCCGTCAGGCAATTTGTCAAAACGGAAATTAAGGGTATAGCTATTATAATCTGCACCATCTGCTTATAGCGGTTCGAAGTAATTGACATGAAAACAGGCTTATCGGCTACAATGGCATCAGCGGGGGAAAACTTTGCTGCCGGTGCGACATTAACCGTGACATACGGCGACCTTGTGTCGTAATCAAAACCTTTTTTTGCAATAAATTGGGCCGACATCAATGTAGGGAACGCTACTAAATCAAGTATTGTTTTTTTCATATAGAGTTTTTTTTAGTATTAATTGTTGTGACGCGGGTCGACGTGCAACTGGCCATGCAGCCACCGCAAATAGGCGTTGTAAATATCAGCCTTATTTAAGGTTGAGAACAAATCTAGCCAAATAACTGATAAAACGTTTTTTAACTCCCTATAATTCGACATTGAAAAGACGCAACTCAGACTTCACCATTCCAAGGTTTTAAAACTATCCGGATCATAAAAAGCTTCAACTAACTATATTCAGTGAATAGGTAAAAATTTTCTTTTCTTCCACAATCTTCGATAGGCTTTTCCGTCAATAAAACGGTAAAAACATATCGTCCTGATATGAGCAGACCGCGGCAGCATCAGTGTTACGCAATGGCCAGTGTGCAGGTGTACGATCTGGTGAATGTCGGTCGCTTTGACATAATGCGATGTACCCGGCATTCGGTCAACCTCAGTAAAGGTCACTTCACCAAACTCGTTAATATGATAGATACGCTCCCTGTAGCCACCACTTAAAATGTGCGTAATGAAATCAAACGGATGGTCATGCGGATCCCCGGTATCGGGAGCTGTAAATTCATTAAAAGATGCTTCGAAAGGCAAACCATGAACATGGTGCTTTTTAAACTCTTTGGATCGTTTTTCAGGTTTTATGGAGAGCTTCATTAATCGTGGCGCGGGAATCTTTATTCTTAATCTTCAAAAAATGTGAATAAACAAACGCAACGAACTGCATACTATTACACATGATGCAGATATTTATGCAAAGTAAAATATTGTTGGAAAGGATTGAGCGTGGTTTCTTAATTAAGTAAAGAGTGCCGGTTCGACGTCTTCGTGAAATACTTCAACGTAAACTTTCAGAATATGTCACCAATTGCAAGAAGCCGTTTGTAGATGTGCTATTCGATCTCGATATTAAAAAGCCTTAGATAGCAAATTAATCAACGAAGATTGGATGCAAATTCTACAACTTCCTTTAGTACACAAGTATTCGAGCAGAAGCAGTACTTCTAAGTAACCAGTATTGAAACCTGCGACTTACTCCATTACTAACTCACTTTCCTTAAAAACTTTTGACCATTTTTCTACAAACTTTTGTTTTAGCTTTGCTTCTCTAACAGCAATGAAATTGGTAAACAAAGCCGTTTTTCCTGCTGTAATATAATATAGCTGTGACTCAGGCTTTTTGTCGTTTTTAAAAGAAGATGCTTCAATTTTAAATAGAATCCACGGTCGGTCAATGCTTTCACCCTTCTCAACTAAGGTTAGCTTTACATTATCCGAATTTACTTTTGCCTGCTCAATCATCAGATTCATCACTACCTCCATTGGAGCACTTTGGGCGCCTTGTAAAGACATCGTGTTCCCCATCAGAGTCCAGTTCTGTAAAGTTTCGTTGGCAGGAATTAACTCAACCATATGCACCTTATCCACTTGTTGGTCACTTCCGACTTTAAGTTTATATTCTTCAGGCCATTCAATTTTTTAGACTTTCGACTTGTTGCGAAACAGCCGAAAAACTAACAAAGAACAATATGGTAAAACGTAGTGCAAATCTTTTCATATGAGTTATTGATTTTCAGATACTAACTGATATTTGTATTTATTAGAGTAAGCCTACGCCAAAGTAGGAATCCTGTTCAAATAGTCAGCGTAATGACCCAGGTTTATAATTCACTATAAAAAGTTTCCGCACCAATGTTTAATTTTCTAATTTGTTCACTTGACCTCCCAGAACTCAGAAGTGAGGTAATAACGGAGTGCTCAACAAAATATATAGTTACATTTTTCCTTAGCAATTTTGATTGTAATTGTTCTAAGCTATATTTCTCCAAGCCCCTATTAATGTAAAGTTTTGTACTTTTTCCTTCAAGCTGTAATGTCAGATCTTGTACTCCACCTTCGCCAATTTTGTAGACAATGCCGTCAATTTTCTCACAATCGCTTTGTAACATAGTTGAAAACATGCTGACTATAAGCAGGAGAAATATCGATAGTATTGTTCCTGCGATGACAATTTTAAGAAAATCAGAAGTTGTTTTCTTCATAGTACACTGTAGGATTTAATCTTGCTCCGTCTGAAACCTAAATATAATTTGAAGTACAGGTTGCAGTATTCAATAGTCAGTCACGAAGTTCTTTAGGAATTTCGAAATGCATTGAACAAGTCTTACATTAATCTCAAATGTTCTGAAAAATACGCCTCATATCTAACCATTTCCCAGAAATCGCCTGTTTGAAAAGTTCGTTGATTATTTGTCGCCAGGTTCATTTCGGGAACTTTTTTTTGAGCAGCGACAACTAAATACCTTATACAAACAATAGACTGCGTCTACTCTATCTCTTTATGGAATCAAATCATTTAGTCTTACCTCTCTGGCAGCTTATTTTTTGAGAAGTTTTTCATTAATAGTAATACCATTTTCAGTTTTAAGCTGAAGTATATAATTGCCAGGATTTAGATCTTGTATATTAATTTCATGATTTAGTTCTGCGTTGCCACTTTTTACGACACGTCCAGCTAAGTCGATTATGCTGTATGTGAAACTTTCAACCGTATTAGTATCACTATAAATTGTAATAATATCAGACGCAGGATTAGGATATAATTTCACTGACGTACCTGTTCTAAACTCGTTCGTGCCTAAAGCCTGGCTTTCAGCCATGATATTATCAATATCCAAAGTTGCAACTATGGGCTCTGCTTCCCATGATGGTACGGAGCTATGTAAAATTCGCATTTCTTCAACACCTTCACTACCACTCCCAAATAAAACAGCATAGTCAAAAGTACTCGTAATTGCTGTTATATTAGATTCAAGGATTGAAAACGAAATTTTTTTCCATCCTTCATTTGGCAGAACTGCTATAGCATTTGTCGTGCTGCCGCGATAAATTATTCCATAATCTGTCTGAAATGACAATCTTAAAAAAATAACTTCTGTTCCTGAATTTCTAACATCCATAGAAATATATTTTATTCTGGATGCAAGATTCCCCTGGTAGTAATTGCCTCTCCATTGAGCATTGTTTTTAGTCATCAAATTTAGATTTGAACCTGAACCACTTGAAGTAACCCTTAAAAAATTGTCTCCTGCACCTGTAGGGCCGCCATCGTATATGTTGGCATTTGGTATCGAATTATTCTTCGTCCAGTTTCTCATTGTAAAATCTTCAAAATTGTCAACCTGGCCTAATACAACCTGCGATTGTGCGATCATTGGTAAACTAAGAAGTAAAAAGAGTAGAAATTTTTTCATTAATAATATTTTAGATTTAATTCATTGTTTTCGCTCTAACATTCTACGTCAGATGCTTTTTTCAAAATGCCAAAGTGTTCTGACGCATGCTTATGCGAAATTAGGCAAATAAAATTAAAACTTACTTAATGGCACAACCTGAATTTAAAAACCTTAAAACAAGCTTTTATGTAAAGCATTGGTCTTCATATTTTATTTTGAGGTTCGACAATTCGTTACGATTGGAGGCGCAATTGCAAGTTACGTGTTGTGGATCTGAGTTTATGGTAGCAGCACCTCTAAACATGATTACCTGTGCTGGCACATACCACTCGGGTCGTGCGGAAAATTTAATCAAGACTCTGGTTCTTAAGCGCCCGGTAATTTGTACAAAGAAATTGCAGTGCTTTTTTTAGATTTTGGGTAAGGTTATTATTAAAAAAAAAAATCCGACCGGAAACTCCAGTCGGATTTGCTAAAATCTCAAATAACCTTGAACTAAACTTAAACTTTCTATCTATTTCTTGACGATCAAAAACTCTGATCTTCTGTTTGCGGCATGCTGCTCCTCGGTGCAGTTGTCGCCGCAAGATACTTTAGGTTCGGTCTCGCCATATCCTTTTGCTGAGATGCGGTCCTTACCGATGCCTTTAGACAAGATGTACTGAACCGTAGCCCGTGCCCTTCTGTCAGACAGGCTTAAGTTGTATGAATCGCTACCACGGCTGTCGGTGTGGGCCTTTACCATCACAACCATTGCCGGATATTTTGTCAGCGCCTGAACCAGTTTGTCAAGCTCAAAAGCGCCTTCTCTTGTGATGTTGCTCTTGTTAAACTCAAAGAAGATCGAGCTCAAAGTGACTTCCTGCTCAGTAATGATGCTCTCGATCGGCTGCAATGGAGCCGATATGTTTGTCTGTCCGCCTTTAGAGGCTGCCGCAGCAAATGTCGCGCTCTCATAGCCTTCCTTGGTAGCCTGGATGCTGTAGGCCTTATTACAGTCAACATCGTATGATACCTGTCCGTTTGCTCCTGTAGTCCTTGTCTCGATCACGTTCTTGCGG
>DASWND010000030.1:0-10706 GCA_036399435.1 Flavobacterium sp.
AGGAGCTATTTCCTGCTTTTCGCTTTATCTTTTCCTGCTTCCTGCGTCGCAGTAAAAGGATATCGCTGCAATCAGGGCTAATACAATTCACTTTCACATGGAATTCACTACTTACCCTTTACAGTTTCATCCAATCCTGAAAGACAAGATCTGGGGCGGCAACAAACTGAAGTCGCTGTTAAACAAACCTTCATCTTCCGCAACCACAGGTGAAAGTTGGGAAATTTCTACTGTCGAAGGTGATATCAGCATCGTCGCAGAAGGAATATATAAAGGCAAAGACCTGAACGAGCTAATTCAGAACTATCCAAACGAAATTCTCGGTCATGAGGTTTACAAAAAGTTCGGAAAGGAATTTCCGCTCTTATTCAAATTTATTGATGCTGCCGACGATCTTTCAATTCAGGTGCATCCAAATGATGATCTGGCACGATCACGACACAATTCCTTCGGCAAAACCGAGATGTGGTACATCATGCAAGCCGATGACGATGCCAGAATAATCGTTGGGTTTAAGAAGCAGTCAAATGCTTCTGAATATGTTGAACATCTTGAAAATAATAAGCTAGTTGATATTCTTCATCAGCAAAAAGTACATCAAGGCGATGTTTTCTTCCTTGAAACGGGAACAATTCATGCAATTGGCGCAGGTGTTTTGCTTGCCGAAATACAGCAAACCTCCGATATTACATATCGTGTGTACGATTGGGATCGCAAAGACAGTGAAGGCAACTCGCGTGATCTCCATACTGATCTTGCGCTTGAAGCCATGAACTATGACTTTGTCAATACACAACAGGATTATAAGAAGGATGAAAATACAGTTAACGTAGTTGTAGATTGCCCGTATTTCACTACTTGTTTTCTTCCATTGCACGGAACAATGGATTTCATAAAAAATGGAAGTTCCTTTGTTGTTTTGATGTGCGTTTCCGGGGTTTTCACAATTGAAACCAGTACTTCAAAAATACATCTTGTTAAGGGACAAACTGTCTTACTTCCGGCGGCGTTGAGCAGCTATAGCATTTCAGGTAAAGCTTCAATCCTTGAAATATATATTTCATAAGTGAGATATTCTGCGTATTTTTGCCCTTGCAATTAAAAAAATAGAAAAATGGCAAATGTTCGTACACTAAAGAAAGATATCAATTACGTTCTTGGAGATATTATAGAAGCAGTTTATTTATGGGAAATGTCGACTACAGGAAAGCCGACAGATACTTCAAACGCACTTATCGACGAGGCAATTGCAGCATTTGACAGCCTGATCAATAAAGTTAACGCTAAAGATGTTGAAAACAAGAAAACGCACTTCAAGCAGATACACAACGAGTTAGAAGAAGTTGCGACGAAGCTTGTTGATAAGATCAATAAATTAAGCTAAAAACCTTTATAAAAGGTGAAATTAAGTTTGTAGAATCAAATTTCACTTTTATATTTGCACCAGTATTGCCGATGTAGCTCAGTTGGCTAGAGCAGCTGATTTGTAATCAGCAGGTCGTGGGTTCGAGTCCCTCTATCGGCTCAAAAAAAAAACCAACACTTTGTGTTGGTTTTTTTTATTTACTGACCTAGTTGTTTGCGTTCTGCGACAAATTCATTTAAAATTTTACCATATTTCGATTTTGCTACTTTAGGAGTAAGGACCTTGTTTATGGTATCAAGATACTTAAACTGTGCATCACTGATCTCAGATAAAGCGATGTATGGTGCGACCTCAGAATCTTTGTTGGTCACCGCAAAATTAATAGCGTAAAGATATCTGCGTTTCAAAATGTTTTTTGATTTGTTTTCAAATTCTTCCTCCGAAAAAGCTGTTCCTGCTTTCAAAGCGTTAAGCCTTCCTTCAGTAAGATCAAGTTGTTGATTGTTGAACCTACTATTCACTTTCCTAAACTGTTCATACAATTCATGATTTTTTGATCCGGTAACTTTTGCTTTTGCATAAAATTTATCAAGGCTCGTGTCAATATTGATATTTCCCGGCTCAACAAAAAACATCAGGCTATTGTCCAAATTGTTTGTAGCCCCACGATCCAGGAACATGTAGTACATCTCAGGTGAATCTATGTCGACTTCACTCTTAAATTGTGAAGTTCCATTTAGTACGATACTGTCAACAACCACAAGTGCGCTGTCTTGAAGTTTTTTAATGTAAAGGGTTCCTTTTTTAAGTCCGGCCACGTTACCGGTTATAACAAGATTTTTTGTTGATTTCTCTTCAGCGCATGAAGATAATAGAATAGCCACAAGCATGGCCTGAACGAAATACTTCATTAAATTTATTTTCGGCAAAATAACAAAAAAAATCCCCGACGCGGTAAGCAACGGGGATTTACTTATGCGTAATAGCTTGTTATCCGCGAAGCCATTTTTCACGCAGCGCAGCTTTAGAAGCATCTGTTGCAATATAGCCTTCTGTTTCTGTAAATTCGGGTTGAACTTTTCCTTTAATTGTCATCTCTGATCCGTCACGAATAACGGTCATCGTAATAGCGTCACCTTGATTCCACTCAGAACTTGCCATAACCATATCATAAATATTATCGAGGTTGTAGCTGGTGCCGTTTATAGTCTTGATAACGTCGCCACCTTTAATGCCAAGCGTAGTAAAGAAGATGTTTAAGGGAATGCCGTTCAAAACTACAATGTCTTTTGTACCCGGTTTTATGGTAACATACGGTTTTTCATCCTTCAAAAACACGTTTTCAGGAACTTGCCTTTTAGTTTTTGTGACGCCCACACGTGCGAGGAATTGCTCGTAAGCAATCGGTGTCGTTCCTGATACATATGTATTAAGAAAAGTTCCAACTTCAGGATAAGTAAGTGCAACGATCTTTGAAAAAAGTTCCTTGTCTTTAAAAGGCCTTGTTGGTCCATATTCATTCGACAGTTTCTGCATCAGGTCAAGAACGCCGCGCTGTCCGTTGCTTTTTTCGCGGATGATAATATCCAGACACATTCCTATTAATGCGCCTTTCTCATACACATTAAGATATTGCGATTTGTATGGTTCCTTCAGGACGTTTGCGCTCATTTCCGTAAACGACATCTTGTCGTTCATTCGCGATGCGTTTGCCATCTTGTCTGCCATTCTTGTATAGAACTCATCTTCGGTGATCAAGCCTTGATTTACCTGAAACAAGTTCGCGAAGTATTCCGTAATTCCTTCATACATCCAGAGGTGCTGCGACATCTTAGGGTTGTTAAAGTCAAAGTTGTGGATTTCTTCCGAATGGACACCAAGCGGAGTTACGATATGAAAAAACTCGTGCGAAACCACATCGATAAGACCTTGAATCAACTGCTCTCGCGGCATCAATTCAGGAAATAAAACTGTTGTTGAAGTATTATGCTCAAGCGCACCAAAGCCTTGCGCGTCGGCTTCCTGCATATTACTCAAATAGAGCAGTATCGTATATTTTTTATTGTTGTTTGCCGGACCTAGGAATTTCTTTTGTGCCTGCATCATCCTCTCAATTTCCGGAGAAATGCTTTTTGCATCGAATGCTCCGGTGGGTGAATATACACTCAATAGAATTTCCATGTCACCAACCTTAAACGTGGTATAATCCGCTTTCGAATACATTATCGGATTATCAACTAAATCTGCATATCTCGCAACAGTAAAAACGTCAGCAGTAGCCGATGCGTTGTTATCTACTAACGAAGTGGCACCAAACAATGCGGCAGGATGATTTACTGTAACTCGATACGGATTTGAAACCTGATCTTTATAATAACCAACAAATCCATGCATGTTAAGCATAAAGTTCGTATTTGCTAAAATGTTTGTTCCGGCAGGCGAGAATATATCATGCTCATCTTCAATGTCATAAGTGTCATTGACCCAATACGTGATCTTATCAAGATTTTTCGCGTTGCTGATGGTCCATGAATTTTCATCTGCTTTAGCAACCTGCAAAGATTTTCCATTTTTATCGGTTGCGGTGAAGTCGGTGATGAATTTTCCATAATCATCGGCAGAGTATGTCCCCGGAATAATCTTCGGAATATGATAGGTAATCGTCTCAGACGCTGTTTGTGGTGTTGAGACACTAACTTTCACCTTGTCGTCTTTAACAACACTAAGATCGATAGTAACATCAATTTCGCGCGCACCAGAGTTTTTGTTTTGTGCTTTAACATGTGTGGCAGCGAATGAAAGGAGAAGTAGGGTAAGAAGAATCTTCTTCATATTTTTATTTTCGAATGAGATAGCGAAAATAAGAAATTGTTACACCTTAAAGGGGTTTTATGAATTGATTAACAGCGCCACTTGATTTAGCAGCAACAAAACATTGATCTCCCCAACTAGCGCTAAAAGATATCTGATTTACAGCCTTAACTATATAAGTTTATTTTTGATGTAATATTTTCCATCAAGCTCATCAAAATCATCAGTAACCATTGGTTTAGGTTTAGGTTTACTGGCACTTGCTTTTTGGCGCCAAAGCTCAAATTTTGGTTTTGTGAGCTTTTTTCTCATGATTTCGATCACATCTTTTTCGGGCACTCCGAATTCTTCTTTAATTACCTCAAAAGGCTTTCGCTCTTCCAAGGCCATGCTCACAAGTCGCTCAACTTGTTCATAGTCAAGCGCTACATTAATATTCTTTCTCATTCCCAAAAAAATTGATTCTCACTAAATGCTGGTTCCCTAATCAATATTAAGAAAAATAACAATTACTTTTAAAGTTGTTCAGAAATTTTTTTTGGAGGTTCAATCGGCTGCGGAGAGCGATGTTTTTTAAAGGGAATTGCCAGCAGATTCGCTAAATTATTGTGCTCTTCCGGCAGCATATGGGTGTCGACGCCATACTTGATTTCACCAGGATCAAGAATCATGAAAGTGCCAAAGATCCTGTCCCAGATCGAGAAAATATTGCCGTAATTGCTGTCAGTGTATGGCAACATGTAGTGATGGTGGACTTTGTGCATGTTTGGAGATACAAAAACGTAGCTAATGAACTTGTCTACTTTCGGTTTGAGAGAAATGTTCGCGTGCGAAAACTGCGAGAATACAACAGATGCAGATTGGTATAGGAACACCAGCCACATAGGAGAACCTGTTAAAACAACTCCTGCAACTGTAAATACAAATCTGATAACGCTCTCTCCGGGATGATGCCTGTTTGCAGAAGTTGTATCGACCCATGTATCTGTATGATGGATTAGGTGAAAGCGCCACATCCACTTTGTTTTATGCTGAATAAGGTGAATAAGATAAGCTCCAACGAAATCCAGCAGCAGTAAACCAATTAAACCATATAGCCATAGCGGCATCGGCGGAAGCCATTGCAGCAAGCCGAAATCATTGTCATTTGCCCATTTAGCCGACATCAGCAATGCAAATGCAAGTAAAAAGTTTACAATAATCGTGGTGACCGTGAAGAAAATATTCAGCCAGGCATGATTCCATTTTTGATATTCAAGAGCTGCAAGCGGCCGAATGCCCTCTAGAAGCCAAAAGATAGCTATTCCACCGGCAAGGATCAGCCCTCGGTGCAAAGGAGATATCGTCGAAAAATAATCAATTATGACTTGCATGAAAATGCACTTTTAGAAATACAATCTTTGTTATGCCTCTACCTTAGAACGCGAAGGCAGGTTCATTAGTACTACAGCTAATATTATTAGAATTATACCAAGCCATTGAAGGAGCAATACCTGTTCACGCAAAAAAAACGCTGCCATTAAGACCGATACAGGAAGTTCAAGAGATGAAACAATGCTTCCTAATCCGATTCCGGTCAATGGAAACCCTGCATTAAGTAGTATTGGCGGAATTACAGTTCCGAATAGTGCCAGCAAAATTCCCCATTTATATAGAATGTCATAATTGTATGGCGTTTCCTGAGTTGCAAGCGCGAAAATTAAAACTAATATTCCACCGCCGCAAAGCATGAAAAGGCTGCGCTGTGCAGATGAAATTCCGAGTGCAACCCTATTTGCCGTAAACATTGTAGCAGTAAATGATGCTGCTGCCAAAATTCCGAAAACGATTCCACGCCAGTCAAGTTCGCTGTTCTCGTTTAATACATTCGCTGCCAAAACAGTTCCTGCTAGTACGATCATAACAGCTAAAATTTTCATTTTAGAAGGACTCCGTTTTTCAAGAAACATCTCCAAGATCACCGCCATCCATACTGTTTGCATCAACAATACAATCCCGATCGACACAGGAATAAACTTTACGGATAGATAGTAGAAGATACTGGTCATTCCCATTGAAGTTCCTGCAGTCATCAGTTGAAGTACTTGTTTTTTCGAAGCTTTTGATACATTATTGTTTGCCCGAAAACGAGTAAAGGCGTTAATGATCAGCATTAATGTTATGCCTATTGCGAATTGTGATGAGATGACTTCGGCAGGAGTGTAAACATTTCCTGTGACTCCTTTATCAGAATAAGCCAATTTTACAAATGTGGCAAGCATGCCATAGCTAGCCGCGCCTGTAGCAACTAGGACTACGCCCTTTAATAGTGAGGATTTTATCATTTTTATTTTTGAAAAGCGGGGAAAGGTAAGGATTTACAATGTCTCGCCTTCAAGAATTTGTAGAATCGTTTTTGGGATTGCGTCAAATTCTCTCATATTTAAAGGTTTGACAAGAAATGCTTTTGTGCCGAGGCTCATGCATTTTACCTGATATGCAGGATTTAATGTAGAAGAGTATACAAAAGCTGGAATAGCCTTGAGTGCCGTATCGGCGTTGATTTTTTCTAAAGCTTCAATTCCGCTCAAAATAGGCATATTAATGTCGGTTAAAATCACATCCGGCGTATTAACATTCTCGTCTCGAAGATATTCCAACAGTTCAAAGCCATTTTTAACCAGGTCTATACGGCTAAAGGCATCATGCTTAGAAAATGTTTCAAGCATAATCTCACCATCATCCGGATCGTCTTCAGCAATAAGTATATGCAAGTTCGTCATCAACTGTTATAAAATCGGGAAGTATAGGCTAAATACGCTACCAACTCCTGGCGTACTTTCAACCTCAATCCTGCCACCGTGGTTTTCCATGATCTTTTTGCATATTGCAAGGCCAATTCCGTTCCCGGAGTATTCATCTCTCATATGCAGTCGTTGAAAGATAGTGAAAATCTTATTTAGTTGCGACTTTTCCATTCCGATTCCATTATCGGAAATATCTATTCGGTGCATTTGACGAACTTCGTGTTGCGACTCTGCATTGATAACAATAGATGAAGTAATCTCAATTCTTGGGCAGCAATCTTTTCTTGCATATTTTAATGCATTGGATAATAAATTAGAGAAGAGTTGCCGCATCTGTACTTTGGTGGCGCTTACAGTCGGAAGATGGTTATAAATGATCTCTGCATTTCTTTCTTTGATTATTAACTCAAGATCATCGGTAACCTCTTCAAAAATTTTGTTGAGGTTAACCAGGTTGGAGTCTGCTTTATTTGCGCTGAATGCATATTTCACCAGGTCATCAACAAGTGAATTTAGTCTTGTTGCTGATGCATTTATAACATTTACGCTTTTTAGTTCTTTGGGCGCGAGCAGGTTCGATTTTGTTTCGCTTAAGTGTGATGTATAGGTGAGCATTTTCCGGAGAGGCTCCTTTATATCGTGCGAGATGACATGAATAAATTGCTCAAGATTAGTATTAAGAAGGTGAAGCTCATGTACTTTCATCTCAAGTTTCTGCTGGTATTGCACCAGTGCTTCTTCGTGGGTACGTTTTTCTGTCAGATCAGTGACCACAACACCAATAGCTTCAACAGTCGGCGAAAGGTCGCTTAATGACATGTAAACATGCAGTTTTTTACCGTCAGCGTTGAGGACGATTTCACCTTTTCGAGGTCCCGACTCGACACCGGCTTTAAGATTATTAAAGGCTACTGGATCTTCGACGTATGTATTAAAATATGTGCCTGTAATTTTGTCGGCAGAGATGCCAATCAACTTCGAAAAGTATGCATTACAATATAAAATCAACCCGTCATGTGTAATGCTTAGCGCGCCTTCACCAAATTTTTCAATCAGTACGCGATATGTATAATCCGCGCTTTCCATGGAATATACCTGAGGTTGTCCGTCTTTGTTGAGGACAAGCGCATCCACGGCACCTTCCCGGATGGCTTCAATGATGCTGTTTGCTTCAAAGAGTTCATTCTGGAGGTTGGCAACTAACTCCCAAAGAAATTCGCTGTTTTCAATGCCTTCCACTTTCATCAATTTCTAAAATTTTTAGAACTTTCTCGGTGTTTGAAAGATCTCCTAATATTATTCGCGTTGGAACCGGGTTCAGTTTTACCAGCGTTGGAATACCAATGATCTGATAATCGACGGCGAGCTGCTTCTCGATCGAAATATCAATTATTCTAAGCTCAAAATTATCTTGCAGATATTTGTCGCAAATTTTGCGCAGGTTGTCAACGGCATGGCTCGATTTCGGTGACATACCTGAAATGAATAGCATAAAACTATACTTGGTGTTCAACAGCTTTTTGTCCTCCACGTTATGCGCTTACAGGTTTAATATTCAAACCAACCAGTACTCTCTCTTCATTTGAAAGATCTCCAATAATTTTTCTGATTGGTTCAGGAACCCTGCGCACTAGTGTTGGTACGGCCAGAATCTGATCACCTTCGGCAAGCTGCGGATTCACAAGCAGATCAATAATCTCTATCGAATAAATACCTTTCAGATGTTCTTCCGCATACTTTTTAATGTTGCTGAGTGCTTTGATAGACTTTGGCGTCTGCCCTGCAATGTAAAGGCATAATTGCCATTCGGCGGGTTGCTTTGTCATCATTATGTTCTTTTGTGATCCGTCTTTTCCGAATCAAATTTTGCTTTTAACTCTTCTGAAGCTTTTAATAAATTTAATTCTTCCTGAACAGATTCAAATTCTTTTGTAAGAGCCTCAATATTAGCCTCGAGAACACGTCGCTTACGTTCTATTTCCCGATCCTTCCTGTCAAGTTCATGTTGCAGCTTAAGTGCAGAAACTTTTTGGTTATGTGTATTTGATCTTCGTGCCAATCCGGTCAGAATTCCTTCAGGACCATACTCAACTTCCAGCAGTTCAATTCCTGTTGGTTTGATGACAAATTCGCGAACCTGGTTTGAATGACCCATTCCGCGCGATTTAATAATATATAAACCTCGGTTTCTTTCTCCGATTCCCTCAAGGTCGCGAACGGTGATCCAGGTATCGACTAAAGAAGAAACAGAATCTTCTGCAAGGTCTGGCGGATAATTTTCGTTTGCCCTGCTTAACGATGTGAACAAAACCGTGATGTTATTAAGTTTAAGCATATCGATCAAACGAACGAGCATCGAGCGAACCTCATGGATCGTACCGATTGTAATAAGGTTACTGATCGGATCTATGACAATCGTTGTCGGTTTAAACTCCTTTATGAGCTTCATCAGATTCAACAAGTGTAGCTCAAGGCCGTTCAGGCTTGGACGTGTTGACTGAATTTGAAGAATTCCTTTATCAAGATGGCTCTGAAGGTCGATACCGATCATCTTCATATTCCGGATCAGCTGCTGGGGCGACTCTTCGAAAGCAAAGAATACTGTTCGCTCACCCTTCAAACACTGTTCATTTGCAAAATATGAAGCTATAGTTGTTTTGGCAGTGCCTGCGGTTCCAGACACCAAAATGTTACTACCTCTGTAAATTCCTCCTCCAGAAAACATGTCGTTTAGTCCCGGAACACCTGTGGAAACGACTTCTGAAGACACAAAATTGTCAAGTTTTAAAGAAGTAATAGGTAAAACTGAAATACCATCACCGTCGATGAGGAATGGATATTCATTCGTACCGTGAGTAGATCCACGATATTTAACGATTCGAAGCCTTCTGGTTGAAACTTGCTCAATCATTCGGTTATCTAATAAAATAACGCAGTCTGAAACATATTCTTCAAGCCCCTGGCGTGTTAACGTTGCCTCGCCGCGTTCTCCGGTAATTACGGCTGTAACGCCACGGTCCTTGAGCCAGTGGAACAATCTTCTTAGCTCTGCTCGCAAGACACCTTGATTATCAAGCCCGGCAAAGAGTGATTCAAGAGTGTCAAGGACAACCCGTTTGGCTTTAATCTTATCTATTGCGTAGCCAAGACGGATAAATAAGCCTTCAAGATCGTATTCACCTGCTTCTTCTATTTCTGACCTTTCCACGCGTACATGGTCTACGACAAGTTTCTTTTCGGCCTTTAATTTCTCAAGATCAAAACCTAACGACTTAACATTTAGTGTCAGATCATCTGAAGGTTCTTCAAATGACATAAAAACACCTGGCTCATCGTAGTCGACAATCCCCTTTATGATAAACTGTAGTGACAGCAAGGTTTTTCCGCAGCCTGGCCCGCCGCAGATTAAAGTCGGACGGCCTTGCGGAAATCCACCGCCCGTTATTTCATCCAGCCCTTCAACACCTGTCCGCGATTTCGGAAAGACAAATTGGCTGTCATTCGATTTTTTATTTTGTTTTTGCACCAGTGATAATTTAAATATAAAGCAAACCCTGAAATTTGCGGAGTCAAAAGTATAAAATAATGTACAAGTAATATTAGCTTCTCTTCATTTTATGAAGTCTTGTAAGCACAAAGGTGAACCATATGTTATTTCGTCAACATCGTCGTCGACTCCATATATTCTTTGAACGAAGCAATATCATCATTAACCATCTTTCCGAAAATGGGACTGAATAGTT
>DASWND010000031.1:0-15471 GCA_036399435.1 Flavobacterium sp.
CAAATTTTCGTCTCTAAAGATATGAACAGCTGGACGCCACTTGGTGTGCTATGTCAGGATGGAGAAATTGATATTGCACCGCTAGATTGGATACTATATGTGAAAATTGTAGACGTTTCAGATAAAACTAAGTTTAACCAGGTGGTAGATGCATTTGACGTGGATGGTATTAAATGTATCAACAGCCCCGCGCAATCAAGATTAGCCGGAGATGCATTCGAAGAAGCACACTTGGTAATGTATCCAAATCCCGTTAAAGACAAGATTTCTATCAATTTTGAGGCAATGCAGCAAAACGAAGTAGTATCGGTTGAAATCACTGATATGTTAGGCAGAGTAGTTTATTCTTCAAAAATCACCCTTGAAAGCGCAGACGAGACTATCGAAATTCCTACTTCACAACTACAAACAGGAAGTCACATCATCAGGATCTCGAGTAATTCATTAAACCACACACAACAGTTGGTGAAGAAATAAGTTGCTCTTTTAGTTACAAAAGCACCGCAACATGTGGTGCTTTTTTTTGTTTTAATCTATTGAGTTTCCTCTAAAATCTTTGCTTTATACTTATTATATAAGAAAGAAATCATCAGCAACAAAAGTCCCAAGGAAACGAAAACAATTGTCTTTGCTATAGTGTTAAGATGCGAAATATCATAAAGAAATAGCTTGATAAGCGTTCCAGCGAAAAGTACCATCGCTCCCATGCGAAGATGTCGTTTATTTTTCCATATTCCCAGTACGATCATCAGCAACGCATAACTGCCCCAAAGTATGCTTAGTCCCAGCTTATATGATTGAGATAAAGCACCAAAATCCATCCACATTAGCAATTCGCTACTTGCTATCCATAAAAGTGAAGTATAGAAGAAGATGTCAAACGCCACTTTATAATCGAAGGTAGATGGCTGCAAAAATTCCTGTTTGCGATATATGTAAAGCAAAACGAAAGTCAGGGCTACAAAAATTAATGAGATATACCGAATTGTAATGTTGCTTGCAGAGATTTCATAATGGGGTGAAAGAGCGTGGCTTAAGTAGCTTTCTCTGAGTTCACTTAAATCATACAAACCTAGCGTGAGAAAAGCAACTATCGTAAGCGCACTCAGTATAATATTGGTAATGCCAAAATTAAAGTTTCGGTACTTTTTGATATTGATCCACGCCATTAGTGCGAAAAAGAGAAGTGAGTAGTTGATCAACCAAATAGTAGCAAACAGCTTCATGTCAGTATTCCAGATTTGGTGGCTATGCTTCAAATTTTCATCTTCAACTAATAACGCAGAGTCGATGTACAACTGGTGCCAGTAACTTGATATTTCCAGTCTGAATGTCATATATAATGCTACAAGAAATATTGTTGGGATGAGATAACGCATTGTATTCCGGCTTTTTGCAGGCGGGGTTACCATATAACTTTTGTGGATGTTTATGTAGTTGATAAATGCAAACGTCAATGTAAACAGCACAGAAGTTAGAAAGTGAATGTTCAAAAGAGGTGTAAGTTTTGTTTGTGGTTCTTCGGGGTCATAGCCATAGTAACCCGTAGACCAGTCTCCTAAAATGCTTAAAGAAGCCAACACCATCACGGGATAAGACAGTGTTTCATAAAAAGATACACTTCTTGTTCTTCCGATCCAGAACAGAAGTCCTGCTTCAAAAACCCATAGCAGCGTTACCCAATTCCCATCAAGTTGTACCGGGATTGAAAGTGTTACAAATACAATCACTAAACCGTAGATGAGGAAAAAGAGGTTCCGGTCCGCCAGCCTTTGATAGTACACAAAGGCACTCACTACCAAGTGAAGTATCGCATTGCAAAAGGTGAACAGACCAAGGTATTGAGCGGCGGTTGCATATCCATCAATAATTGCATATCCGATTCCATAAAATATGAATGAATTAAGCAACAACAGCACAACATCAAAAGTGGCGAATTTCTCCTTCTTTATTATTTTGTAGGCCAGAAAGATTGCATAAAATGTGAGAAAGAAGATCAACAGGAATACCATCGAGATCTTAAAATGTTCAATACTTTGATAATCCGTTGTGAACCAGGCGAAATATATAAGCCATGTCAGCAGGAATGATGAATAATAGAGCGATTTCCAATATTTATTGAACGCAATGGCAAGAATACCAACATTGATAATGCTCATATAACTGAACAAGATCCCGACTTTACCTGAACCGTCACTAAGTAAAAATGGAACGGCATAGGCTCCAACAAGTCCGATGTGTGCGATTACCTGCTGATTATACTTAACAGCTGTAATAACTGCAAAAATTGTAAAAGCAGTCATCATTAAAAAAGCGGGTGCCTGCGGTAACAAATCGTAAAAACTATGCGCTGCGTATGTGATAAAATACAAGATAGCGATCGCGCCGCTTACAAGTACGGCGCTGTAATTCTCATACTTTTGCTTGAGTTTTATGCCAATAGCAAGTAGTCCAAGTCCAATAAGATAACCCAGTATGATTCGTGTAAGCGGACTTATAAGCTGATGTTCGATCGAATATTTTGCACCAATTCCAACGCCAATTACTGTAATAGCAATTCCAATTTTACTGATGATGTTTTCGCCAATGAAACGTTCGGTATCCAATTTTGTTTTCGAACTAGAAAGATTGGCGTCAGGCTGAATTATTGGATCTGCCTGCACAGTTTTCTCATCTTGAAGGGAAGCACGGTGCAAGGCCGCATTTCTTTTGTCTTCAAAAGTTTCCGCTGCCATCGGTTTTTCCTGATGTATTACTGGTTCATTAACAGGAGCATTTTCTTTTGAAAATTTAAGTCGCGTTAACTCTTGACGCAAATCATTAATTTCCTTAACGTAACTCTCTTGTCTCTGCGCCAGCAATTCCAGCCTGCGACGAAGTTTGTCTATTTCATCATTATCTTCAGCCATCCGATAGTGCAAATAGTTTTAGGTTAATTTACAAAGTAGGAGTTGCTAATATATGGAATTCGATTGTGTTGTGGATGTGTAGTAGAAGCTTAGGATATGCGTTACTTTCCAATACAGAAATTTTCAAAAATGTTACCTAGCAGTTCATCATTTGTTACCTGTCCTGTGATCTCACCAAAGTGATAAAGCGCCTGGCGAATATCGATTGCAAGCAGATCTGACGGTAGATTTGTCTGGAGTCCGTGGTTGACTTTTTGAACCTCTTCGAGAGCTTTAATAAGGGAATCGTAATGCCTTGTGTTTGTTACTATCGTTTCATTGTTCCTGAGTGCGCCGGTGTTGACGTAGGAGAGTAGTTGAGTTTTAAGCGCATCGACTGCTGTTGATTCTTTGGCGGAAATTAGTAAGAAAGTTGTTGGTTGTCGTTTGTCAGGTAGAGAAGTTGTCGGTTGTTGGTTGTCGGTTGATGGATTGTTGGTGGGTTGCGAGAAAGTATCTTCCAGTATTTGGCGATTTTCGGAGGACAATTTATCAGCTTTGTTCGCGACGATGATCAGCGGTTTTGATGAATAGCGATTTCGTAAATCAGCAATCTCCCTTTGAAGTTTTTGAAGCTCATTTTCAGCCGTCAACTGAAAACTGTCAACCAAGTAGAGAACTACTTGCGCCTGTTCGATTTTTTCAAAAGTCTTGCGAATTCCGATGCTTTCGACAACATCTTCTGTTTCGCGGATTCCGGCTGTATCGATAAACCTGAATCCAATGCCGCCAATGACAAGCTCGTCTTCAATCGCATCTCTTGTGGTTCCCGCTATTTCTGAGACAATTGCCCGTTCTTCATTAAGCAGTGCGTTTAATAATGTTGATTTTCCTACGTTTGGCTCACCGACAATGGCGACGGGAATTCCGTTTTTAATGACGTTTCCGACGGCAAAAGAGTCGATAAGTCTCTTTAGAACCAGCTCAATCCGCTCTAGTAATTGGAAGAATTGAGAACGATCGGCAAATTCCACATCTTCTTCAGCAAAGTCAAGTTCGAGTTCAATTAACGATGCAAAATTGAGAAGCTCTACGCGAAGTTTTGCAATTTCATTTGAAAAGCCCCCTCGCATTTGCTGCATCGCAATCTGATGTGAGGCTTCGTTATCAGATGAAATTAGGTCTGCAACAGCTTCTGCCTGCGACAGATCAAGTTTTCCGTTTAGGAAAGCGCGTAATGTAAACTCGCCCGGATTTGCCATTCGGCAGCCTTTTCGGAGCAGCAACTGGATGATCTGCTGTTGGATATAAGTTGATCCGTGGCAAGAAATTTCAATTGTGTTTTCACCTGAATAGGAGTGAGGCGCGATGAAGATCGACAATAGAACTTCGTCAAGAATTTTTTCGCCATCTACAATGTGTCCGAGGTGAAGCGTGTGTGATTTTTGGATTGTGATATCCTTTTTCCTGATTGGACGAAATACAGAAGCAGCGATTGAAATCGCATCATTACCTGAAATTCTGATGACCGCAATGGCTCCTGCTCCGGAAGGTGTTGCTAATGCGACTATTGAATCTTGTGGGATCACTTTTAAACTTTTTGCAAAGGTACGGGATATTGAAACGCCACGGCTCGAGCGAAATCGAATTGGCGAACATTGCGCGAATTTCAAGAAGAACTAATTGAAAATATAAAAAGCCACAGATTGCTTCGCCGTTTCGCTGCGCTCGGGTCGCAGATTTTAAAAAGATTTTAATCTGTGATCTGTGGTTAATAAAAATTTTAAAAATAGCCACGAATGCACGAATTGGAAAAACATTTTTGCTCTCATTCGTGTATTCGTGGCTATATTCTGCAACTAAATTAGAGGGAAATTCTCTAGCCCTGATGGAAGCGGCATCCTTTTTTGCCTGAGTATACGAAGGTAAAAAGATAGAGCGGACAGCAGGAAACAGCTCCTAATTATTCAGCATTACCGGCATGACCAGCATCGTGACCGTTTCACCTTCTTCGAGTCCGTCGCTTGGAGTTAAAATCCCCGCACGGTTTGGCATCGACATTTCAAGCATGATCATATCTGATTGAAGGTTCGTCAGCATCTCAGTCAAGAAGCGTGAGTTGAAACCGATCTGCATGTCATCGCCCTGATAGTCGCACGTCAACCTTTCTTCAGCTTTATTAGAATAATCGATATCTTCAGCAGAAATATTAAGTTCAGCACCGGCAATTTTCAGCCTGATCTGATGTGTAGTTTTATTTGAGAAAATCGCAACACGACGAACAGAGTTCAGAAACTGCGTGCGGTCGATCATCAGTTTATTCGGATTTTCTTTTGGAATTACCGCTTCGTAATTCGGATATTTCCCATCGATCAATCTGCATGTCAACACGTAGTTGTCAAAAGAGAAAGTCGCATTCGAGTCATTGTATTCGATTTTGATCTCAGCATCCGAAGATCCTAAAATGCTCTTCAAAATATTCAATGGTTTCTTCGGCATAATGAAATCCGCGACCTGAGATGCTTTTACATCTGTACGCGCATATTTCACCAATTTGTGAGCATCTGTGGCTACGAAAGTTAATCCTTCAGGTGAAAACTGGAAGAAAACGCCACTCATAACGGGACGAAGATCATCGTTACCTGCCGCAAATATTGTTTTTGCCACTGCTGTAGCCAGAACATCAGCAGGAACAAGCGTAGTTGACGGATCGTCAAGATTTACAGCATTTGGAAATTCTTCACCCGGAGCATACGCAAGAGCGTATTTACCAGAGTTTGAACTGATCTCAATTGTACTGTTTTCTTCAACTGTAAATGTCAACGGCTGTTCAGGAAAAGTTTTGAGGATCTCAAGTAGCAATTTTGCAGGAACAGCAACGCTGCCGCGGCTTGTTGAATCGATCTCCAGCGTTGCTGACATTGTAGTTTCAAGATCGGAAGCCGAAACTGTCAGCGCATTACTATCTAAATCAAAAAGAAAATTATCTAAAATAGGAAGGGTGTTGCTGCTGTTAATAACACTGCCTAAAACCTGCAGCTGCTTCAACAAATATGAACTTGAGACGATAAACTTCATTAGTTTGTTTTTATCAATATTGAGCCTTTTCGGGCAAAATGGTTTGTAATCGATACAAATATATCCTAAACAGGATTAATTTCTATAGAATTTTATTAACATTACGGTTGTACTTTCTCTTTCTCAGGAAGGTAAATGCAAAGCCAAAAATTACCAGCAAAACCAGTGGCAGACCGACTGTTACGACTTGTGCCTTTGTATAATTTTCATAAACTTTTTCCTTATCAAGCAGCGGCAGGTTGACTTCCTTGCTTCGGATGTTGATAAGTCCGTTTTCATCAAGTAGATAATTGACGCAGTTCATCATAAACTCCTTGTTGGCATACATGTTATTCGTCCACTTATCAAAGCCAAGTTCAAGCGGCTGATAGTTTTTGTCGAATTGGTTTCTGATCACATCACCATCCGAAATAACGATCATTTTGTTCATCTTTCCTTTCGGCGAAAATGACTTCTCCTGGAAAGGCAGCACTCGATTTTCGTACATTGAATTAAATGAACCTTCAAGCAGCAAAGCAACCGGAATGTTTCCGCCGGTCGTAAAATCCTTTTGTTCGGGACGCTCCTGAACCATGTCAAGGCTGACTTCAACAGGCGTTCCGATTACCTTTGAATATGGTGACGACTGAAGAAGTACCGTCTTGTTGATCTCGTTCTTCAGCGGCTCGATTGCATTCGCAAATTCATATTTTATTCCGTCGAGGTTAGCAACGACCGGATGTTTTGCTGATGGATAAATCATCGGCGAGTAAAACCACGGATATTGTGTGTATTGAGTCGCGCTTCCCTGATCTCCACTTGCAAGTGCGATCGGTGTCGCCATAATGTCTTTTACAAGAACAGGGTTGATCCTAAATCCGTATTTGAAGAACATGTCGTTCAGATTCAAATCATGCGGAAACGCCAACGATGCACCGGATTCGTTGTAAAGGCTGTCCATTTCCATCGCAACCTGATCAACGAGCCAGATGGTTTTGCCTCCGTTGATGATGAACTGATCAAGCACAAGTTTCTCTTCGTCTGTAAAACGTTCAGTAGGTTTTGCAATGATTGCCAGGTCATAACGCTTGAGGAACTTAAGTGTTTCATTAGGTTGTTTGGCAACAGAATCTAATGTGAATGTTCCGATGTAATAGTTGTCGCGGACTTCTTTAACGAAGTCAGCAATAAGCAGATCGTGGAGTTCACCATTACCTTTTATGATGGCGACTTTCTTTTCCTTTGCGGTTGTAACGGTGTTGAAAGCGTTTGCAAATGCGTATTCAAGATGTTGAACAGAACTGATGACTTTTTCCTCTGTCGAAGCGCCCATCATGTTCTTAAGCAGCGGAATCTTGACGCTTCTATTTCCATAAGTTGCAACAGCCCACGGAAATACAACTTCCTGAGTTTGCTTTCCCTTATCGTCTAGTGTGACATTGATAGGAGTTAAACCACGATCTAAAAAGTCTGCCATGATCTCCTCGCTTGCCGCCTCATCTTTTAAAGGATCAACAAATTGAAAGATGATGTTGGTGTTATAAGCGCGAAATTCCTCAAGAAGCTGATTCGTTTCGGTTTGAAGGCGCTTGAACTCACCCGGAATATTTCCCTTTAAAAATACATCAACGTATAAAGGTTCTTTAGCATTTTCAAGAATCTGAAAAGATGTTTCAGATAAAGTGTATCGCTTATCTTGTGTGAGATCTAGCCGCTTGAATACCTTGCTGCTGACAACATTAATAACTATCAATAGAACGATCGTGATAAGAAGCTGTTTAATATACTTTCTATTCATTATGACCGCAGTGATTTAAGTTTGTAAACTGTAAACGACAAAAACAAAATGCAGATACTGAGAAAATAAATGATGTCGCGACTGTCGAGAACGCCGCGGCTCATGCTCCTAAAGTGGCTTTCCATGCCAAGATTTTCCAATAATCCCTGTCCGCCGAGAAAAGTCGATATGCCTTCAAAGGCAAAGTAAAAAAAGAAACACAGAAAGACCGAAAGTATAAAAGCCACGATCTGATTTTCAGACAAAGCCGAAGTAAAAACTCCAATTGCCGTATACGACGCGATCAAAAACAACAGCCCGAAATACGAACCTACTGTACTTCCCATGTCAATATTGCCTTCCGGCATGCCATACATAGAAATAACATAAACATATATAAACGTCGGTATGATCGCAATCACTATCAACAGCATCGCCCCAAAGAATTTTCCCTGAACAATCTGCCATACACTCAACGGTTTAGTTAATAGCAGTTCAAGTGTTCCTTGCTTTCTTTCATCAGAAAAACTACGCATTGTTACAGCCGGAATAAGAAAGATCAAAATCCATGGAGAAATTGTGAAAAACGGACTAAGATCAGCAAATCCGCTGTTTAAAATATTAAACTCGCCTTCGAACACCCACAGGAAAAGTCCGTTGAGCAGCAAGAAGATAGCAATGACCAGATAACCGGTTGGCGATCCAAAAAACGATTTTATTTCTCTTAATAAAATTGACTTCATTAATTATTTGTTTTAGCTGTTGCAGCTATTCGAGTGATATAAGTTTTTCAACGCTCCACGCTTCCGGTTTTGCATTAAACAGTTTTTTTGTAAAAGCCCAAACATCATAGAAAAGTTCAGAATGACGGTAATTTTCAAGATCGGCTTCAGAATCCCAATAGCTGTAAGTGAAAAAGATATTGCTGTTGTTGCTGTCGCGATACAGTTCTAGTAAACGGTTCCCGGGTGAATTTCGTATTTTTTCCTTTATGAGTTCAAAGTTCGCCAGGAAAGCGGGAATATCATCAGGATTAAAACTCATTTTGACGATTCGTACAAGCATATTATTCGGTATAAAATTGAATTGACACCACGTCGCGATAACCTATTCCCAACAATGTCGCTGCGGTTCCAAAAGTATACGGGTTACTTCTGAAAAGCGCAATTTCAAGATATCCGGCTTCATTAAAAATGGCAACTTTCGCACCTTCATAGTCCTTTATCGGAAAGTTCTCGGATGTCGCAGCATCTGAATATCGTTCGCGGATTTTTTTGATGTTTCCCCGGTCGCCCTGGATCATCTTTTCGTGCAGTAAGATTTCATACGGCCTTCCTTTCCCTATTTCAGCAAACATTTTCTTTGTAATATTGACAACCAGATTACCAAAGTGATCAATGTATATTACATAACCTTTGATCATACTATTGTCAGACGAAATAACGGGTTTTAATTCAGTCGGTTGCTTAATTTCGGAAATATCTTTTCCGATCACGTTCAGCAGTCCGCCTTGAGCGATGTGGCATGCAACAGTCACAAAAACATCAAGATCTGTGGCGTCATTAGGGAGCCTGTCGTGAATGTTGATCATCACCACCTTTTCAGGAACAATCTTTTCGGTGAGAAGTCCGAAAATCCCGTTATCAGCACAAATGAAATAATGATCATTCCACTTCATTGCCAAATGCTGGTTTTCTTTGTTGCGTTCAGCGTCAACGCCGATAAGATGTACAGTTCCCTTCGGAAAGCTCGAATAGGCCGAACCGATGATGTAACTGGCTTCAGCAGCATTAAATGGGTCTACATCATGAGAGATATCAACAATTGTAGCAGCAGGATAAACTGCGAGAATTTTCCCCTTAAGCGAGCCAACAAAGTGGTCTTTTAATCCGTAGTCGGTCGTAAGGGTTATAATTGACATATTTTTTGACAGGCTGGCAGAAAAACTTGATATTTTTATATTAAATTTGATACAAATCTAGCAATTTAAAAGGTAAAACTAAATTAAAAACTATCCTGTTGAACGAAAGAACTATTGAGCTTATAGATATCGCTCCTAAAGAATTCTGGGGCGCTCATGATACCCATCTTGACATCATTAAAAAATACTATCCAAAGCTAAAGATTGTAGCCCGCGGAACAACTTTAAAAGCATACGGCGATCCCGACGTTCTCGACGAATTTGAGAAACGATTCAACCGTCTGATGCTTCATTTCACCAGATATAACCGAATTGACGACAATGTGATCGAACGCGTGCTCGAAAGCAGCGCTCAGGACGAGCAGCGAATGCCCGATCATGATAAAATCCTTGTGCACGGCATCGGCGGCAAAATGATCAAAGCAATGACGCCAAACCAGCAGTTGTTGGTCGATAAGATCAATACTAATGACATGGTGTTTGCAGTCGGACCTGCCGGAACCGGAAAAACCTATACGGGAGTCGCAATGGCTGTAAAAGCTTTAAAAGAAAAACAGGTTAAACGGATCATTCTGACTCGTCCCGCAGTTGAAGCAGGAGAGAACCTCGGATTTCTGCCCGGAGATATGAAGGAAAAGCTTGATCCTTACATGCAGCCGCTTTATGACGCGTTGCGTGACATGCTTCCGCCGCAAACTTTGGAAGATTATATATTAAAAGGAATAATTCAGATTGCTCCGCTGGCATTTATGCGCGGACGAACACTGGATAACGCATTCGTAATTCTTGACGAAGCTCAAAACACCACTCATTCCCAAATGAAAATGTTCCTGACACGTATGGGGAAAAGCGCGAAGTTCATGATCACAGGCGATCCGGGACAAGTCGATTTGCCACGAAGGACCATCAGCGGACTCAAAGAAGCACTTCTTGTTTTAAAGGATATTGAAGGAATCGGTATAATTTACCTAGACGACAAAGATATCGTGCGACACCGTCTCGTCAAAAAGGTTATTGAAGCGTATAAACAGATAGAAAATATAGATTAGAAGCTTTTTCCCGCTTTCCGCTATTATCTTTTTTGCTTCTGGCTGCGCTCCTTTGGCGGGGCTGGCGGAGGCCGCAAAAAAGGATAACCGCTGTAATCGGGGCTAGGGCTTTATAACATCTGATTAACTTCATTGGTTACTAAAAAGTCATTTCACTACTTTTGCACTCCAAACAACAACCGATGAACACGATTACAACTACCAATTTTAATTTCCCTGGCCAAAAATCCGTCTATCGCGGAAAAGTCCGTGAAGTCTACAATATAAATGATGAGCTGTTGGTGATGGTTGCAACCGACCGGCTGTCAGCTTTCGACGTGGTGCTTCCAAAAGGAATTCCGTACAAAGGCCAGATACTAAACCAGATCGCGACCCAATTCATGGAGCTGACGCGTGACATCGTACCTAATTGGCTGCTCGCCACGCCCGATCCAAATGTTGCAGTTGGATATTTATGCGAACCTTTTAAAGTCGAAATGGTAATCCGTGGATATCTCGCAGGACATGCAGCACGAGAATATGTATCGGGAAAGAGAATTTTATGCGGAGTGGAATTACCTGAAGGATTAAAAGAAAACGACAAGCTTCCAACTCCGATTATTACTCCAACAACAAAAGCTGACAATGGCGAACATGACGCCGATATTTCAAAAGAAGAGATCTTATCACGCGGAATCGTCTCCGAAGAAGATTATCAAATCCTTGAAAACTACACATACGCACTTTACCAAAGAGGCACAAACATAGCTGCAACTCGTGGGCTAATTTTGGTTGACACTAAATATGAGTTCGGAAAAACAAAAGACGGAAAGATTGTTCTCATCGATGAAATTCACACTCCGGATTCATCTCGATATTTTTATGCCGAAGGATTTGAAGAACGTCAGCAACGAGGCGAGGAGCAAAAGCAGCTTTCTAAGGAATTCGTAAGGCGCTGGCTTATAGAAAATGGCTTTCAGGGAAAAGAAGGCCAGCAGATTCCGGACATGACAGATGAATACATTACCTCCGTTTCTGAAAGATATATAGAGTTATACGAAAATATTTTAGGTGAACCATTTGTTAAAGCCGACTTGTCAAATATTGAAAGCAGAATTGAAGAGAACGTCATCAAATTCCTAGCAAAATAGACCATCCGCCTTCGGGCGGTTTTTTTTTGGAAAAAAAATTAAAATAATTTGTAACAGCAGGTCAATTCCATCGTCTACTTGCTTGAGTTAGTTCAAATTATCAATCAAAATTAATCACAAATGAAAAAATCAATCATTACTCTTGGCCTAATCCTGGCCAGTTTTGCAACGAGCACTTTCGCTGCAACAACAAACAGTCCTTCAGTTGTTTCATCAGCATCTGCAAAACCATTCAACAACAGTCCGCTTTGCCGCGCAATCAGCAAAGGAGACGTTGCAACTGTTAAAAAGTTTATTGAGTACGGCGCCGATGTCAACGAAACTTCTAACGGTATGACACCTTTAATGGTTGCAGCACGTTACAACAATGTTGAAGTAATGGAGTACCTAATGTCAAAAGGTGCTGCAATGCAAACTAAAAATGAGCAAGGTATGACTGCACTGAAATATGCAGAAGCATCCAAAGCTAATGAAGCAGCTGCATTTCTCAGAGAGAAAATGAAAAAGTAAGAGAAGCCGCCCTTGAGGCGGTTTTTTTTATGCTTTAGTTGAACCGATGCAACCATCCTTAAACAATAAGCGTCTTACCATTATATACAGAAAGCAATTTGTTAATTTGTTGTTAATACTTGGTACTATGCTTTACAATGTACTATGTCAGTTGTATATTTGCATCATCAATCACAATCATTAAATCAATTATCATGAAAATCATCTTTATCCAATTCGCCATCGCGTTACTAACAATGACTAACGCATTTTGTGCCGGAAGCGAGCTCCACGGCAATGATCCTAAAATTGCGACTCCTAAATTCAAATCATACGGAGTTAGTGATTCAGTAGTTTATTCTCCAGAGCATTTTATCTTTGTTACCGGGCCTTCGCTTTCGGACCGGATTATAGACGATGCTAAAATTATCGAGAGCGTAGAAGTACTATCAGAGCTCCAGAACAATCAGCTGGTAGAACAAACAATTGAAGAAGATCGTCTGATCATCGATAGCTCTTCAGAAGATTTCGCGCCTGCTGATTCTAATTTTGTCAAAGGTTTTCTTTTGAATAAGAAACAGAGTTCACTAGCAGTAAATTAAGTTACAGCCAAATAAAAAAAAGCATCCGGTTAAGGATGCTTTTTTTATTTGGCGTAGTATGAATAGGTGTCGTCGTTCTTCATCGTCAGCAACGTTTCATAAATAAGCCTGATAACGTTTTCGACATCTTCACGGTGAACCATTTCTACAGTAGTATGCATATACCTTAAGGGAAGCGATATCAAAGCCGACGCCACTCCGCCGTTACTGTAAGCAAAAGCATCCGTGTCTGTCCCGGTCACGCGTGATGACGCCAGTCTCTGAAAGGGAATATTGTTTGAAAGCGCAGTTGAAATTATCAGTTCACGCAGATTATTCTGTACTGCCGGCGCATAGGTAATTACAGGTCCTTTTCCGATCTGCGTTTCACCTTCGATCTTTTTGTTGATCATAGGCGTTGTGGTATCATGACAAACATCTGTAACAATTGCGGCGTTTGGCTTTATTCGATCAGTGATCATTTCTGCACCTCGCAAACCAACTTCCTCCTGAACTGAATTGGTTATGTAAAGTCCAAAAGGTAGCTTCTTTCCATTTTCATGAAGCAGTCTTGCAACTTCGGCAATCATAAATCCGCCCATTCTATTATCGATCGCACGGCAGACAAACTTGTTCTCGTTCAACACGAAAAATTCATCAGGATATGTAATGACGCATCCAACATGAACACCAAGCTTGTCAACTTCCTCTTTGGTTTCGCATCCGATATCGATAAATAGATTGTCTATCTTTGGATTTTCTTCTTTATCACGATTTCGCGTGTGAATTGCAGGCCAGCCAAAAACGCCTTTAACAATACCATTTTTTGTGTGAATGTTTACTCGCTTAGAAGGTGCTATTTGGTGATCGGAACCACCATTTTTAATCACATAGATAAGCCCGTTGTCGGTAATATAATTGACATACCACGAAATTTCATCTGCATGGCCTTCGATGACAACTCTATAAGGTGCTTCGGGATTTATGACGCCTACAGTAGTGCCATAAATATCTGTTATAAAAGAATCAACATAGGGTTCAATGTAGTTCATCCACACTTTTTGGCCTTCAGCTTCGTATCCCGTCGGAGAGGCCGTGTTAAGGTATTTTTCAAGGAATGCTACCGAAGAGTCTGTTAAGACTGATTTTGCGCTCATATATTTTTTCTGCTAATTTATAAATTTGGCATTACACTTGAGCATAGAAAAACTTACTTTTGAATCATAAAAACACATAAATGAAGCTGCTCCGGTTGGTATTTCTCCTTTTCATATTTTCTGCTTCCTCAGCTTCTGGCCAGGTAGTTAAACAAGATTCTATTGTTGGCGAGCAGGACGTTAATGAGAATGACACTATTTTAGGTGAAGCAATAGAGCTTCCAGAGATTGTAATTTCTCGAAGTAAGGTCGATGCAGAAACATTAAATCAGTATCTGCTTCTTCGCAATCGCGTCTATAAAACTTATCCTTACGCCCGAATTGCTTCTGAAAGGCTCACTATGCTAAACAAGAACATGGCGAAGATGAAGACAAGGAAAGAGAAGAAACAATATTTCAAGCTCGTTGAAAAATACATCGAGGATGAGTTTACTGACAAGCTTAAAAAACTGTCAAGGAAACAAGGTCAGATCTTAGTCAAACTTATCTGCAGGCAGACGGGAAGTACAACATTTGATTTAGTAAAAGACTATAAAAGCGGCTGGAAAGCGTTTTGGGCAAGCAATACTGCCAAGGTCTTTAATATTAATTTAAAGGCACCGTATAAACCTTATGAGGTTAACGAGGATTATTTAATTGAAACTATTCTTGTCCGCGCCTTTGAAGGTGGCCGTCTCGCACCACAGCCCGCCGCGGTTCCAGTCGATTACGAAAAGTTGGATGAATATTGGCAGGCGAGGGTAGCAGCCAAAAATTAGGGCGTGCCCCTTTTCCTTTCTCCGCCCACGCCAGGGTCGGGCTGTTCGCTGCAAGTCCTCACAATTCGCGCGCTCATTGCTGCGGGCTTTCCACTGCCATCCCTCACGCAATCCGTTAATCTAGTTCCATGTCATCCACGACGACTCGAGAGAATTCATAATTCAGTTGTTTATCATCAATCAGCCCTTAAGCTAATTCCTTTCCGCCTCAGCAACTTACATAATTTCCATTAAATTTTTCATAATTATAGTTGCATTTATAGAATCTGTTCGTATTTTTGCAGCCGCATCAGTCCGAAAGGCAGCAAGTTCATTGAAAATTTTACTGGCATGAAGTTATCAACAAGAAGCATTTTAGTATTGCGGAAAAGGAAAAAGGTTTTATCTTTGACCCCTCGCAAAAAGTGAAGTAAATCTCACTGATAGCACAGAAAGAAGAAAATAATTTTTTTTCGATATTGCTTGTAAAAGTAAAAAGAAGTTGTACTTTTGCACCCGCTTTGCCCCTGAGAATAATCAAAGGCAAGCGAAACAAATAAGAAGACACGTTCATAGACATATTGGATTGACAGCCGCTGAGAGCGATCTCAGCGAGCAGAGAGTAAGGAAGAAAAAGAATACGTTAGAATAAGAGAGGGCTTGAGATTTTCTTTGCACCGTAAGA
>DASWND010000032.1:0-17021 GCA_036399435.1 Flavobacterium sp.
AGTTGTTCGTAACAGCGATTGAGTAAAATTCACCAACTGAATTGTCCCCTTTCAAGATGCAAGATGGATATTTCCACGTTACTGCTGATCCGGTTTCGACTTGCGTCCACGAAATTTTCGCATTTTTTTCGCAAATTCCGCGTTTTGTAACGAAGTTGTAAACGCCGCCCTTACCTTCTTTGTTTCCCGGATACCAGTTTTGTACGGTTGAATACTTGATTTCTGCACCGTCAAGTGCAATCAGTTCAACAACTGCTGCGTGAAGTTGATTTTCATCGCGGCTTGGCGCTGTACATCCTTCCAGATATGAAACATAACTGTCTTCGTCTGCAACAACAAGTGTGCGTTCAAATTGCCCTGTTCCTGCCTGGTTGATTCGGAAATATGTTGATAATTCCATTGGGCATTTAACGCCTTTTGGTATGTAGCAGAAAGATCCATCTGAAAAAACAGCAGAATTTAATGCTGCATAATAGTTGTCTCGTTGTGGAACTACCGATCCAAGATATTTCTGGACAAGTTCAGGATGTTCTTTTATTGCTTCGGAGATTGAGCAGAATATAATACCGCGTTCACCTAATGTCTTTTTAAAAGTTGTTGCCACAGAAACCGAATCGATCACGATATCCATTGCAACTCCGGTAAGCTTCTTTTGCTCGTCGATTGAAATTCCAAGTTTTTTGAACGTCTCCAACAATTCAGGATCAACTTCATCAAGGCTGGCGTATTTGTCTTTCTTTTTTGGCGCAGAATAATATGCTATCGCCTGAAAATCCGGCTTTACATATTTAACATTTGCCCAATCAGGCTCAGTCATTTCTGTCCATGCACGATAAGCTTCTAGGCGCCAGTTCGTCATCCATTCAGGCTCTTCCTTTTTTAATGAAATTGCACGAACGATTTGCTCATCAAGGCCAATAGCAAAGGTCTCCGACTCAATATCGGTATAGAAACCATATTCGTATTCTTTGGTTTCAAGCTCTATTTTTAATTCTTCTTCAGTATATTTTGACATTGTAGTCTTTGGGTTTAGCTGACGGATCAACTATTCATTTATAGCGAAAAGCTTTCGCCGCAACCGCAGGTACGGTTAGCATTTGGGTTGTTGAATACAAATCCTTTTCCGTTCAACCCTCCGGAAAATTCTAATATCGTTCCGGCAAGATATAAGAAGCTCTTTTTCTCCACCGCTACTTTTATGTTGTTGTCTTCGAAGACCTTATCATTCTCACCAATTTCCTTGTCGAATTTGAGTTCGTATGAAAGTCCCGAACATCCGCCGCTTTTCACACCAACACGAACAAAGTCTATGTTGGCATCAAAACCATCATCTGCCATGAGGTCGACGATCTTTCTACGAGCAGTATCTGAAACCTTAATCATCGCTATATTGATTTTGTCTAAATTAACCGCAAAGATATTACAATATTCGGGGTTTGCGATTCCACCTAACATTTTTATAACTAATGGAATCATAACGTTTGCCTATGCCTTCGTACAAATTTTGTAATTTGGCCGACTTCTAAAATTCGTACAGTACATTATGAGAATTTACCCGATTGAAAGTGGAAATTTTAAACTTGATGGTGGCGCAATGTTTGGCGTTGTTCCAAAAACCATCTGGAATAAAACCAACCCTGCAGATTCAAACAACCTTATTGAAATTGCCGCACGATGTCTTTTGATTGAAGACGGTGAGCGCCTCATTTTGATAGACACCGGAATGGGAGACAAGCAGTCAGAAAAATTCTTCGGATATTATTCGCTTTGGGGTACACATTCGATAGACAAATCATTGGCTGCTGTTGGATTTTCGCGCGATGATGTTACTGATGTTTTCATGACGCACCTGCATTTCGACCATTGTGGTGGAAGTGTTAAGTGGAACAAAGACCGCACGGGTTATGAACCTGCATTTAAAAATGCAAAATTTTGGACGAATGAAGATCATTGGAACTGGGCTGTAAATCCAAATAAACGTGAGAAAGCTTCATTTCTATCGGAAAATATTTTACCAATGCAGGAAAGTGGACAGCTAAATTTTATTGCTAAACCTGAAAATGACCTGCTTGAGAGAAGTGAACTTGGCTTTGGCATTTTCTTTGCTGACGGGCACACCGAAAAAATGATGATCCCCAAAATAAATTACGAGAACAAGACCGTTTGCTTTATGGCAGATCTGCTCCCGACAGCCGGACATATTCCGCTTCCATACGTTATGGGATATGATACCAGACCACTTTTAACCCTTCCCGAAAAAGAAAAGTTTTTATTAGAGGCAGCAGCCAATGGATATTATCTTGTTCTTGAACACGATGCGCATAATGAAGTAATTACTGTAGAAATGACTGATAAAGGCGTCCGATTAAAAGAAGTTTATAAGTTCAGCGAAATCTTTAACTAATAATGCGGCGTGTAACAATTAGTTTACTTAGCCGACCAACCCAAAAATATAATTACATGAACATATTCAATAAAGTTTGCCTCACGGCAATTGCAGTTTTAGCTTTTAATGCTGGAAATGCACAAAAGAAAACTTCTGCCAAAACGGTCGATTATAACATTTTTCCAGCTAAAAAAGCGGAACTGACTAAACCCGAGCGCGAAAGGTGGAGTCATCTTGACCTGGCAAAAGATACGCTTCCCGGTATGGCAGTAGATAGGGCCTATTCTGAAATTCTGAAAGATAAAAAAGGCAGCAAGATCATCGTCGCAGTAATCGACTCAGGTGTCGATATCGAACATGAAGACCTTCAATCGGTTGTTTGGGTAAACAAAAAAGAGATCGCCGGAAATAAGATTGATGATGATAAAAACGGTTACGTCGATGATATTCACGGGTGGAATTTCTTAGGCGATGCTAACGATGAGAATCTTGAAATGACCAGAATCCTGAAAAAAGGTGATAATGGTTCTGCTGAGTACCGATCTGCGAAAGCTGATTATGAAAAAAGATACCAGGAAGCTTTAAGTGGAAAACAGCAGGTTGATTTTATATTTCATTCACTGAATATCATCAGCCAGCATTTGAAAAAAGAAGATTATACTGTTGAAGAAATTCGTGCAATCAAACCAGCGAGTCAGGATTTAGCTCAGGCTCAAATGGTGATGCTAAGTGTAATTGAACAAACCGGTCCCGACTTTCGTTCTGAACTCAATGATTTTAAGAAGCAGGTCGACGACATGATCAACGTAAATCTGAATCTGGAATTCAATGGACGCGCAATCGTAGGTGATAATCCTGAAGACATTAATGATCGTAATTACGGCAACAACAACGTGATTGGTCTTAAAAAAGAAGATGCTGACCACGGAACGCATGTAGCCGGAATTATTGCTCAGGTAAGAAACAACAAAAAAGGCGGCGATGGTGTTGCAAATAATGTTGAAATCATGGCGATTCGTGCTGTACCAAATGGAGACGAATACGACAAGGACATCGCATTAGCAATTAGATATGCTGTAGATAATGGTGCAAAAGTTATCAATGGCAGCTTCGGAAAAAGCTATTCACCAAACAGACAATGGGTATTCGATGCTATTAAATATGCAGCGTCAAAGGATGTTTTGATTGTACATGCCGCAGGTAACGATGGTCATAATATTGACGAACCGGGCAACAATAATTATCCTAATGATTCTGAAGACGGAAAAACTGAAATCTCCAACAACCTTTTAACTATCGGCGCATTGGCACCAACACTTAATGAAGGAATTGTTGCCGATTTTTCTAATTATGGAAAAGTAAATGTTGACATTTTTGCTCCCGGAAAAGATATTTATGCTACTGTTCCAAACAATGGTTACAAGTACCACCAGGGAACTTCGATGGCATCACCAAACGCTGCAGGCGTAGCTGCATTAATCAGATCTTACTATCCAAAGCTGACTGCAGCACAAGTTAAACAGATCATGATGGAATCTGGTACGGCTCTTTCAAAAGAGGTCGAATTAGGAACAATAAAAGAGAAAAAATCATTTTCTGAAGCGTCAAAATCAGGTAAATTTGTAAATGCCTATAACGCTTTAAGAATGGCTGAGACAGCCTCGAAAAAGTAAACTATCAATAATAACGGAAGGCACAACGCCTTCCGTTTATATTTTAATCCAGCTTATGAAGAACCTTTTTACACTGGCCGCAACTATTTTGGCATCGGTTTCAATGTCTGCACAAGGCGGCAACTGGCAGCAGCACGTCGACTATACGATGGATGTCAGGATGGATGTGAAAACCTATCAGTATCGTGGCAAGCAAAAGTTGATCTACACCAACAATTCCCCGGATACACTTACCAAAGTATTTTATCATTTGTACCCAAACGCTTTTCAGCCGGGAAGCGAAATGGACATGCGGGTCAGAACGATTGCAGATCCTGATGGAAGAATGGTGACCAAAACAAAAGTGGATGGAAAAGAGGTAAAGCAAAGCAGAATACAGCATCTAAAACCTAATGAAACAGGTTATTTAAGAATTTCGAATTTTACTCAGGATGGTGTTTCGGCAACAGCAAAAGAAGTTGAGACAATTCTTGAAGTTATTCTGGCAAAGCCAATTTTACCCGGACAAAAATCGACATTTTCTTTGGACTTTGAAGGTCAGGTTCCAGTTCAGATCAGGCGTTCAGGGCGTAACAACGCTGAAGGAGTCGAGCTTTCTATGACGCAATGGTATCCGAAACTTGCTGAATATGATTTTGAAGGATGGCATCCAACACCGTACATCGCCCGTGAATTTTATGGCGTTTGGGGAAATTTTGATGTTAAGCTTACCATTGACAAGCAGTATACGATAGGAGGAACAGGCGTTCTTCAAAATCCAAATGAAATTGGACATGGTTATGAAGATCAGCGGAAAACTCCGAAACACGACAAGAAAGTAAAAGAACTTACGTGGCATTTTGTTGCTCAAAAAGTACACGATTTCGCTTGGGCAGCCGACAAGAATTACCTTCATGACAAGGTTCAGGTTCCGGGAGGACCGATGCTTCATTTCATCTACAAGAACAATCCTAAAATTATAGCGAACTGGAAGAAACTGCAACCTGACACTGTAAAAATACTCGAGTTTTACAACAGCAATGTCGGAGCATATCCTTATCCGCAGTATTCAGTAATTCAGGGCGGTGACGGCGGAATGGAATATGCGATGTGTACGTTAATCCTGGGTGAAGGAACCTATGAAGGCCTTCTCGGAGTTACAGCTCACGAAATGGGCCATTCATGGTTTCAGCATGTTGTAGGAACAAACGAATCGAAATATGGGTGGATCGACGAAGGATTTACGTCATTTATTGAAGACCTGGGATTGAACTCAATTGCCAGTGAAAAAAAAGATTTTCCTTTTGCTGGAGCTTACAAAAATTACAACTGGATGGCAACTTCCAGCAAGGAACAGCCACAAAGTACGCATGCAGACAGATTTGATGAAAATCGCGTTTACAGCATCACGTCTTATAGCAAAGGAGAAGTGTTTTTGACTCAGCTTGGTTATTTAATCGGCTGGGAGAATTTGATGAAGACATTACAAAGATTTTATTCTGAATTTAAATTTAAACATCCGACATCAAATGATTTTATTCGTGTAGCCGAAAAAGTTTCAGGCGCACAGCTTGACTGGTATCTCACTGACTGGACAACAACCACAAATACGATCGATTATTCAGTGGACGCGAAAGAAGCTGGAGCAAACACTGTAATTTCGTTAAAACGTATCGGAAGGATGCCGATGCCTGTAGAGGTTTTCGTGGAATATAATGACGGATTTAAAGAAACCTTCTACATTCCGCTTAGGATGATGCATTATGTGAAAGAGAATCCATATCCGCAGATTAAGCGAACAGTTTTGGCTGATTGGGCATGGGCTAATCCAAATTATCAATTTGAAATTCCAAAAGGGCGATCTACGATAAAAAGGGTGTCGCTTGATCCGGGTGGACTCGTAGCCGATATTGTTCCCGATAACAACAGCGTTGGAGGCAAATAAACTAAATAAAAATCCTCCCGTAATGGAAGGATTTTTTATTTGGGCCAAAAAGCCGACGTATTAGTAGATATTCCGCTTCAGTAGCAGTTGTTTCTTCAACCCGCGGAAAGTGCTTATTTAAAATTACGTTACAATACCCGCTTATGGTTTCATAATTTAGAAAAAAGTTTATACGATTTCACAGATGCCTTGGTCTCGTCAATAGAAGTATCTTTGCATCACACATTGTTTTATGTTCACCTATCCAAAAGAAGAAAAGCTAAAAAGCCGTAAGATCATTGACCTCTTGTTCACAAAAGGGCAGTCGGTTGCAAAATATCCGCTCCGGATGGCAGTTCTTCAGGTTGATGACAGCACGCAAATAATTCAGATAGGCGTTTCTGTTTCAAAAAGATATTTTAAGAAAGCAACTGACCGCAATTATATAAAGAGATTGCTGCGAGAATGTTACAGGCTGAACAAGCATCTTCTTATTCAAAAAATTACAAAGCCGCACGCGTTTATGTTGCTCTATCAGTCCAAGGAAATGCCTTCCTTTGAAGAGCTCAACGAAAAGATAATTAAGCTGTTCGAAAAATTTCAGGAAAGTCCGGCTGAAGAGCAGCTGTAATATCATCAGGTTTCTTTCGTTATCTCGAAGCATGTGCCCTGATTTTAAGCCCACTTCAGGTTACAAGTTGTTATTTATTCATATTTTAGTAGCCCGTTTAACTACCGCATCATGTATACAATTTTCAAAAAAAGATATATTCTTCCAGTTATAGCAAGTGGATTCTTGTTTGTTGGCGCATCTGTTAAAGACGATTTCTTTGAGATTGCCAAACAAATAGAGATTTTCACTTCAATGTTTAAGGCTGTCAACATGAATTATGTTGATGAGACGAATCCGGCTGAGCTTATGGATAAAGCCATTAAAAACATGCTGGCGGATTTAGATCCATACACAGTTTATTTTAATGAACAGGATGTGGTCAAGTTTAAGATCAACAACACCGGAGAATATACCGGAATAGGAGCAATTATCACCAGAAGAGATGGCTCGCTGATCATCCGCGAATTGTATAAAAACTATCCTGCCGATAAAGCCGGACTCAAAGCAGGTGATCAAATTATACAGATTGGCGATGTAGATCTAGGCGATTTTAAAGAAGATGCAGGTCAGCTGCTGAAAGGCGTCAAAAACACGAAGATCAATTTAAAATATAAGCGTCAGGGGAAAGTTTTCGATACGCAGCTTGTTTTGGAGGAAGTCGAACTAAAAGCAGTTCCATTCTTTTCTAAAGTTGACGCAAAAACCGGTTACATCGTTCTGTCTCAGTTCAACAGAAAAGCCACTCTCGAAACTAAAGAAGCTCTTGAAAGCCTTAAAAGAGAAGGAGCAGAGCGCATTATCTTAGATTTGCGGGGAAATCCGGGTGGATTATTGGCGGAAGCTGTCAACATCTGTAACCTCTTCGTTGCCAAGAACGAGGTAATCGTAACTACAAAATCCAAAATTGAAAAGCACAACAACACTTATAAAACCACACGTGATCCGATTGATTCAGAAATTCCACTTATCATTCTGGTCGACGGCAGAAGCGCGTCTGCTTCAGAAATCGTAGCGGGAGCACTTCAGGATCTTGACAGAGCTGTTATTGTTGGAAGCAGAAGTTTTGGAAAAGGGCTTGTGCAGCGTCCGATAGACCTGACTTACGGTACACAGATAAAAATTACAATTTCACGGTATTATACGCCTTCCGGACGTTGTATCCAGGCACTTGATTACGCTCATAAAGATGCAAGTGGAAAAGCAACGCGTACCGAAGCGGCAAAATACAACGCATTTAAAACCCGGAAAGGGCGCCCTGTTTATGATGGAGGCGGAATTCTTCCGGATATTGAACTTACTGAAACGCAAATGAGTCCGATTGCAGAAGCCTTAGTGCGAAACGATGGCATTTTTGACTACGTAACAAACTATTACTTTAAACATCCGGACCTTGGAGAAAAGATCCCAACGATCACCGATGCTGATTTTAATGATTTCAGGCAGTTTTTGAAAAAAGAAAAATTTACATTTGACACCGAAACTGAAATTGCGTTGCAAAAGACACTTGAGGCTGCAAAAAAGGAGAAAATTGATGCTGCCATTACTGCAGAATATCAGCAACTGTTGACCTCACTGCAAAAAAGTGAAGAAAACCAGATGATTCAGCACCAGAAAGAAATCAAAAACCTGATTTTAGACGAGATCATTAAGCGCTATCAGTACAAAGAAGGATTGTATAACTACTATACAAAGAACAATTCTGAGATCAAAAAGGCAATTAATATTTTAGAAAATTCTGCTGAATACAACAAGATCCTAAAGATATAATGAGGAAATTTTTTACTGTCACGGCTTTGTTGATAAGCTGCTTCCTGTTCGCTCAAGAAGAAGTAGTGCAGTCGGTGTACTTTGATTTTGATAAGTTTTCGCTAGACAACAAACAAGCTGCAGCGGTAGTTTCTTTCATCAAAACAGCTGATTCAACAAGGATCGAATCAATACAAATTTTCGGATATACAGATGATATCGGCAAAGAAGCGTATAACTTTAAATTGTCTACCAAAAGGGCAAATACGATCAAAGAAGCTTTGGTGTCAAGCGGAATCAAAAACAAAATCATTGTTACGATCGAGGGCAAAGGCCGAATTTTGATTGATGATGATGTTGTTGAAAACCTTCCTGAAAAGCGTTCTAAAAACCGGCGGGTCGATGTTGTGCTGAATTTAAAGCCGCTGCCTAAAATCGAAATTCCGGGATTTTATACCACCGTACAAAAAAACCATATAGTCGGTGATCACATTTACCTTGAAAACCTGTTGTTTGAACGCGGAAGCAGCAAACTCACGTTCGAGGCAAAGACACAGCTGGACAAGATCTCGAAATTACTGATGAAATATAAAAACCTGCAGTTCGAAGTGCAAGGCCATGTATGTTGTACGCCGCCTTACCAAAAAGAAGCAATTGACAGGGAAACCAGAAAACGTCAGCTCTCACAAAATAGGGCAGAGGCTGTTTATAAATACTTGGCTTTCAAGAAAATTCCGAAGGCCAGAATGACTTTTAAAGGCTACGGAAACACTGTCCCACTTGGTAAAGGACCTGAATATGATCGTCGAGTAGAGCTTGTTGTGACGAAAATTTAATTCCTTTTCATCCTGATATGCGGAATATCATCCTCCAGATAACTTTCGCCTACAGCAACAAATTGGTGTGATTCATAGAACTTCTTCAGGTATAGCTGGGCAGAAATAGTAATATTTTCTTTTCCGAAATGTTCAGCAATAGCTTCAATTGCTTTATCCATTAGCTCGTGACCCAGGTTTTTATCGCGTTGGTCCGCTCTGACGACCACACGTCCGATTGAAGCCTCTTCAAAATAATCATTAGGTTTGAATAAGCGTGCATAAGCGACAATTTCGCCTTGCAATATACCATACAAGTGCAGCGCCTTCTGATCTTTATTGTCAACATCGTTGTAAACGCAGTTTTGCTCCTTTATAAAGACGTCGCTTCTGAGGAACAAGCATTCGTATAGTTCGGCAGCAGAAAGCGCCTCAAAAGGCTTTATTTCCCACTTCGGCGCTTCCTGCATCTTTTGTAAATTTAATTGTTCTGAGTATTGCCTCAAGTTCGTGCATCAGATCGCGTTTATTTTTTGAAGGAGCGTAGCAAAATCCCTCAACAACAAGAACGCGGCTCTGCGCTTCATCTAAAATAGCGAAATTGAGGAACGGACCTGACATGAAATCGTTCTTGAGTTCCCACGTTCCCCGGGTTTCGAAGGCTTTGCGGCCATTTAGAGTGACGTTCGCGATGTATGGAGCGTAGGCGCGTTCTGAAACCATTTCAGTTTCAGGCTGCATTCCCTTGATGTATAAAGCCCCAATTGAATCCCGCATATTGATAATGGATTCAGCAAGAACTTTGTTGTTGAGATAACTAAGCGGAACCTGATAAATTAAGATACTTGTGTTGCCACTAATAATTTCACGTTTAAGCCATAGAAAATTGTCGCTTACAACTGCATATTTATATGATGCGGGAATGTGGAGTGAAACGTTGAACATACTGCGAATACGTTCTGAATTTAACAAAGAAGTGTCGATTCGGCGTTGCGCTTCATGTATTTCGGTATCCTTCATCCGCTTGAGAATTTCAGGTGTGCGCTTCTCCAGTATGTTGATGATCTCCTCTACGTTCCGTCCGGAAATGTGAATCACATTCTGAGGCTTCGCAAATTCATTGCAGACGATTTTAAAATTGCTTTTTGGCTCCCTTTTTACAACAATGATATTGCGGCTGTTCGTCATGAATCCTTCCAGAAGCTTCACCGGATATTGATTTATTGTAAATAGTGGTTCTTCTTGTGGCAGGCCGATAACCGCCGATGCGAATTTGTTTCGGATGCTGTCGCCAACTTCACCATTCCACAATTGATCATCGATAATTACCGAAATGTGGTTTATTTGACCCGTTGCCGCAGATGCTATTTGCTTTTTATTGTCGTTGCACGACAGAAGTGCCAACGAGAATAAAAGGCATAAAAAATGGGCTTTCTTCATGATCATGAGTAAAGCCCAAATTTAAGTAAGATATTCTATTTATCCGTTGATTTTTAACTTCATTCCGGGTTTGATGTTTTCGTTTCTGATCCCATTCCATTTCTTAATATCAGAAATTGTAACTCCTGGATACTTCTTGGCAATGCTAAAAAGCGAATCTCCTTTACGGACAAGATAATGACCTGTCTCACGAGCATTTGTTGACACCCGGTCTTTTCTAACATTGTCAGCAACCGCTTCATTAGGATTGATTTCAATTTTAGCAACGATTATCTTTTGTCCAACATGGATGTTATTATCTGATAAATTGTTCCATTCTTTTAAATCGCTTAAAGCAACGTTGTTCTTCTTTGCGATAATTCCGAGGAAGTCGCCTTTGCGAACTACGTATTCAACATTCTGCGTTTGAACCTGAGCAACATCTTCAGTAGGTTTTTCTTCACTTGGACCTTTTACTTTCAGTTTAGCACCAGCGTGTACAGTATTGTCGGCTAAATTGTTCCATTCCTTTATCTCACTTACCGTGACATTGTTTTTACGTGCAATTCCCGACAGATTATCGCCACCCTGAACAACATAAATACCATCAATAGCTTCCTGACCAGATACTTTAGCCGCTTTTGGCGAAATAGTGTCGTTAGTAGCGATTACGTCCTGCTTTGAAACTGCAGTCTTTTTTGGCGTATATGCAACTCTTTCTCCGGTCACTATTTTTAAACTTGTGCCCGCAGAAATAGTGTTCCCGCGCAGTTTGTTCCATTTCTTAAGCTCGCTTAAAGTAACATTATGCTTGTCAGCAATCGCGCTTAGGTTGTCACCGCGTTTGACTTTATAGTATTTGGTTTTAGAGACCCAGCGCTTTTCGACACTGTTATCGTCTGAATCTGCAGTCGTGTCTTTCGCTTTGGCTGCATATGCAGTCTGGCTGCTGTATGGCCTTTCACGCTTAGTAGCTTCGTGAGACGCATAAGCATAAATCTTTTCTTCGTTTGAAGTAAACAATGCGATTTTATCCTGCGGAAGTCTTAGATAATAAGATTTGTTGGCGTAGTTCGGAACCGTATTCAATTTGTATGACGGATTAAGCATCTGAAGCTGCGCAATCGGCATGTCAAGCAAACTCGAAAGCTGTTTGAATGTCAGCTGACTTTTAACCATTATTGTATCGGTTTGGAAATTCTTTACCAAAGCGCGTTGTGGTACGATTCCGTGTTCTTTATGAAATTCATAAATATACATCGTGGCAAGGAAAGCCGGAAGATAACCCTGAGTTTCCTTTGGAAGATGTTTCCTTATGTTCCAGTAGTTTTGCTGACCGCCTGAACGTCTGATTGCTTTTGCGACATTTCCTGGGCCTGAATTATAAGATGCAAGTACTAAATCCCAATCACCAAAGATCTTGTACATATTGCTCATATATTGCGCTGCAGCTTCACTAGCTTTAAGTGGATCGCTTCTTTCGTCGACGTATGAATCAATGTGAAGGTTGTATTGTTTTCCTGTCTGATACATGAATTGCCATAAACCTGTTGCGCCCACACGTGAGACAGCTTTCGGGTTTAATGCAGATTCTACGATCGCAAGGTATTTTATTTCCAGTGGAACATTTTGTTTTGCCAGTGCTTCTTCAAACATTGGAAAATAGTATTCCGAAACAGCCATCAGCCTTTCGTATGACTTTTTCCTGTTTTTTAGGAACGACTTGATGATGTTCTCGAGACCTGGATTGTATTCGATGTTGAATGGTGATTTCGCGTCAAGTATCTTCAGCCTTTCCTTTAGAAGCTCAGTTGAAAGCTCATAATCAACTTTTTCGTCAAGATTAATTTCCTGAATATCTTCGGTAAGATTTTCATAAAGATCAAGGCTTGTTAGCTCTTTAAGCCATAAGCTGTCAACGCATGATGCCATTTGATCATGAACGAAAGTTGCTTTTATGGAATCTAGATAAGAAAGTTTAATCTCCGGTTTCTGGAGCTGATCGCCAAGGACGGTTTCCTGAGCAGTAAGTTGTAACGACAATAAAGAAACGAGCGCTAATGTAGTATGCTTTATATTCATATTTACGTTTTTATTTATCAAGCGGAAGACCTAATAACCCCCTGAGTCGCCGATATTTATACTTCGTATTTTTTGATTATTAATATGTAATTTCATAGGAATTTATCGATTGAAATAGCTGCATTTTAGACCCCTATAAAGGCAAACATAATAATAATATAACAAATTCACGTAATTGTATAACCTAAAAATTTACTAATTATTGCCCTGATCTAAAATACCGGCTATTCCCGGTAAGGTTTTTCCCTCAAGCATTTCCAGCATCGCGCCTCCACCTGTCGATACGTAACTCATCTTATCTTCAAGGTCAAATTGTTTTACGGCAGAAACAGAATCACCGCCACCAACAAGCGAAAAAGCGCCTTTGCTTGTTGCTTCGGCAATAGAATTTCCTAAAGTAATAGTTCCCTTTGCAAAGGCTGGCATTTCGAAAACTCCCAAAGGCCCATTCCATAGAATTGTTTTAGATGCGGCGATTACTTCATCAAACTGCTTTAGTGAATCTGGCCCTGCATCAAGACCTTGCCATCCATCAGGAATTTTATAAACATCTACAACTTGCGTATTCGCGTCATTGCTGAATGCATCGGCAGCGACCACGTCTGTTGGAAGATGAATCTGAACATTTTTCTCTTTTGCCTTTTCAAGGATTTCCAGCGCGAGTTCCAGTTTATCATCTTCGCAAATCGATTCACCGATCTGACCACCAAGAGCTTTTACAAAAGTGAATGTCATTCCACCGCCAATGATCATATGGTCGATCTTATCAAGGATGTTTTCTATAACCGTAATTTTCGATGACACTTTTGATCCACCAAGTATTGCAGTTACTGGCTTTTCACTATTCTTTAGAACGCGTTCCAGGCTTTCTATTTCTTTCGCAAGCAGTAAACCGAATGCTTTACGCTGTGGAAAAAATCCTGCAATAATTGTCGTTGAAGCATGTGCGCGATGTGCCGTACCAAAAGCATCGTTGATGTAAACATCGCCAAGTCCGGCCAATTCCGATGCAAATCCAATGTCTCCAGCTTCTTCTTCTTTATAAAACCTCAGATTTTCAAGTAAAAGGACTTCACCTGGTTTAAGTAAAGCTGCGGCATTCAATGCTACCTCGCCTCGGCAATCTTCCGCAAATTTTATAGGCACATCCAGCACCTCAGATGCTGTGGTAACAATATGCTTCAGTGAAAATTTTTCTTCCTTCCCTTTTGGCCTTCCTAAGTGTGACATTAGTATTACACTTCCACCGGCTGAAAGTATCGCGTCGATAGTTGGCTTGGCCGCTGAAATACGGGTTGTATCGGTAACATTAAAATCTTCATCGAGAGGAACATTAAAATCAACTCGGACTAGTGCTCTTTTATCTTTAAGGTCAAGATCTTGCAGATTTTTCATCAGATTCTTTTTTACAAGGTTGTTTTACAGGAAGTGCAAATATAACTTTTTCTAAATTGGCTGAAATTAACTGTGATATTCTTCATCTATGTCTATATCGGTGAATAGTTCATTGCAAGAACTAAAACCTTGTACTATCGAGAACAGACCAGGCTCTCATTTGTGCTGATTTGACGTCAGGAATTACAAAAGGTATTTTAATATATTTGCCTTATGCAGTTTTCACAGATACTTGGGCAGGATTTTATTAAAAGCCACCTCACAAAAAGCGCAGACGCTGGCCGGATTCCACATGCACAATTATTTATTGGCCCCGAAGGAAGCGGCACATTGCCTATGGCCATTGCTTATGCAAGGTATATTTTGTGTAAGAACATCAACGGCGAAAATAACGGCGGAAGTGAAAGCTGCAATCTTAAGTTCAAAGCAATTTCACATCCTGATCTTCATTTTGTTTATCCATCAGTTACTACTGACGATGTAAAGACAAAACCTAAAAGCACTGATTTCATCGCGGATTGGAGGCAGTTTGTTTATGATAATCCTTATGGAGGATTGTTTGATTGGTACCAGATTCTTGGTGTCGCAAATAAGCAAGGGCTGATTCGTGTTGAAGATGCGGCGGAAGTACTTAGATCGCTGGCACTAAAATCTTTTGAAGGAGGTTATAAAATTATGATTGTATGGATGGCTGAGCAAATGAATATTGAAGCTTCCAATAAACTTCTCAAGATTATTGAAGAGCCGCCAGAAAAAACGATTTTTATCCTCATCGCTGAAAATGAAGAAGATATCATTCAAACCATTCGCTCGAGATGCCAGGTACTTCACTTTCACAAGCTTCAGGACAAAGTCATAGCTGACGCACTTGTTTCACGTGAAAAAATTGATCCAAAGCTGGCGCTAACGTTAGCAAGGCAATCACAGGGAAATTATAACAAGGCTCTTCATTTGTTACATCAGGACAGCGAAGAACTTCCTTTTGAGGATTGGTTTGTAATGTGGGTGCGAGCGGCATTCAGGGCTAAAGGAAATGCATCAGCGATAAACGATCTTATTTTGTGGAGCGAAAATATCGCATCCTTGGGACGTGAAACGCAAAAGAAGTTCTTAAATTTCTGCCTGGATATGTTCCGACAGGCTCTTCTGCTCAATTATCAGGCGACGAGTTTAGTATATATGGAGCCGAAGATCGAAAAATTTAAATTGGAGAACTTTGCACCTTTCGTCAACGGCAACAACATCAACCAGATTTTTAAGGAACTGTCTGACGCCATATATCATATTGAACGAAACGGGAATGCCAAGATCATTTTGACCGACCTCTCGATCAAGCTGACCAGGCTGATCCATAAAAAATAAAAATATGAACATAGCATCAATGCTTATCCTCCTTTTTATGGCTATTACATTCATTCAATCAGGTTTTGATAAAGTTTCTGATTGGAAGGGCAACGTAGAATGGCTGAAAGATCATTTCTCAAAGACGTTCCTTCGAAATCTGATTCCGCAATCGCTATTGCTGATATTGGCTTTAGAACTGGTTTCAGGAATCTTATGCCTTGTTGGTGTTATTGAACTGCTTGTTAACGGTGGACGCCAATTTGGATTTTATGGTGCAGTTTTTTCATGTCTTTCGCTAATTTTCCTTCTATTCGGACAACGAATCGCCAAGGATTATGACGGTGCAAAGACGATTACGATATATTTCATTCCCGCTGTTCTTGCGGTCTTTTGGTTAAGCTAGCGTAAGCTCGCCTTAAATATTTTGAGTTCATCCCAGGTAAATCTGTTGCCGACCTTCTCTTTTAAAGCATGAAGTGTATCTTCTTCATAACCTTCAAAAACTTCTTCGAGTTCAACTATACGGTCATTTCCAAGTACATCTGAGATTAAAAGGTGATCAGTGGAAATGAGTTTGGCAATGTGCGTCGCTATGGTTTGGGAAGTGATTTTTCGTTGAATTGCAATTTCTTTAATAGAATTTTGCTGCTGCCACAATTCAAAAGTCTGCATTACTGTCGACTTCTTAGCTTCTTTTTTCCGGCCTTTTATACTAACATCAACATCTTCTACGTCATTTATAAGAAGGTGATTTTCAGCAGTATATTCAACACGGACCTTCTCATAAAGACGGTTTTTATAATTCGAATAATCTTCGGACATTAAGTTAGAACGACAAATTTCCTGTCCGGATGCAAATACCTCAATGAGCGACTTAGCGCGCAACAATTTTAGTGCTACGGCAGAGTGTAGTTCTTCGATTGCCATCAGATCGGTCCGAAGTCCTTTACTCTTTTTGCTGCGTCGTGTTTCTTCCAACCTAAACAGCAATTCCATAAGTTGCTGCTCAATTGTTGGGAAAAAGAACTCAATGGCGGCATTAAAACGCTCTACGATTTTATCTGGTTGAGCCTGGACGAATAATTTGTCAAGCTGCAAACAGAACCTATCGGCAAAATCTGTTCTGTCCTTCAATTTATCGGCATTAGCAGAAAGAAAGTTGCCAATCGCATCTTTAAATGTAGTGGAATAATCCGCTGCCGTCTTACGCCAAATTTCACTAAGGTCATTCCAGTTAAACGCGTCACGCAGTACATTATGAACGTATTGCAATGTCTGTTGCTGGAGTTACTCTTCAAGCTTAGCTTCATCTGTTTTATTTGCAGCGAAGTTCATTACATCCTGATCGTTCATAATGCCATTCATCTGCATTGGTGAAAGCAGCACTAAACCATCTAAAGAGGTGAGTCGCGACAGCGCTACATAGGCTTGCCCTGGTTGGAAAACCTGCGATACGTCCAGTGCCACCTTATCAAATGTCAAACCCTGACTTTTGTGAACTGTGATTGCCCACGCAAGTTTCAACGGATATTGAACGAATGTTCCCAGCACTTCTTCACGTACTTCGTTCGACATCGGATCTACATAATATCGGACATTACTCCACTCATACTTTTCAACTTCAATGGTGAGGCCTTCATTGGCA
>DASWND010000033.1:0-4454 GCA_036399435.1 Flavobacterium sp.
GACAATTGCAATGGGATGTCCAATGGTGACCTAAAATAATCTGTGGGATATTGATCTTGGGCAAAGAGAGCCGTACAAAATAGGAGTAAGAACAATGCTATTTTCATATTTGTGATTTAGGCGAATAGATACGCTAAGATAAAAAAACTACCTATAATCTTGCCAAAAATTTAGATGTTATAACTGCCTACATCCCAAAATATTATCATTGGAGCAAGGTGGTTCCGTAAAATTTAAGCAAAAAAATTGCTGTAATTCAGCAGGAATATTAACTTTGTCAGATTAAGTAATGAATAAGGTCGGAAATGAGTGAAATCGCAGGAATCATTGATACTCTTGAAGGCAGAATTGAAAAACTTTTTGACAAAATCAAAAGTTTAGAGCAAAATTCGAAGCAACTACGAGAGGAATTAACTAAATCTGCAGGAATCATCAATAAGCAATCTAAAGAGATTGAAACGATGAAATCACAATATGAAACGCTCAGGATCGCCAATACATTGCTCGGCAGTGACGAAAACAAAAGAGATACCAAGCTTAAAATAAATTCATTAATTCGCGAAATTGATTACTGCATAGCCCAGCTTGCAGATTAGGATAATTATGGATGACAAGCTTAAAATCAAATTATCGATTGCAGACAGGGTGTATCCGCTAACGGTAAACATGTCGCAGGAAGAGGGGTTGAGGAGCGCCTCGAAGAAGATCGATGTGATGATTAAGCAGTTTGAAGAAAATTATGCCGTGCGCGACAAACAGGACGTACTTGCAATGTGTGCACTCCAATTTGCTTCGCAATTAGAACAGAAACAAATTGACAATTCCATTGACGGTACGGAGACTATTGACAGGCTCAACAAGATTAATAATTTATTGCTGAATTATCTTGATACCAAAGGCACTGATGCTGCCGATGGTTCATAAAAATACGTTCTTTTAAATAACTAAGATACTGCCTACATTAGTTCGCAATTGGTAAACTCAACACTAATAAATTTAGAATGAGCAAATCATCACTTCTATAGCACGCCGCCTTTGTCGCGGATCCTTGAACAGTGAGTTAGCTCAAAACTTGTCTGATACGAGTTTATTCACGCCACTAATGTAGGTTTTTTTATATATAAACTTTAACAAACATGGACAGTACATTATTACTAATTATTGCAGTTATTATAGGGGTTGCGGGAGGATTTGCCATCGCGAAAATGATGGAGAAAAGCAACGTTTCGAACATGATCAAGAACGCCAAAAAGGAAGCGGCGTCAATTTTAAAAGATGCAAATCTCGAGGCTGAAAATATTAAAAAGGATAAAATTCTACAGGCTAAAGAAAAGTTTATCGAACTGAAGGCTGAGCACGAACAAGTAATCCTCTCACGTGATAAAAAGATAGCCGAAACTGAAAAGCGCGTTCGGGACAAAGAATCACAAGTCTCAGGTGAATTGGCGAAAGCCAAAAAGATCAATGACGACTTCGAAGCAAAGACTACCGAATACAACAGTAAAATCGAGATGCTTGACCGCAAGACGCAAGAGGTCGAGAAGATGCACAAAAGCCAATTGAACCAACTTGAGGTTATATCCGGACTTTCAGCAGAGGAAGCTCGTGACCAGTTGATTGACGGATTAAAAGCGGAGGCCAAGACCAAAGCGATGTCACACATACAGGACACAATCGAAGAAGCCAAACTTACAGCGCAGCAGGAAGCGAAAAAAATCATCATCAATACCATCCAGCGCGTTGGTACCGAAGAAGCCGTTGAGAACTGTGTGTCGGTATTCAACATCGAATCGGATGATGTCAAAGGACGCATCATTGGTCGTGAAGGCCGAAACATTCGGGCTCTTGAAGCAGCAACCGGTGTTGAGATTATTGTTGACGATACTCCAGAAGCTATTATCTTATCATGTTTTGACCCTGTCAGAAGGGAAATTGCGCGTCTAGCATTACATAAATTGGTAACCGATGGCCGTATCCACCCGGCACGAATTGAGGAAGTTGTTGCCAAGACAGCCAAGCAAATTGACGACGAAATTATTGAAGTTGGAAAACGTACAGTAATTGATCTTGGAATCCATGGTTTGCATCCAGAACTTATTAAAGTTGTGGGCCGAATGAAATACCGTTCATCATACGGACAAAATTTACTGCAACACTCGCGCGAAGTATCGAAACTATGTGGAATTATGGCTGCAGAACTTGGCTTAAATGTCAAACTTGCAAAACGTGCCGGATTACTGCATGATATTGGAAAAGTGCCAGACGCAGAAAGCGACCTTCCACACGCATTGCTGGGAATGCAATGGGCCGAGAAATATGGTGAAAAAGAAGAAGTTTGTAACGCTATTGGCGCCCACCACGACGAAATTGAAATGAAGTCTTTATTGTCGCCAATCATTCAGGTTTGTGATGCGATTTCAGGAGCAAGACCAGGCGCACGACGTCAGGTATTGGATTCATATATTCAGCGTTTGAAAGACCTTGAGGAAATTGCATTTGGTTTCCACGGCGTCAAAAATGCTTATGCTATTCAAGCGGGCCGTGAATTGCGAGTTATCGTAGAAAGCGAAAAAGTTACCGACGACAACGCTGCATCATTATCATTTGAAATCTCGCAGAAGATCCAGACGGAAATGACTTATCCAGGACAAGTTAAAGTTACCGTTATTCGGGAGACCCGTGCGGTAAACATTGCAAAATAAAAAGATATTAAGAATAAACAAAGCCTCTCAATACGAGAGGCTTTTTTATGTGAAGATTTGGTCGATATGATTAAAATCCATTGGCTTCAACAGGTAATCTTTCACGATATGGGAAAACGCCTGCGCCTTTTCGGTATCAACAACACTGTCTGACGAGCTGATCAAGTAGATCGCCGGCTCGTGGTCCAACTGGCCTTTCATCTGTTGGTACTCTTCAAGAAATTGCCAACCATCTAAAACCGGCATATTAATATCCAATAATATCAAGTCAGGAGTGGGTTCAGAAGAGTTCACCTTATTTCGCAGTCCCGCCAGCGCATCCATCCCATTTTCGAAAAAGTGGAGATTGGCTTTTATCTGCTTCCTGTCGAGCAATTTCTGTAAAATGAAATGGAAAATTTTATCATCATCAACTACAAAAACATTATTTCGTTCCATCAAAAAAAATTTAAAATGCTGCCTTTACCTACTTCATTTACCGTTTCAATGGTTTTCCGCGTTGCATGTGCTTGACCAAGTTATAATGAGATTGATACGTCGGGGATACATTTTTCATGAATGCTTCCACATTAAGAAAATTGCCACCGTACTTAATATTACGCCATCGAAATCATTAGAAAAAGAGTTTACACCTCAGCAGCGAACCATTGGAGCGCTGTAAAAATACATAAATAATCGACAAACACACTACTTTCTCGGATGAAATGCATTAATTGTATGAAATAATTGTTTACGGTCTAGATGAACATAAATTTCTGTAGTAGTAATTGACTCATGTCCCAACATTAGTTGAATCGACCTTAGGTCGGCACCATTCTCCAGCAAATGCGTTGCAAATGAATGTCTAAAGGTGTGTGGACCGATAGTTTTGTTCAGACTTATCCTGATTGCCAGTTGTTTGATGATTGTAAAGACCATCGCCCGGGTCAATTGTTTACCCCGCCGGTTAAGGAACAACGTATCTTCGTGTCCTTTGCCAATGTTTAGATGACGACGGACTGTCTCCTTATATATTGTGATAAACTTTTGGGTTTGGGTGCTGACAGGTACAAAGCGTTGCTTATTTCCTTTACCGGTGACTTGTAGAAAACCTTCATCAAAAAACATATCGGAAATCTTCAGGTTCACCAATTCTGAGACCCGCAGCCCGCAGCCGTACATCGTTTCCAATATTGCGCGGTTGCGTTCGCCCTCTGGTGATGAGAGGTCAATTGCCGCCACAAGCTTATCAATATCTTCGAGTGATAAAGTGTCTGGCAATCGTCTGCCGGTTTTTGGTGTTTCAATTAGCTCCATTGGGTTATCGGCCCGAAAATCTTCAAAAACAAGATAACTGAAGAAGCTCTTCATACCTGATATGATGCGTGCCTGCGAGCGCGGCTTTACTTCTTTTGAAACAGCATAGATAAATTGCTGAACGAGATCTTCATCAATCTGCAGAGGTGAAATAAAGATATTGTTTTGCTGCAGGTAATGGACAAGGCGCTCAATATCAAGAGTATAATTTGATATGGTATTAGCAGATAATCCGCGCTCTATCCGCATATATGATTGAAATTTCTTCAGGTAGATCCGCCACTCTTCCATGTTGTAATTTAGCTATAAATTTTTGGTTATACAAAGGAGTTCCTATACCAATACAAGCCAAACAAATATTAACAAAATTATCATTTTAGCATAAAAATGTTACATAATTACAATATCAGTACGTATTTTATTATGATATTGGTCATTAACTTCATTATAGTCAGC
>DASWND010000034.1:0-14586 GCA_036399435.1 Flavobacterium sp.
AAAAGCCGCATCGTAAAATGCGGCTTTTCGAGAATCAGGGAAAAATTAATTTTTAGAGGGTGGATATTGAGCTAATATCTTAGCTACAAATTCTGCGATTCTTTCGTCTTTCTTACCAGCGTTCTGAGTTAAAACACCAACACCTTCGCCTTGCCAAATAAGTTCCTTTGTTGCAGCGTCGATCAGGTCTATATACAGAGTTCCTTCTGTGTTTGTTGATACGGATGTTTGTCCGCCCCAAAAGTACGGGTTCCAACCCCAGCCGTAACCCCATCCATAACCGAATCCGGTATTGAACTGATTTACATTAACTCGTTCAGTGGCTTTTGTGAAAATGTTGACCAAAAGGTCAGGCTTGTCGCTTTTCGAAAGTCCTTTGGTATTCATTTCGGCTTCGATCGAACGAAGAATCCTTTTCTTGTCCAGATCTGAAATTTCTACTTTGTCAATCCCGGATTTAAAAAACGCGTAGGTTTTGTATCGGGAAAAATCTGTTGTTGTGTCGTAGTCCTGAGCTACTTGTACTGAGCTGCATGAGCTGAGAATGAAAAGCAGGATTAAGGGTAAAATTTTTAGCGCTCTCATGGTTAATTAGTTTTCGTGTTCTTTTTCTTTAAAATTCCTAACAATTGCAGTGAGGTTCAGAACTATGGAAGCGACCAAGAGTATGCTTTTTAAAAATACATTATCGATGATCAATGACACCGGAAGAAGTCCGGTTCCCATGATCATCAATGATATGCTGTTAATTTTTTTCATTTTCTTCTAAGGACTCCAGAATATGCTCCTGAACCAAATTTGGGATTGTAACTTTCAATAGTGGCTGAGCGGTCATCGCTCTTTTAATAGCAAAAATCGCCTCATCATTTCTGGCCCAGCTTCTTCTTGAAATACCATTGTTCACATCCCAGAAGAGCATAGACTGCAGACGTTTTTCAGCCTCGGCTGAGCCATCAAGTACCATGCCAAATCCACCATTTATTACCTCGCCCCAGCCAACACCTCCGCCATTGTGAATTGATACCCAGGTCGCGCCACGGAAGCTGTCGCCGATTACATTTTGAATTGCCATGTCGGCTGTAAAACGTGAACCATCGTAGATATTTGAAGTTTCACGGTATGGTGAATCTGTTCCGGAAACATCATGGTGATCGCGGCCTAAAACAATGTTGCCGATTTCACCTTTGGCAATAGCATTGTTAAATGCTTTGGCAATATTGATTCGGCCTTCAGCATCAGCATAAAGAATTCGCGCCTGTGATCCTACAACAAGTTTATTTTGCTGCGCTCCTTTGATCCATTGAATGTTATCCTGCATCTGCTGCCGAATTTCATCAGGAGCAGATTTAGCCATTTCTTCAAGTACATTTTGAGCTATGAGATCAGTCTTTTCGAGATCTTCTGGTTTTCCGGAAGTACAAACCCAGCGGAAAGGTCCAAATCCATAATCAAAACACATCGGGCCGAGAATATCCTGAACATAACTTGGATACTTAAAATCAATGTGATTTTCTGCAAAAACGTCTGCGCCTGCACGTGAACTTTCGAGCAGAAATGCATTTCCGTAATCAAAAAAATATGTGCCTTTTTCTGTATGCCTGTTTATTGCCGAAGCATGGCGCCGCAGGCTTTCCTGAACTTTCTCTTTAAAATTTTCAGGTTCTTCAGCCATTAATCTGTTTGCCTCGATAAAAGACATTCCTGCCGGATAATATCCGCCGGACCAAGGATTGTGAAGTGAAGTCTGATCTGAACCTAAATCCACATAAATATCTTCCAGATCAAATTTCTCCCATACTTCGACAATGTTGCCCAGGTAGGCTATTGAAACTATTTCCTTTTTGTCACGAGCATCTTTAACGCGTGAAACTAGCTTGTCAAGATCATCGATCACTTCGTCGACCCAACCTTGTGAGTGTCGCGTTTCAACCGCTTTTTGATTGACTTCCGCGCAAACGGTGATGCAACCGGCAATGTTTCCCGCTTTCGGCTGTGCGCCGCTCATTCCGCCCAAACCGGATGTTACAAATAACTTGCCTTCAAGTCCTTCGCCGTTTTTACTGATCTTCCTGCCCGCGTTTAGAACTGTAATAGTCGTTCCATGCACAATGCCCTGCGGACCGATATACATATAACTTCCGGCGGTCATTTGTCCGTATTGTGTTACACCGAGTGCGTTGAATTTCTCCCAATCATCTGGTTTTGAATAATTTGGGATCATCATTCCATTTGTAACCACTACGCGCGGAGCCTCTTTATGAGACGGAAAAAGTCCCATCGGATGACCGCTGTAGATTGTTAGCGTTTGCTCATCAGTCATCTCCGACAGATACTTCATCGTCAGCAGATACTGCGCCCAGTTCTGGAAGACAGCGCCATTGCCGCCATATGTTATCAATTCATGCGGATGTTGCGCCACCGCATAATCAAGGTTGTTCTGGATCATCAGCATGATCGCTTTTGCCTGCTCCGACTTTCCCGGATATTGGTCCAGCGGACGTGCTTTCATTTCGTATTCAGGCCGAAAACGATACATGTAGATTCGGCCATAGGCAAGAAGCTCTTCATAAAATTCTTTCGCGAGTTCAGCGTGATGTTTTGGGTCGAAGTAGCGCAGGGCGTTCCTGATCGCTAGCTTTTTCTCATCAGCAGATAAAATATCCTTCCGTTTTGGAGCATGATTGACGGTGATGTCGAAAGACTTTTTAGAAGGTAAAGTCTCCGGTAATCCTTGCTGAATCTGTTGTTGAAAGGTCATATTTTATTTAAGAATTTGAAGATTTGCTAATTTAAAGATGAGATCGCAGATATGAGATGATTATTCTATGTAGAGCATAATCGTCAGACTCGAAATCTACCAATTTCAAATTATTTTTTAATTGTGTTAGTCTTTTTATCATATCCATACGGGCAATGCCGGCAGCCGCTTCGACAGCAATAGCCGCGTTTAAGGTGGTACTTTTCGGTGAAAACTTTGAATCCTTCAGGAGTGAGATAATAATCTTCACCTTCTATCAGTTTATTTTCATTATTTTGTTCCTCCATAAGCTACAAAGTTAGAAACTTTAATAGAATGCTACTGATCGTCTCCAGATATTTCACCCCTAAAGGATATAGTGGTATCACAATATTTCCGTTCGTTTTTATCCGCGAGAAACTGCAGCGCAATAACCAAATATTGATCAATCATGAAAAAATCCATATCAGACAGCAGGCTGAACTTGCTGTACTGCCGTTTTTTATCTGGTACGGTTTTGAATTTTTAATCCGATGGATGCGTTCAGGTAATAAGGCATTTGCATATAGAAATATCAGCTTTGAACGCGAAGCTTACGCGAACGAGTGTGACATCAATTATTTAAAGAAAAGGCCACTATGGAAGTTTCTCCGTTACCTCTAGCCAGCAAGATCGTTTCGGCGAATGAGCTTATTCCATTAAAGCATAGGAACGTCTCGCTTTACCTCAAGCGTGAAGATTTGATTCACCCACACGTCCCGGGTAATAAGTGGCGCAAGTTGAAATACAATCTTCTTGAAGCGCAAAAGCGAGGATGTCAGACATTGTTGACGTTCGGCGGAGCATTTTCAAATCACATTGCGGCAGTTGCTGCGGCAGGTCAACTCTATAAGTTTTCAACAATCGGAATTATTAGGGGTGAAGAATTGTCTGACAAAATTTCGGAGAACCCAACCCTTCAATTTGCATCGGATAATGGGATGAAATTTCACTTTATATCACGCCAGCAGTACAATCATAAAGAATCAGCTGATTTTTTGGAAGCGCTTTCGAAGGAGTTCGGAAACTTCTATTTAATTCCTGAAGGCGGCACAAACTCCCTTGCAATTGCAGGTTGTGAAGAAATACTGGAAGAAGGCGACTTGGCTTTTAATTATATTTGCTCAGCTGTTGGAACCGGAGGAACATTGACCGGGTTACTGAACAGCGCCGGTACAAATCAGGTCGTTCTTGGATTTCCTGCTCTAAAAGGTGAATTTGCAGAAGATGAATTTACAAAGTTTGCTAAGCAGGGCAAATCAGCCAATTTGATCACTGACTATCATTTTGGTGGTTATGGAAAGACAACGCCGAATCTGATAGAATTTATAAATAGTTTTTACCGTTCATACAATATTAAACTCGATCCCATTTACACTGGAAAGATGTTTTTTGGAATACTGGATTTGATTGAACAAGGTTATTTTAAACGTGGAGCGTCTATTTTGGCAATTCATACAGGTGGAATTCAGGGTGTCGACGGGATGAATGCACAACTGAAAAAGAAAAAACAAACCATAATTAATTTTTATGACTAGAAAACTTTGTCTTTTGCTGATTCTGATTATCCTTGCAAGCTGCGGCGGCAACAAACGGGTGGCAAGTAAAAGAGGTTATAAAAAACCTGCAACAACGGTGCGAACGGTGCGTAAACCTGCCACGCGAAAGCCAGTGGCATCTGCACCGGTAAATCGTCCTGAAAGCGAAACATTGGAGGCAACTTCAAAAGTAAAAGTTACAACCGAATTGGTTCTGGATTATATCGACGAATTTAAAGACACAGCTAAACGGAACATGAAGCAATACGGAATCCCATCAAGTATTATTATCGCTCAGGGAATATTGGAATCAGGTTCAGGAACAGCGGCTTTGAGTGTGCAGGCTAATAATCATTTCGGTATCAAGTGTCATAAGGAATGGACTGGCCCAAGTGTCAGCCACGACGACGATTCGGCAGGAGAATGTTTTCGTAAATATGCAGACGCCAGCGAATCATATCGCGACCACGCATTATTCCTCACCTCCAGGCCGAGATATGACTTTCTATTTGACTTCGATAAAGATGACTACAAAGCCTGGGCACACGGATTGAGGCAGGCCGGCTACGCAACAGATCCAAAGTACCCTGACAAGCTTATTAGTCTTATAGAAAGATATCAACTATATAAATATGATGCAGAAGCAATGGGAACACCTTTTATTCCTGCAAATACTAATGAAGCGATCACAAGTTCTGACTTGTACCTGGTTAGCAAAGGAGATACGCTTTATTCCATCTCAAAAAGATTCAACATTTCACTTGAAGAGCTGCGCAGAAAAAACAACATCATTGAAAATAGCATCTCAATAGGGCAGCTCCTAAAAATAAGATAAACGTGTTATATAAAAGAAGCAGCGAGCTATTCGCCGAAGCGCAGAAAGTTATTCCAGGCGGCGTAAATTCGCCCGTCCGTGCATTTAAATCAGTGGGCGGAACGCCTGTTTTTTTTAAAAGTGCAAAGGGGCAATGGCTTTTTGATGAAGATGGAAACAAATTTTTGGACTACATTAATTCATGGGGTCCATTGATATTAGGCCACGCCTACGATCCCGTTGTAAATGCAGTGATCGAAAGAGCCAAACTTGGAACATCCTTTGGGGCGCCAACCCAACTTGAGACCGAAATCGCATCATTAGCCATATCGATGGTGCCAAATATTGACAAGATCAGATTTGTGAATTCAGGCACGGAGGCATGTATGAGCGCGGTAAGGCTTGCGCGCGGATTTACGGGCCGCAACAAGATCATCAAATTTGCAGGTTGCTACCACGGCCATTCCGATTCTTTCCTGATTCAGGCGGGAAGTGGTGCGGTAACTTTTGGCGTACCAAATTCTCCCGGTGTCACGGCAGGAACAGCTCAGGATACATTATTAGCAAATTACAACGATATTGACAGTGTAATTTCATTGGTTGATGCCAATCTACACGAAATTGCAGCAATTATAATTGAACCGGTTGCGGGTAACATGGGTTGTATTCCACCTGAAAGTGGGTTTTTAGAACAGCTCCGTGAAATATGCGACAAGCACGGAATTTTGCTCATCTTTGATGAAGTGATGACTGGCTTTAGGCTTGCAAAAGGCGGAGCGCAGGAACTTTATGGTGTTTCAGCTGATATTGTGACTTTTGGAAAAGTTATTGGCGGTGGACTGCCGGTTGGTGCATTTGCTGCAAGGCACGAGATTATGGATTACCTGTCGCCACTAGGCAGCGTTTATCAGGCAGGAACATTGTCCGGAAACCCTCTGGCCATGGCTGCCGGGCTCGCTATGCTTCAGGAACTTAATTCTGATGCAGGCATTTATGACAGACTTGATCAAAAGACAAAATATCTCGAAGAAGGAATAGGAAAAGTTTTACACATTAAAAATATTCAGCATACGATAAACCGTAAAGGCAGTATGATCTCAGTTCATTTTGACCCGGAGGCGGTTCGTGATTTTACATCCGCGGCAAAAGGTGATAATGATACTTTTAGAAAGTTTTTCCACGGCTTGCTCGCCGAAGGAATCTATATTGCTCCTTCTGCATACGAAACATGGTTTGTCAGCGATGCAATTACCTATGAAGATCTTGATGCCACAATCGCAGCTGTGGCAAAGGTCTCAAACAATCTGTAAATAAAAAAAGCTTCCGTTATGGAAGCTTTCTTTTATGTAGTCAGATGATATTATTTTTTATCAAGAGCTTTCTTGTCTGTTGATCCTGTTGCATTATACTGAACAGTTTTCTTTTCAGTACCACCAGTTACTTTAGCCAATAACGCTGGATTTGCTTCCAGTTTTTTGATCTGCTCAGGTGTAAGTGAAGCGCGAACTTTTAGTTCCACTATTCTTGACATCTCAGTTTTTCTTTCTGCAGACATGCTTGGGTCATTTAAAACCTGATACTTCATTACAAAAAGACTGATAAAATCATCTTGCTGTGTTCCTTTTAGCTCAAGATACTCTGAAAGTCTATGTGCATCAAGTTTAGCAGCTTCTTCGTTATTCAGTTTTTTCTCCTGCGCGCTAGCAGCTACTGTAAAAGCAAAAAACAATGTAAGTACGGCAATAAATTTTTTCATCTGAAGAATTTTTAGTGGTAATAAATCCAAAACTATATTATTTTTGTTTACCCACAAAATTTATTTGGAAATATCTTTCCTTTTATCTGCATGTTTTAATTCCCCACGTTTCTTACCGTGTGCTTTGCGTTGACCAGAATTTTGTTCCCATTTTTCAAATTGTACGGGCGTTAAAATGTTTTTGACCTCTTGTTTGAAAGCGATTTTCCTGTCAAGGCTTGCTTTTCTCATGGCAAAACGTTCGTCAGCAGTTGGTTTGGCAGCATTCTTTTTTGCTTCGCCTCTGTTTGCTTTCGCAGCATCGTGTGCTTTTTGCTGTTTTTGAATTACAGTATAAAGTTGTTTTTGCTGTGTTTCGTTCAGGTCCAGTTCTAAAGTCAGTTTCTTCACTTGAAGTTCAGTGCGTTGTTCGGCACTTAAAAGGTCACGGCCTTTTTGAACATTCTGTTGGGCAAATGATGATAATCCAATCATCATCAGCGTAGCAATCATTAATTTTCTCATTTTTTATTGAATTAGGCCTTTAAGACGTTCTATTATTGCAATGGTTTAATCTGTAGCTAAAGATAAATTTTAACTTAGATATTCAACAGATTTTTTGTCGCCATCAACTATGATTTTGACTAGTCCGTGTTTAGAAAGTCCTTTCATAGCCGCATCCCATTTCTTTCCGCTGAGCCCCGCTTGCGCTTTTAAAACATCGAGTGCCACCGACCTGCTAGCTTTCACCATATCGGCAATTAGTTTTTCATCTTCAGTAAGCTCAACAGCTTTTTTCTCAGGACGCATCTGAGGAAAGAAAAGAACTTCCTGAATAGACGAGTTGTTTGTGAGAAACATTATAAGCCTGTCCATTCCGATGCCAAGTCCCGAAGTTGGCGGCATTCCGTATTCTAAAGCCCGCAGGAAGTCGTAATCAATAAACTGAGTAGCTTCGTCGTCACCTTTTTCTGCCAGCTGAAGCTGCTGTTCAAACCTTTGCTTCTGATCAATTGGATCATTCAGCTCCGAATATGCATTTGCAACTTCTTTTCCGCAAACCATCAATTCAAACCTTTCGGTAAGTTCGGGGTTCTCGCGATGCTGTTTACAAAGCGGACTCATTTCTTTAGGATAATCTATAATGAAGGTAGGCTGAATATAATTCCCTTCGCATTTTGCACCAAAAATTTCGTCGATCAGTTTACCTTTACCCATGGTCGAATCAACTTCAATTCCCATTGCCCGCGCGGCATCATAAAGTTCAGATTCATTTTTGCCAGAAATATCGAAACCGGTGAATTGTTTTATCGCGTCGGTCATCGTAACTCGCGCGTAAGGTGCTTTGAAGTCAATTTTATGTTCACCGAAAATGGTTTCCGTAGCTCCATTAACTGCAAGAGCACAATGCTCAAGCAAATTTTCAGTAAATGTCATCATCCAATTATAATCCTTGTATGCAACATATATCTCCATGGCGGTAAATTCCGGATTATGGGTTCGGTCCATTCCTTCATTTCTGAAGTTTTTGGAGAACTCATAAACGCCGTCAAAACCACCGACTATTAATCGTTTTAAATAAAGTTCATTTGCAATACGCATGTAAAGCGGAATATCCAATGAATTATGATGTGTCATAAAAGGTCTTGCCGCCGCTCCACCTGGAATAGGCTGTAAGATCGGCGTTTCAACTTCGAGGTAGCCTTGGTCATTGAAAAACGACCGCATCGCGTTGAACAACTTGGTTCTTTTTATAAATGTCTGCTTTACGTAATCATTAACGGTTAAATCGACGTACCTCCGTCGATAACGTTGTTCAGGATCGGCAAATGCGTCGTGAATATTTCCGTCGGCATCTGTTTTAACAATGGGTAAAGGCTTTAATGTTTTTGCAAGAACAGTCAGTTCGCTGACGTGAACCGAAATTTCTCCAACTTGTGTACGAAAAACTTTTCCTTTAACCCCGATAAAATCACCAATATCAAGTAGTTTCTTAAATACGACATTATAAGTAGTGGCAGCTTCGTCGTTAGAAACATCATCGCGAGAGATATAAACCTGGATACGTCCTTCCGAATCTTTGAGTTCAGCAAAGGATGCTTTACCCATAATACGTTTTCCCATCAAACGGCCAGCAAGAAGAACTTCCTTGCCCTGATACTTGTCAAAATTGTTTAAAATATCAATAGAATGCGCCGTTACAACGAATTCATTTGCGGGAAAAGGGTCGATGCCGAGATTTCGAAGTTCCGTTAACGCTTCCCTTCGCAGGATTTCCTGTTCTGATAGTGCCATCATATGTGAATTAAGCGGCAAAGATAGTTATAACCATTCAAGAAGCAAAAGTGTTGTAGTGCGTGATTTTGAACGAAAGAACTAACTTTGCACAATGAACCGCAAAATCCATCTACAAGATTTAGGACTGATGTCTTACAAGGAAGCATGGGAATATCAAGAGACGCTTTTCTCGGATATTGTTGAAGCTAAGATCCGAAATCGAAGGGAGGCGGTTAACTTAGAAACTCACAACCATTTGCTCTTTGTTGAACATCCACATGTCTATACTTTGGGAAAGAGTGGTGATATGAGTAACCTGCTATTAAACGAAGATCAACTTAAAGCAAAAGGAGCAACGTTCTACAAAATTAATCGCGGTGGAGACATTACATATCATGGGCCCGGACAAATTGTTGGTTATCCCATTCTTGACCTTGAAAACTTTTTTACAGATATTCACAAGTACTTAAGACTGCTTGAAGAAGTTATCATTATGACACTCGCTGATTATGCTATTTCAGCTACTCGAAGTGAGGGCGAAACCGGAGTGTGGCTGGGAGTTGGTACTCCTTTTCCCCGAAAAATTTGTGCTATGGGCGTGCGTGCTTCACGATGGGTTACCATGCATGGCTTTGCATTAAATGTCAATGCTGATCTAGGTTACTTTGACAATATTATTCCATGTGGCATCCGCGGAAAAGCAGTCACATCTCTACAGGTTGAACTCGGTGTTGAGAAAGTTAATGAGGAAGAAGTAAAGCAAAAGATCTTAAGTCACTTTCAGAAATTATTTGAAGCCGAATTTATTGCCAAAATTTAATCCTGATATTCAGCTTCGAATTCCAGTTCAAGTTGTTCAGGCAGTAACCTGAATGACATCCGGTGATACTTGGTTGTGCCGAATTCTCTAATGGCTTCCCGATGTTCGAGGGTTGGATATCCTTTATTTTGTTTCCAGTTGTACATTGGATATTCCTCGTGAATTTTACACATGTATTCGTCACGATATGTCTTTGCTAAAATCGAAGCTGCCGCGATGCTCATGTATTTTCCGTCGCCCTGAATTATACAATCGTATGGAATTTCATTAAAGGGTTTGAATCTGTTTCCGTCAACAATAATATGCATTGGGGTAAACTTTAATTTCGCAAGGCACTCCTGCATTGCATGAATTGATGCATTTAAAATATTAATTTCATCGATGACATGAGGATCAATATGAGTAACTGAATAGCAAAGTGCTGATTTTTTAATTATATCCCGCAGTTCTTCACGGCATTTATGGGTGAGCTGCTTTGAATCGTTTAACACATCGTTTTTAAAACGCTTTGGAAGTATCACCGCTGCTGCAGTCACTGGTCCAGCGAGACAACCTCTGCCGGCTTCGTCTGTTCCGGCTTCGTACTTTTTCTTTGAGAATGTATGCAGCAACATATAACTGGTTCAGAAGGCTAATTAAAGTTTAAAGAGAATGATATTTCGACGTAAAGTTTTTTTATATTCGCAAAATGTTCTTATCTTAAGTGCAATTCTGCATAATAATAAAAGCAACAAAACCGTCCACGCAAATTTAGCGTAAATTAAAATTACATATATAGAATAAGATGAAAATTACAATTAAAAATCTCGTGCTCTTGTCGTTTTTGGGTATCTCATTTTGCGGCTCAGCTCAGACTGAAGAGCAGCGTGCAAAAATTACGAAAGACTATGATAAGGTTAGGCTTAGTCAGATGGAGGAGAAGTTTAGAGCTGACGCACTGCGCGACAAAGAAGAAGCCTTACGTCTTGCCAAGGTTAACAACTGGAAGGTTTCCTTTACAGATGAAGATGGAGCTTATTCTGAATTGATGAGAGTGAATTTCGATGGTACTCCGGTATATTATAAGGCTAGTAATTCAGGTTCAGCGATTACATCCCGGGTTAACCTAATCAACAGCGGTGGCGCAATGGGTCTGAATCTAAATGGTCAGGGAATGATTGTTGGAGAATGGGATGCAGGTCCTGTTAGAGCGACACATCAGGATTTTGGATCAAGGGTCATCCTTAAAGACGGTGTTATTTTTGATGAGCCAAGTGATGGTTCAGACCATGCAACTCACGTGGCAGGAACAATGATTGGTTCAGGTTCTGGCAACGCCAATGCAAAAGGAATGGCTTATCAAGGTACACTTTGGGCAAATACATGGACCAACGATCAGTCGGAAATGGTATCACAAGCAAGCCAGGGATTACTGGTTTCAAACCATTCTTATGGTTTGAATTTAGATTTTTCACAGTTATATTATTTTGGCGCATATATGGCGGAATCTAAAGATTACGATGATATTATGCGTGCTGCGCCATACTATCAGATTGTTGTCGCTGCCGGAAATGATCGCCAAAATTTTCAGGAATATAATCCTACCAAAGCGGGTCGCGATATGTTGACAGGCACATCTACATCTAAAAATGCTATTGTAGTTGCTGCAGTAAACCAGGTCAATACTTACGTAAATGGTCTCTCTGTATCTGTTGGAGATTTTAGCAATTGGGGGCCAACTGATGATGGTCGTGTTAAACCGGATATCAGCACTAAAGGTGTAGGCGTTTTTAGTACTACTAATGTTTCCAATACATCATATGGGAATAAGCAGGGAACTTCAATGGCCGCGCCTGGAATTGCCGGATCTTTAATTTTACTACAACAACATTATAATAATTTAAATGATTCGTTTATGAGGTCTGCTACCTTGCGGGCGTTGGTAGCAAACTCGGCAGACGAAGCTGGAACGGGTCAAAATTTTCCTGGACCTGACCATAAATATGGTTTTGGATTAATGAACGCGGCTAGAGCTGCGCAGACAATATCTGATAGAAATGAAGGTTCTCTTATTGAAGAATTGTCGTTGTCACAAGGACAGACATATACAAGAATTGTAACAGGTACAGGATTAGAAGCGGTAAAAGCCACCATTGCTTGGACCGACCTTTCAGGCAACATTAATTCAGGAACGGTAGATTCGCCAACTCCATCATTAGTTAATGACCTTGATATTCGGGTTACAAAATTAACGACAGTATACTACCCATGGCGTTTAAATATGTCTTTTATACAAGGTGGCGCGAAAAGAGATGGAGATAACAATGTGGATAATATCGAAAAACTTGAAGTGCCTACAATAGAAGGTGGCCTATATACTATAACTGTAACTCATAAAGGAAGTATAGTAGGTGGTAGCCAGCCTTTTTCACTAGTAGTGACAGGTATTGACGAGCAACTTGCAACAACAGAATTCTCATCATCGGCATTACAGCTTTATCCTAATCCTGCAGCTGATAACTTTCAGATTACAATTAGCGAAAGTGTTAGTGATATTACTAAAGTAGAGGTTTATGATATGCTGGGTAAACTGATCTCAAGTAAGGAGATTAGCTCAGCCATACTAGAAGATTATCAATTTGATATCAGTAATTTCGTAGATGGAATTTATGTAGTCAAGATATCGCAGGGCGATCAGGTTGGTATTAGGAAATTAGTAAAAAAATAAAAAAAGCACCGGAAGGTGCTTTTTTTTTTGAATCATTTTCAGTGGCAACTTTAACTATAACCAAAAAAGATAACCTCTGCAATATTTGCTTTATTAAGAATTTATTAAGAAGTTTGCGAAACTAACTCAAATAAAATAAGAATGAGATCGAAGTGTATTTGGATTCTAACGCTGTTACTAGCGTTAACGGTTAATTTCTCTTTTGCGCAGGAGAAAATCGTATCAGGTACTGTGTCTGATGGCACAGGACCATTACCAGCGCTAAATGTTGTTGTTAAAGGTACAACACGCGGAGTACAAACGGATTTTGACGGAAAATATGCAATCAGTGCAAAGCAGGGAGATGTTCTTGAATTTTCGTACGTCGGATATCAAACGCGTGAAGTCACGGTAGGAGCGTCAAATTCTATAAACGTAGTTATGGAGGCCGATGCAGAGGAGCTAATAGAAGTAGTTGTGCAGACGGCTTACAACACCACGACTACAAGTAGAAGGAATGTTGCTGCAATTACTACAGTTTCTGGAGAAGTTATTGAAGAAAGAGCAAATGCTTCTATACTTCAAAGTCTTCAGGGGCAAGTTGCAGGTTTAAATATAAGTACAGGCTCTGGTCAGCCAGGTGCTGATAGTACAATTATCTTAAGGGGTGTTGGATCTATAAACGGTAATATCGAGCCGTTATTTGTAATTGACGGAGTTCCTGTAGATGAGGACGGATTCCGTTCACTTAATCCAAACGATATTGCAAGTTTTTCCATTTTAAAAGATGCTTCTGCAACTTCTATCTATGGTAACAGAGGTGCTAATGGTGTTATCCTTGTGAAAACGAAGCAAGGTAAATTCAATCAGCCACTTCAATTCCGCTATACTTCACAATATGGCCAGACTAAATTGCAAAAGTTGACCATCGAGTTGATGAGCTCTAATCAGTTTCTTAACATTCAAAAACAATATGGTCAAGGTTATGGCGCTACTTTAACGGATGCTGAAATCGCTGCATTGTCAGCGCAAACCAATACTTATTGGTCAGATATCTTTTTTAGAACAGGTACGACTCAGTCGCACGATTTAGCTATTACTTCAGGTTCTGAAAACTTTACGAATTTTACTTCGCTAGGTTACATGGAGCAAGAAGGTATTTTTATCAATACTGACTTTAATCGTTTTACCGTAAGAAATAATTTTACAGGTAAATCAGCTAATGACAAGTTCCACTACAATATGAACATGAACATCAACTTTTCACGTTCTGATGGTATTGATGGTTCTGGGTCTAACGCTATCTTCTTTGCACCGTTTACAGCTGCACTTTTAGGACTTCCGTATCTTAATCCTTACGACCCGGATGGTTCTATTACACATGACGGTGGAATTACCCCTGGTGATGCTAATGCTGTTACTCCAGAATATGCTCCGATCGTTTTGCTGAATTCATCTTTTATGAATACAGACAGAGAAGATGAATTGAAAATATTAACTTCATTTTCTGCTGACTATGAATTTGCCAAAAATTTAACTGCTGGTGTTCAATTGGGAGTTGACTATTCTAATTACTGGGAACTTGAGATATTACACCCAAACAGTATACTAGGGCCATTTCAAGTTGATCAGGATGCTCAATATGGTGGTATTCACAGTGAAGCGTACAGCCGTGATTTCCGATTTAATGCGGTTTCAAATCTTAGCTATAGCAACACATTCGCTGAGAAACATACGATTGATGTTGGTTTGTACACAGAGTATAACAAAAGCCACTTCGAAGGATTCAACCTTGCACAAAGAGGTTTAGACCCACGTTTGGTTGGAACAGGTGCCGCATTTATTCCTGGTACAACTGTCGATGATTTTGGTGGAACAGTTATAGAAACAAATCAACCATATATCCCAACTATTGGATCATTTACTGTATCTGAAGGTTT
>DASWND010000035.1:0-24557 GCA_036399435.1 Flavobacterium sp.
TTACAATGCTTTTAAAGCAATGGATGAAAATGGAGATGATAATTTGCTTGTTGTTGATGTTTTGAGATGAATAACACGAAGCATGGAGCTAGTTCAATATTAGAATGTGTTGGTGAATCTTGATCCCACGTTAGGAAGCGAAATCAAAAAATTTCCTAAAGATATCTTCTACAACTTTATGAACTTTTTCTGAAAGCGCATACCTTCCGAAAATATTTCAATAATATAGACTCCCAGTGGAAGATGTTGAACTAGTAAATTCTTTCCATTTATATTCTGTTCCATTACTGTTCTGCCATTTATGTCCAAAATTTTAATACTTTGCAGTGACGTGATCAACGATGTCGCTGGGTTAGGGTAAATATTAAAAGCTTTATTATCAAATAGTTCATTAACATTTAAGTTGGAGCAACTAATTTGTGAGGGAATAATATCATTTGTGTTTGAACCATTCCCTAACTGGCCATATACATTGTCGCCCCACGTAAACAACATATTGCCTGATTTTATTCCGATGATATGATTGTGTCCTGCATCTGCAGATTGCCAATCAGTCGATGAGCCAACTTGAACAAGAATGCTACTATCTATATTTGATCCATTGCCAAGGGCACCAAAACTATTCCTACCACATGCCCAGAGAGTGCCATCAGTTTTCATTGCTATTGTATTATAACTTCCTGCGGCACAAGATTGCCAGTCAGTATCACTTCCGATTTGAACAGGGTATGAATGATCTACATTAGTGCCATCACCTAGCTGTCCAAAATCATTCTGTCCCCAAGACCATAATGTTCCATCTGTTTTGATGGCAACTGTATGCCAAATTCCGCCAACCGCCATTTGCCAATCTACTTGTTCGCCTATTTGTGTTGGAATATAGAGGTTATCAAATGTACCATTTCCTAGTTGGCCAAATTCATTGTTTCCCCACGTCCACAAAGTTCCATCATCTTTTATAGCAATACTGTGAGCATACCCGCCAGTTATTGAATGCCAGTCGATAGCTGTTCCAATTAACGTAGGAGCATCCCGATTCATATTAGTGCCATCACCAAGTTCTCCATATTCATTCCTGCCCCAAGCCCACAAAGTTCCACCACTTATGGCTAAAATATGATTCCCACCGGCAGAAACTGTATCCCAATTCGTACCATTTAATAAAGTCGGTTCTAAAAACCAAGTACTGGTACCAAACAAGCCGTATGGTGAAAGACCCCAGCCCCACAAAGTATTATCGGCTTTAAGAGCTATCGTAAATTGAGATCCGGCAGAAAGTGATTGCCAATCAAGGTCATTTCCAATTTGTGTTGGAATATTTTCGTTTATTAACGTCCCATTGCCTAATTGACCATAGTTGTTGCGACCCCAACTCCATAATGAACCATCACTTTTAATCGCCGCTGTATGAGAGAAGCCTCCTTGTACAATTTCCCAACACTGTGCTTCTGCATAAAAAGCTGGTAAAATAAGACCTAAAATAATATATAATTTTCTCATAATTATAACTTTAGGGCTAAGTTAATGCAAATATTGACTCAGTCGTTCATCTCAAATATCAGATAACGTTGGCTACTAAAATTGCCGCTATCTGGACGCCAGAATATTTTCTTCCATTAAAATTTTTATTTGCAGAAGATCCTCTGTTCATCAACAGGCAACTGATAATTTGCCCAGAAGTTACAAATGCCGCAACAGCTCAAACTAAAATTCAGCTTTTTGACCATTGTAAATGTGAATCTTTGAGAATTAAAATCTTATACAAAATGAGCCTTATTCATAAAGCAATTCTATTTACTACAATTCAATCAAGCTTTATTTGCACGTCCAAGTAAAATTTAGGAATACGCTAAAATGCGAGGAGTCCAATAGACAATATTGTAAAATGAATTAATTTTTTATAAACTTTCCGTTCCAATTGCCATAGTCTGTTTCTAGGGAAACCTGATACAATCCACTTTGGAGAAAGGATACGTCAACACTGTTACCTTCTCTCCAATTGCTATACATTATTTGCCCAAGCATATTCGTGATAGTAATGTTTTGTGTTTTGAAGTTCGGGTAATCCGGCAATTCCATGTTTAGAACCATGTTCACAGGATTTGGGTAAATCAGGAATTTATTGCTCTTCTCTAGATCAGAAATTGACAATTCCGGACCTAAACTTCCTTGTTGCGTTTTGGCATAAAGTCCGATCGTTCCCAGTTTCATCAACTTAAATTCAGCAAAAGCGATTCCGTTTTCTGACCCCGAACTGATCGGAATGATCTTTTCCGCACTTGGCAATGCCTCAATGCCGGCAGACATATTTCCGACTACGCCAGCGGCATTTCCAATATCTGATAAAAACCACCCGGCATCAACTATTTCCCCGACAGGAGGTGCATTGATAACGATGTTTGTATACTCCGGAACCGAATAGTAAACCCTGACGATAACGCCATCATTCTCCGTGTAATTTCCGGCGTCAGCAATAGAAACGAGTCGGTTGCTGATCCGCGTACTTTGAGTTGAATTACTGATCTGGTAATAACCATCGGTTGAAGTAACGCCGACGGGCATGTTTCCAATATTGTTATGGTTGATAATTACAGCCGATGGTGATATATCATTCCCGTTTTCATTAATCATTAGCATTTTCCTGGCGCGGTTTGTCGGGTTCGACCAATCGTGATTGCAATTCATATACGTCAGCGTAACTGTATTTCCGGATGTTGCCAATAACGGACTGGTATTTACCAACGACGTATCTCCGGAAATGAACCACCCTTTTCCTCCGCTCGCAACCGCTAAGATCAGGTTTGCACGGGCAACAGCACCGGCATTGCAATAGTATAGTCCCAAGGCACCTAGGTTTATGCCGTTTGGCCCATCACTACTAAGGGCTACCAGCGTTGCATCATAATTGGCGACACTCATGCCGCAGTTTTCTATAAAACCGCCGAAGCCTGACAGTTCAACCCCTGGGTTCAACTGGCTTGCCCATGATGCCAGGCTTTGGTTAAACGATGAAGCCTGTTTGAACATTGAGCCCATATACAACACATTGGAAACATCCCAATTACTGAGGTCCTGGTTAAACGCCGATGCCTGCTGAAAAGCAAATTGCATATTAAACACGGCACTCGTATCCCAATTTCCGATGTCTTGGTTAAACGATGTTGCCAAATTAAAAGTATGCCCTATTGCTATCACCGCCGATGTATTCCAATTCCCAATGTCCTGATTAAAATTGGTCGCTTTATAAAACATCGATGAGATATTGGTTACCGCGCTGGTTTCCCAGTTACCAATATTCTTATTAAACGAAGTAGCGTCGCGGAACATGGACTCCATATTAGTCACTGACTCGGTATTCCAGCTGCCTATTTCTCCGTTAAAAATTGTCGCACCATAAAACATATTGCCCATATTCGCTACCAATGCTGTATTCCAATTGTTGAGACTTTGGTTAAACGCGGTCGCGCCCTGAAACATATACTCCATGGTCGTACCTGAGGCTGTATTCCAGTTTCCGATGTTTTGGTTAAAAGCTTTCGCGCCTGCAAAAACACTGCTCATATTTGTGACTGATGCCGTATTCCAGCTTCCGATATCCTGGTTGAAAGCGACTGTATTTGCGAAGATACCACTCATGTTTGTGACTGCGCCGGTATTCCAGTTTCCGATATTCTGATTGAAGATGGTCGCGCCTACAAACATATTGCTGACATCGGTGATCGTCGACATGTTCCAGCTGTTAATGTTTGCCGGTCCATTTAAAGTTGAGCAATATTGGAACATTTGGCTTGTATCGGTTACTCCGGAAAGTATAGGTACATCCGAAGCCGTAACATTTAACCCCGTACATCCGAAAAACGCTTTATTAAAACTCGTCCAGGCAATATTATCCCATTGGGTGACCGCTTTCAGTTTAAACCTTTCGCCGCCATTGTTGATATATATTCTCGGAAAATTGCCGGTGATTTTCACCTGATACGATGTATTCATTGCCAAGTCTGAAAAAACGGCATTTCCGGAAACGTTCGTCAATGTTGTAATGATTGTTTGCGGTGTTTCGAGTAACGCGATAGTTGCAGTGTAATTGTAGCCGGTTCCTGTAGTGGGCACGGTAATTTTATTTGTAGCTCCTGTATTCCATGTGGTTATAAACTGCCCGAATCCCACTAAGGAATAAAGTAACGTACAGCTAATGATTAATATTTTTAATTTCATGTTTGATGATTTAACCGGTTTGCATTAGTTACTGTTTGATAAACTTGCCATTCCACTCGCCTTTGTCAGTTGTGATTGACAATAGATATATTCCTGCCTTTAACGAACTCACATCGACTGCGAGATTCCTTTCCGAAGTGCTGTATACCCTTTGTCCCAAAATATTAATGATGGAAATATTGCGGATCTCAAAATTTAGAGAATTCGACAAGTCCAGATTCAGGCTGTTACCAACTGGGTTCGGATAGATTATAATAGCATTTTTAAGTGCGGTCGCGTTATCCAGCCCAAGGCAATTCTCAACTGTAAGCTGCAATGGCATCGTCACCGTTGTCCCGCATTCGTTTGTCATCGTGCAGGTGTAAATTCCGGTATCCGCTAGGGTAACATTGGCAATGTCTAAGATTCCTGAAGTTTGGGAAGCCAGGATTGCCGAACCTCTTCTCCAGACATAAGTCATTGCATTTGCATTTTGGAGATCAAAAACAAAGGGATTATCCGGACAGACCACAAACGAGGAGTTTTCAAAAGAATGGTATGATGGCTTGCGGCAGATTTCAATAAGTTGGCCTAAATCATAACCCGCATTAATTATACTGGCAACCCTGCTCACGGCCTCAGTCGCAGGATTGAATTGATAAATGCCGGAGGAATAGGATCCATAAATATTTCCATCAGTTGCTAATAGCTGCATACCTAGCGGATGCTGTATTTGAGCTGCATTTCCTGTCAAGGAATGAAGCGTCATGGATTGGGCGGCGAGGTCGTAAGTGAAGAGTGAGCCGGCCGCGTTTGGATAACTATCGACATTGTTTCCGAATAATCCGCCATAAAGTTTGCCGCCGCTTGCGATGATCGGACTTGGATGCGCCCCTATTGTCGCATAATCGAAATCAAATATCTTTAGAGATGTATTTGTGGCAATCGTATACTCGAACATCGTCCCACTTCCGCTTAGCGCTACGCCACTTGGGCCAATATTCACGCCTCCGGTGCCCGCGCCATAAAGTTTTCCGGGCGCGCCTTCGACGAGTTTTGTCGTATAAACCGGAGCGTCTATACCAAAAACATATTGTAACATAACTTGGTTTGTCTGAAGATTAAGCCTGTAAATAGCAGCGGGCCAAAGGGTGCCTGAAATTGGCACTGGCGATGCCACGCCGTAGACATACCCATCCGATGCTTTCATGAGCTCTCCAGTAAAATTGGGCAGCCAAAATCCGGTGTCCGCGAACGCCCCGGGAATGGATGCAACGATCGTCATCTCTTCCGTATTGATGTTGTATTTAAAAATGGAATTTCCGCTATTTGTCAATCCGTAAAGCATTCCGGGCAAAGGCTCGATGACAGCAAAATTACTTGTCACTAAAGCATTTGACAGGACCTTATAGGTATTTATAGACAAATCATATTCGAACAAAACACCTTGCGGAATTCCTTGTCCGGAATCATATCCATCGTATCCTGTAACGCCATATAATTTTCCATTGGAAGCCTGAAATAATCTTCCCCTTGGGAATTTCCCCTGAAGTCCCGTCACGTCAAATTCGTGCATTACTTCCGGGTCCACTAGGTTTTCACCCAATCCGTCGAGCGGAATCTTTATTATTTTCCCATCATTCAATCCAGGCGATTGCGGTGTCAGGTAATTATACACCACACGATAGCCCCATAATTCCTTTTGCGAATAGGAAGACGTTATCATTAAAATCAATGTGAGGCAGAGTAATTTTTTTTTCATAGGTAGAATTATAGCTGTGGTAAATCTAACGTATGTAATCGGATAATATCGCGACGCTTATTATTTGAGGTGTTTCAATTATTATTCAACTAAAAGCAAATTCCTTAATATACTGCGATGCACAAGGACGCGACGTTGTTGGAGGTGGTGCAAAGTAATACCAATAATAAAAATGAAAATTTTGTCTGTAGAGGTTGCTGCGACTATCTCTAACGGCAATGCCTGCTTTTGTTATGATACGCGCGCGCTGCACGCGGAGAATTTAGACATTGAGCCTGTCTCCATTTTGCCATATTTCAAATGCTTGCTTAAGTGCGTGTGCCCTATTTCTTAGTTATAAGGAAGTCTGCTAACGAGGAAATATCAATGGCGCAATGTCCACCGTATAAAGGGTGCCAGCTGGTTTTTATTCCTTTTGAATTTGCCACATTAGCAAGATATTCAGATCCTTCATAATTACCAAATTTATCATATAGGCCACAGGATAGATACAATTCCGGATAATTATTATTCGCTTTTTGCATTAATTCAATTGGAGAAATTTCTTTCCATTCCTCCTCATTTGAAACATAAGTTCTTGCCATGGTGTAGATTCCAAATGCTATTTTAGGATCCGCCCCAGTTCTCTTAATCGCTGATCGTAATTTTTCAAAATCTGAAAACGGAGAATCCAAATACACACCAGGGCACAATGAAGCCACTTTTGAAAACAATTCCGGATGACTAAGTCCTAAGATTAGAACATTTAGTCCGCCCATTGATTCGCCAAGTAAAATTCTGTTTTTCGGTTTACCTGTTTTGGATTCAATAAATGGTAGATTGGATATAAAATCATCCATCAGACCACTCTTTTCTTTTGAGTTTTTTGGTGTTAGTAACCATTCCGGTCCATACGACACTACCACAACAGTTGGTGGCTTAATCTTTAATTTTTGCCATTGTGACTGGATCAATGATGTGAAATAAGTATCATCGTTCCATATTGTATTGTCTAAATTTCTTCCATGAAAATGGTAAATAATATCTTCATTAACGCCGTTACTAGCTGTGTATACTGTGAAACTCAATTTTCCCTTTGTAAAATTTTCAGATTTCGATCGCGTAAATGTTACTTTTTGGGCTCCACTTGGACTTGTTAATTTAGCATAGATGAAATAAATACTTATTAAAAGGACTACTGAAACACAGAGGATGGCTATTTTTTTAATGGAGATAGTAATTGATTTCATTTTCTGTTCAGTCAAGGGGCTTTGTATTAATTTACAACAATAATAAAATAATTGTCGACCAAAACCCAAAGAAAATAAGAATTACAGGCGAACAAACTTCACATAACTGCTGCTAACACCTGCTAATTACAATTGCAGAGTTCGTTCCCAAGTTCTTCCATCTCTATTCATAAATTGCAGAGAAGATCAGGTCAACAAGTCGCAACTAACAATTGTGATATAATAATTTATTGTAAGATATCGTGACTCGACAATGACAATACCTAGACATTTAATGTTGCGGTTAGAATTTCTGCATATCAATTCAAAAAATATAATAGATTTGAATGTATAATTAGCCTGAAAATTAATCCACGAATTTTTTTTAAAACATATGACCCAATGAAGAAAATATTGATATTATTCGCAGTCATAATTACGGGATCTTGCACGTCAAAAATAACTACTACAGAAATAAACTTCGACTGGCTACTTGGTCACTGGGTAAGAACAAATGAAGTGTCCGGAAAATCAACATTTGAAAATTGGGTAAAACTCAGTGATAAGATATATATCGGTCATAGTTTCACTATAAAGAACCTTGACACTATATGGCAAGAGAATGTTCGATTGACCAAGACAGATAGTGTTTGGAGTTACGATGTTACTCCAAAAGGCGACAGTATAGTAACATCTTTTAAAGTCATACAGTTGGGAGAAAAGGGATTTACATGCGAAAACGAACTGAATGAATTTCCGAAAAAGATACTGTATAGAAGAGAAAATAATGTTCTATACGCTGAGATTTCAGCAGGAGAAACAAAGATACCTTTTGAATTTAGAATAAAATAATTAGTACACGGTCAGTACTATTTTGCTGTTTACCGTGCTTCATTGTGCTAAGACAAATTTTATCTACAATTTATCAAAGAAACCTCTTTAACTGTAAAGCCATATTCCTGGCCAATTTTTCATAAGCACCTGCAATTCGGTATCCCTGATCAAAATCAAAGGTTCCGGGTTCAAGACCTATCGACTTATTGAAATCGACTATAAACAATACTTTAGCGGGATTCGATGTTTCGAAGACAGAAATTGTAGCACTGATTTTTGCAGGTTCCTTTCCAGCAACGACATTATATCCCGGATAAATCCACGTGGTTTTTACATGCATTGTATATTGCTTTGTACTATCACGTGATACCGACAACTCACTGTCGCGAAATTGTTTGTTGAAGTATTCTATGAACTTTGGCTCATACTTGTTACTTCTATCGGTATACCAGTTTTCTTCAAATTTTTCAGCCTCACCTTCCTTCTGTTCACGCTTTTGCATTTTTTCATCCAAATATGATTTTTCACTATCAAAGCCGTGCACCTGTAAATCCGAATAATCAAATGTAACGTTGAAAGCCGAAATACCTTTCAAGTTTTCAAATTCACCGGAGCGAACTTTCATCTGTGAATTTCCTACCGACGCAATCAGCAACATTATGTAAAGTGTAATTTGTTTCATCTTTCTATTATTTCCTACAAAGAAAACAATTTTCTCGAATTCTGTATCTTGTGATTCAAACCATTCGATTTCCAATTTCTGTTTGCACCTATGCTTGATTATTTACTGGATTAAATCTTTACCTTTAGTTTTCGTTGCTAAGAAGCACATGCACAAGAAGCGGGATTTTTCCAGTTCTTGGATGTATCTGAAAATGATCGATTTTAAATAAATTTACTAAACAACAGGCATAAAAATGAGACTCCTACTTACAATATTTTTGATTTTAATTGCGGCTGTAGCTTCAGGACAAAAGCCGGATTCGCAAACTCGAAGTAATGTCAAACCTTTTATACTGGGAGAAATTCACGAAATTCAGTCAAAAATATTAAACGAAAAAAGAGTTCTTAATATCTATTTGCCGGAAGGCTATAACGTAAAGGACACCATCAACTATCCGGTGATTTATCTACTTGACGGATCAGCAAATGAAGATTTTATACATATTGTCGGGTTGGTGCAATTCTATACTTTTGAATGGATAAAACAAGTTCCGCAATCGATCGTTGTTGGTATTGCAACTGTCGATCGAAGAAGAGATTTTACATTTCCAACAAGCATTGAAGAAGATAAAGCAAGATATCCCACAACAGGACATTCAGATAATTTCATCGCATTCATTGAAAACGAGCTGCAGCCATATATCAACAAGAGTTATAAAACAAATAGTGATAAAACAATAATTGGACAGTCCTTAGGCGGACTTCTCGCTACCGAAATATTATTCACCAAACCTCAACTTTTTGATAAGTACATCATTGTTAGCCCCAGCCTTTGGTGGGATAATGGTTCAATTCTAAACCGGAATATATCGACTTTGCAAAATAAAGAAATCTATATTGGAGTCGGGAAAGAGGGATTAACTGGCACAAAGATTCCACGTGTCATGGAAGTTGATGCAAATGTTTTAGCTGACAAGATTATAAAATTAAAAGCGCCCGCGACGAAGGTGTTTTTTGAATATCTGCCTGAGGAGAACCATGCAACAATTTTGCATCAGGCGGTCTCTAATTCATTTAAACTCTTGTATCAGCCGGAAATTAAGAAGTAGTTGAAATTACCTACCCGCTTCCTCTGATTAAAACTCTTTCTGATAGAGCACTACAGTAATAATCGGTAGATAGTCTTATTAAATAAGTATTGCATCAATTCATTACACTATAAAAATTCTGCTGTTGATTTAAAATACCATATTGCTTCTACCATACAGTCGCAATTTTGTTATATCTTAAATCAAAATTTAGCAAGACATGAACAGAACAGGGCCAGTTATTATTATTGAAGATGATTTTGAAGACCAGCAAGTTCTGCAGGAAGTTTTTGGATCTTTACAATACGGACATGAAATTATCTTCTTTAGCGATGGGTTTTCGGCGCTTCAATATTTGACGGAAACCTCTGTGGAGCCTTTCATCATTTTTTCCGATATTAATATGCCAAAGCTGACCGGAATTGAACTTCGTCAAAAAGTACACGAGAATGAAGATCTACGACTAAAATCAATTCCATACCTTTTCTTCTCTACAAGTGCCGAGCAAAAACATGTGGTTGATGCATATTCAAAGTCAGCCCAAGGTTTTTTCGTAAAGCCAAAACAGTTTGAAGAAATTAAAGATCTAATAAAAGTTATAATGGACTACTGGCTGAAATGTGTTTCGCCAAATTACATTAAGTGATCATCTCTTTTGGAATCACAATATATTTAACGTTCACTATTGATAGTATAATTCAATCATAAGACAATTTCATTTAGTAAAGAAGTATGTCCTGATCCTGATTAAGTTACGTTTAAAATTACGACCCTTCGTTGGCAGGCACCGCATCGGCTATTGTTTCATCGGATTGCTTACCTTTACAAAAAAAACATGAATAAGGGCGGCCCGATTATCATTATTGAAGATGATCTAGATGACCAGGAAATGTTTGGTGATGTTTTTGAAAACATGACTTGCACTAACGAAATTATCTTTTTTGCGGATGGTCAGGAGGCTTTGGATTTTTTAACAACAACTTCGATTGAGCCCTTTATCATTTTTTCGGACATAAACATGCCAAAACTAAGTGGACTTGAATTACGACGTAAGGTCCACGAAAATGAAGATCTTCGTTTAAAGTCGATACCGTACCTTTTTTTCTCAACAAGTGCCGAGCAGTCCCACGTTGTCGAAGCATACTCGAAGTCTATTCAAGGCTTTTTCGTAAAGCCGTCGGATTTTAATGAATTGAAAGAAACCATCAGTACAATTGTAAATTACTGGAACAAATGTGTTTCGCCTAATTATATTAAATGATTGCGGCTCGTCTTAAAATTTCATTCAATCTGTTTTAAATAAAAAAGCCCTTTCGGGCTTCAGTATGTTAAGGTTTTAGGCGGCGCGAAGGCGATGTACAACTTCTGACAAAGGCTCATAAATATCTATGTTGCATTCTCTACAAAGCTCCACCTTTAGATTTGAAACTACTTGCTGTCTCTTGGCTTCTTCAAGGTTCTCCAGCCTTTTTCGAAGAAGTTCAGCTGTTGGAAATTTAAATGGAGTTGACTTCAGTCTGTTGATAATGTAATTAGAGTCCATATCTGTGTGTATATTTGGTTATTTATCTATTGCTAAATTACATGATGAGTTTACCGAAACTTTTATACATATAATCTTACTTTTTACATGATTCAGACTGTAAGAATTATATAATATTATCTGTTGTTTTCCATTGTACTTTGATAGCAGTGTCAACAAGGTGAATTATGATGCACTTCTCATTGGTCAGTATATGTGAACTATATAAATTTTTGGCAAACTGTTGTAAGAAACTTTCTGACACTCATAACCATCTTTGAATCATTAACTTAAACAATCAAACCATGAAAAAAGTAAGGTTATTATTTGGATCTGTTGCAGTTTTTGCAATGCTGTTTACCACTCCGACAGCTGTGGCACAAGACGATGCAACTACAACTGAAATGTCTGATGATATGGAGGATGATGACAATGGAGAAATCGGATTAGTTGGTCTCTTAGGTCTTCTTGGCTTACTTGGGCTAAGACGTAAAAAAGAAGATCACCGAATTCATCCCAACAACAAATTATAATGGTAAAGCGGACTACATAGTCCGCTTTTTTTTATCAGGCTTCTGAAACTTAGTCTCACCATAATCGCTATTAAACTTCAATAAAAATGACTCTGCTATTCAAGTTTCTTTGCGTAAGCTGCAATCCAAGTATCCAAGATGGCATCTTCAATGCCGAATTTCCCTCAATATTTTTAAAGATTATTCTTCCCCTGGCGCTTCTTGTTCCTCTTCTGCTGATCTATCGCAATGGAATAAAAAAGGCGGCGCATGGCAATTTAATTCTAAAAGCCCCAGTGGTCGCGATGTCATTAATACTAGGTATCGGATTGGGCGGATTTATTGATGCTATCATATTGCATCAGCTTCTGCAATGGCACCAAATGATATCGAACATTTTACATCCGACCACGCTCACATCTAAAAGCATCAATATGTTTTGGGATGGAGTTTTTGAGGCCGTTACTTGGATTTATACTTTTATTGGAGTTCTTCTAATGTGGCACTCCCGAACACAATCACGTTTAACTACATCTACAGCGGTATTTACTGGCGGGCTACTTTCTGGCTGGGGAATTTTTAACTTGATGGACAGTATATTTAACCACTACTTATTCAGATTTCATGACATACGGGAAAATGCATCAGATCCTAACTTATATAATCTTGGTTTTCTGATCATTTCCTTTACATTTATTGCTGCCGGTAGATCATTAATTGTCAGATCAAAATGAAACTTGTAACATGTGAAGTATTGTAGACTTTTTTATATTTACTAATCTTATAACGAATTGAAACAAAAAGCACGTCAATGAGCGACAGTACTTACTACGTTGAAACCCAAATGATGATCCGGAAACCTGTCACCGTTGTTTTCGAAGCATTTGTGGATCCAGAAATGACACGTAATTTTTGGTTTACTAAAAGCAATGGACGTTTAATTGAAGGAAAATCGGTTCAGTGGGAATGGGAAATGTATAATGTTGCACTTCATGTGGAGGTTAAAAAAGTCGTTATAGATAAACAAATTATCATTGAATGGGGAACTCCATCGACCGTAGTTGAGTTCTTATTTACCCCGATTGATGATCAAAGAACTTATGTGCAAATTAAGAACTATGGTTTTATAGAAACAGGCGATGCTTTAGTTGCTGCCATTAAAGATTCGACAGGTGGATTTACAACGGTTCTTGATGGACTAAAAGCATTCCTTGAATATGGGATCAACTTAAACCTCATCGCCGACAAATTCCCTAAAGAATTTATTAGCCATGGCAATGCCGAAACCTAATGAAAGTTGACAATAACCAGATTGCGGTAGAAATTTTCAATAAACATGCTGATGCTTATAATGAAAAGCATTTCGATGTCAGTCTCTATGCTTCTTCATTGAACTTTGTCGCTGAACGCCTAGCCGACTCTGCGTCGGTCCTTGACCTGGCTTGCGGTCCCGGAAATATTAGTAATTGGCTACTTCGGCACAAACCTGACCTTCAGATATTAGGTATTGATATGTCAGCCGCAATGATAAAACTTGCCAAACAAAATAACAAGTCAGCAACTTTCGAAGTTAGAGATGTCAGAAAAATATCTGAAATCAATTCAACGTTCAATGCGATAATCTGTGGTTTTTGCCTGCCTTATCTAAATCAGCCCGAGGCGGAACAAGTTATTGCAGATGCAAGCCAATTACTTCCTATTAATGGAATGTTGTATCTGAGCACAATGGAAGGCAATTATAATCAATCGTCGCTAACAACATCCAGTGCAGGCGACCAACTGTATATGTACTATTACGACGAAGCATTGCTTTCAAATATCCTTCAAAACAATTCCTTTATTATTGATCATCTTGATCGAAAGAAATATGTTCACAATGAAGAAGAAATAACTGATATCATTATTGTTGCAAGAAAAATTGCCTAACGACCTCAAAATCAGTAAAACTTTTATAATTTCGATTGAAACCAAAAACACAATAAAATGAATCCAATTCTAAGGAATATTCTTGCCGTAATCGCTGGAATTATAGTTGGAAGCCTCGTAAACATGGCCATCGCGTACTTAGGGCCAACTCTTATTCCACCACCTGAAGGAGCCGACATTTTAACAATGGAAGGACTTCGTGCTTCAATGGGAATTTTTGAGCCAAAACATTTTTTGACGCCTTTCCTCGCTCACGCTTTAGGAACATTAGCAGGTGCATTTGTCGCTGCAAAGCTTGGTATTACCCGAAAAACACTTTTGGCATTGATCGTTGGAATATTTTTCTTAGCAGGCGGAATCGCAATGGTAGTACAGCTTCCTTCTCCACTTTGGTTTACCTTGCTTGACCTTGTTGTGGCATATATCCCTATGAGTTTATTAGGAGCTGCACTGGCAAAGTCACACACCTCAACAATTCAATCAAATGTGCTACAGAGTTGAAGTCAAAGCCGGAATAGAAGATATCGCAAAACGTTTTCGGGCACAATTCCAAAACGCAGATCTTTTCAATTTTGCAGATGAAATTAACGGTTTTGCTCACGATGTTCATCCCGTCATCACAAACCACGATTCATATATAATCCAACCAGATTATCAGTGGGGCCTTATCCCTGATTGGTGCAAGGACGATAGTATTCGCAAGAATACATTAAATGCCAAGATTGAAACATTGGAGCAAAAACCGGCATTTAAAAATGTTATCAGCAACCGGTGCCTGGTCATTGCAACTGCATATTATGAATGGCGATGGAATGATGAAAAGGGAAAAAGCAAGCAGAAGTTCAAGATTCAATCATCTGAAGAAGAAATCTTTGCTTTTGCGGGCATCTATTCGCAATGGACGTCTCCTGAAACAGGAAATTCACTAAATACCTTTTCAATAGTAACTACAGCCGCAAACCAACAAATGCAGTACATTCATAATAATAAACAAAGAATGCCTCTTATGCTGCGTCGACAAGATGAACTTAGCTGGCTGGATCCTCAGGTAAACTATCAAGATTTTGGGTATCCGAATTACAATGCGCCTATTGTTGCGTTTGAAGCATAGTCACAGGTTCTATCCGATCGCATCAAATTTGGCGCAATCATTGCCAGGCGCATGGCATCAATTATCAGACGATGAAAACCATCATTTTAATTATTACGCTTCTTGCCGGTTCTTTTCAATGTTTTGCTCAAAAGGTTGAAGTTTCAGGAAAAGTAACAGATTCGACCAACGGACGTTATGTAATTGAGATTGTTGTTAACGACACTTTAGCAAAAGTGGTAAAAGACCCTAAGCAAGGCCGCAGCAAATATATCAGAATGTATCAGGATCCCGTATTTGTTGTCAGAACCGACAGCACGGGTACTTTTAAAATAAAGGCACTTCCAACTGATACTTTATACTTCAAGTCATACGGCCATAAAATCCAAACATATTTGGTCGGTGATCTTATTCAAAGAAAAGACATAAGTATTAAACTTGAACCCGAAGCTGATCCCTCTGAATAGATCACTTAACGATCAAATCGTATTTGTGCAAAAGCCCCTTGAGCCCTTCCTGCGAAAAGACGGCACGTTTTAATTTCGTTTTTTCAGGATCAATCGAAAAGTTGTAGCTCGTCGAGAAATCAGCCTTAGAAGCTGTGGCCTCCAAAAAGACGCTCTTGTAGAGGTCACAATTATCGAATAAAACATCTGTCAGATCGCTTTTCATAAAATCGACTGCAACCATACTACAATCAATAAATGAGCTGCCTTTCAGCTTCAGCGTGTAAAATTTTGAATAATCAAGTTTGCATTCTGAGAAAGAAACGCCAAATAATAACGTGTCTACCATTGCAAAATTTACACTTGTAAAATTGCATTCCACAAAAACAACGTCACGCAATGCGACATAATTGATTTTAGCATTGTCAAAATTGCACCGCACGAATTTGCAGTCAATGAAAACAGTTCCCGAAAAATCGCATACAGTAAAGTCGCATCCGGTAAAGGTGCATCTTTCGTAATCTTTGTACATTACTTCTGTAGTTGCAAACACATGATCAACGATCACTGCTTCTACAATATAATTTGCTGACGACATCCTAAATACATTTAGCCGCAAATATAGTCTATGAAGTTCTTCCCGGGAAAATTATCCGAAATTCTCAAAGCGAGCTCGCACAAAATTAAATGTACCATAACAAATAAGTCCAAGTGCTACTGCTGCCAATAAATAAGAGCCATAAGAGGAACTTTGGAGAAAGTCAAAAGCTTTAGAAGTGTCGCCAGCTTCTGAGGCATTTGAATGAAGTGCAGCTTTAAAAAACAAGAACGCAATTATAATCCAAACCGCACCACGTGCAACATACCCGATTTTACCTGAATTCAATAAAGCTTCACGATGATTACTCGAAATAACCTTATCGACGTGCTCCTTATATTTCTCAGACAAACCATAATAAATTTGATAAATTCCAATAATTAGTAAAGTTAGTGCAACAGCGCCAACAAGAATTTGACCATAAGGTTTTGTGAGTACTTCACGGACCATGTCCTGCGAATTATTTCCGGAATCTGACTTTGATGCAAAAATACTTTTAAGAAGAGAGTAAGCGGCGACTCCGTAAACGATGCCACTAAAAATATATCGAAGCCGTTTCCTTACCGAGTTCTTACCATTACTATCGCTTTTAACAGAAGCCTGGAAGATCCTCCAAAAAGTATAGCAGATCAAGCCTAATGCAATTACACCCAACATAATTTGTCCGCCAGGTTGTTTTTCTACAAATTCAAAAACCGCAGTCCTGTCGGTTGATTTAGCAGATTGCCCGCTGATATGGAAGGCAGCCATAAAGGCCAACAAACCTAATAAACAATAAACGATTCCTTTTGCGATAAGGCCGGCTTGCGCAACTGGCTTAATAACAGAGTTTGTTTTTGACATCGAATGGGATTTTAGTTCCATTCAAGTTAAGAAAAAACTTGCAGATATCAACTGGTTTTTAAGAGCGTGATTGTGGTTTTTTAGTCGAAGCGCCCACCGTTAAATATATGTGGTTGTTTGGGTAGATGAATTCAATCTTATTCTGTTGTTTATCAATTTTCATTTCCACAGCGCCTTCAGCACCTTGTAGCTGGTAAAAAGTATAATTCGGATCTGGCGCAAAAACTTTAGTTTCGACAATCTTGTACTTCAACTTCATGCTTGTAAAGAAAAAAACGACCTCACTTTTTTTCGTGTCAAGAAAAACAAATGAATATTCGTTTCCGGAGATATCGCACTGACCTTTCCTGAACGGCTTTTCATCAACACAGTACGATTGAACATTATAAACTCGTTCCTGAGCAAACATGCTGCCTGTAAACAAGAGCATCATAATAAAGTATTTCATAGCAGCATATTTTAAGTTGTTTTCGGCAATACAAAACATACGCCAAAAAAATATTTGTGAGCGGCATGAAACTATTAAAACAAAAAAAGCACCGCAATTAAGCGATGCTTTCATAATCATCAAAGTAGTTTTTTACTTTTTTACCAACTGTTGTGTATAGTTAAGTGATTCGCTTGTAACACGAACATTATGAACACCCGTTGGAAGTTCCGAAGTTGGAACAACAACTGTTTCATCAGCATTTTCTAAAACAACTTTTTTAGAATAAACAGTTCTTCCAAGCATATCGATTATTTCGATCAATACATTTTCTTTTGGCTGCATATGCTCAAAATTAATTGAGAAATTATCAGTTACCGGATTTGGGTAAACCACAAGGTGCGCTACTTCAACGGCATCCTCAGCACGTCTTGATGAAGGCATATTGATACATTTAATCCCATCAACATCAAAGGCATCAACAACTTGGTTAAATTTAGTTTTATCAGTGATGTCTACGATTTTCACATACTGAATCCAATCAAGCGGCGCAATATCAATTTCGCCATCCTGACATAAAGTACCAACTGAAGTCCAGCTGTTCATGTCTTTTGACACAAAAATGTTGGCACGTTCAGGATATGTAGGACACAAATAATCAAAAGTTGTTTCATAGATCCTAAGGTCATTACCAGGTCTGTTTAAAACACCACCGTTCATCTTGATAATAATGTGACCACCAAATCCTAAGGTAAAAAATTCACCCGGCGTATTAGCCCCATCAGGCTCGCCGAGAACTTTTGAAACATTCGAGCGATCAGCAGCTACTGGCGTCCCATCGCTTTGTTTTCCTTGAACGTAAGAAATAACCGTCATTCCTGTACAACCCGACCAACAAGGGCCATAAAAGTCGCTGTGCTGATTATTTCCCGGGATGTGCGCCTGAACAGCATTCGGGCTGATCGAAATTGTGTGAGCATTTGCAGGGTTACCTGGTGGCACGTGGCAAATAGTCACTTTGTTGTTGTTTTGCGCAGTTGCAGATGCTCCCAGCATCATAAAAACTGCAAACCGAAGCAAATTTGTTTGGTTTAAGTACTTCATAAAAAATAATTTTGGTTAATAAAAAAATTGGTTTGGTTGAAATTACACATAGCTACGCCTATGTCAGACACCTATAAGGTACTGACATACACTTAATTACATGTATATTCCAACATACGAATATATTGTAATGACCTCGTTAATTAAGAAGAAAGTCGTTATATGACGTAAATTTTCGTCCAGATACAAGTAACTGTGCTAAAGCGGGTGTAAATAATTACGCAATCGATAAACTAATAGGTAATTTTATTTCTCTAAATCTTTATTGAAATAAAATGTGTGACAAATAAAGATCTACACATTTTGCGCGCCTCCAGGGATCGGGCTTTCCGCAGTGCGCGGCACTTGCTCCAATCCCTGGCGCAGTTTTGAGCACGCAACATGCCTATAACAATACATCATCAGTTAATTTATCTTGAACCGGGAAGAAATTATTCTAAATTCAACATATTTATTCGTCCGTAAGCTCGATCCAAACCGGGCAGTGGTCGCTGGTCTTCTCCCAGCCTCTGACCTCACGGTCAACACCTCCTCTTTTTAGCCTCGGTTTGAGATGCGGACTCAGCAGAAAATGATCGATCCGAAGTCCGGCATCCCGCTCGTAAGAGTTTCTGAAGTAGTCGTAAAAAGTATAGATAGTAGCATCGGGATATAAAGTTCGGATTGCATCAGTCCAGCCTTGAGCCATAAGGTTATGAAAAGCCTCACGGACTTCCGGCCGGAACAAAGCATCTTTGCCCCATCGTTCAGGTTTATAAACATCTTTCTCGGTGGGCATCACGTTGAAGTCTCCCATCAGGATCACCGGGATATCAAAGTCAACCAAAACAGCTGCTCGTTTGGTAAGCCTGTCAAACCACTGCAGCTTATAATCGAATTTTGGCCCCGGTGCCGGGTTGCCATTGGGAAGGTAAAGACAACAAATTAATATGCCATCGACCATTGCTTCAAGATATCTACTCTGAACATCGTCATCATCTCCGGGAAGTGCCCTGCAGACTTCTTTTATATCACCACTGCGGGCAAGGATCGCTACGCCGTTCCAGCTCTTTTGTCCATGCCAGATAGAATGATATCCTGCATCTTGAATTGCGTCACGTGGGAACTTTTCGTTTGGAGCTTTTAGTTCCTGCAGGCATACGATATCCGGAGATTCCTTTTCGAGCCACCGCAGCAACACCAATAAGCGGCCGTTCACCCCGTTGACGTTATATGTTGCTATTTTCATGAAGCGCTAGGTGAAGGCCTGGAAAGTTTTCCAGTCAATATTAAGAACTTGCTCAAGAGATGTCCGAAGATCGGCAACCGTGGCAGGTTTTTTCATAAGATAGTTGGCGCCGGCTTCCAGATAAGTACGCACCAGCGACTTCGGATTAAATCCTGAAATCATAACCACCGGAATTTCGCCAAGAGCGGGATTTTTTTTGATGATGTGCAAAATTTCCTCACCATTAAAGACAGGCATTCGAATATCTAAAAAGATAATATCCGGAATTGCCGCCGAGCTGTTTAGCAGTCGCAGCATTTCATTCCCATTTACAAATATCGTAACAGTATGGCCCAATGCCTCGGCAACTTCCCTAAAAACATAGAGGTCGTCAAGATCGTCATCCAGATAAAAAATTTTTTGCGCGGGCTTCATCAGTTATTGTTGTGCTCCGAAATTAGATAAGTTCGCACAAACATGCTTATATCATTCAACATTGCATTTATATAATTTTAATAAATTTAGCGGCGCAACATCATCAAAGCATAACTGAATTCTCCTACGAATTTCAGTTCTTTATAACATTGACATGGTGCACTACAAACTTAATAGAAAGCATGACATCATATAAAATCGCGCTGTATATACTTTCGGGACTCGTAATTATTGCTACAACTCTTCCGTTGATTCGTAAAGATCATTGGTCGTTTCGGATTTTCGATTACCCGCGATTACAAAAACTTACAATTCTGGGAACCACTTTTGCCTTGTGGATTGTCTTCTTTTATGATACTAGATTGTGGATCGATTTGGTTATAATGGGATCCTTGCTCGTTCAGTTTCTATTCTTATTATATGTCGTGTTGCCATATACAGCTTTATCAAAACCCATGATCGCACGTGTGGCCGATACTGGCCAGGAAAAAATTACTATTCTTGTCGCAAATGTTTTTCAGGATAATAATGATTTCGCCAAGTTATTGGCACTGGTTGAACTTCGGGATCCTGATGTTATTTTTTTACTCGAAACAGATCAGAAATGGCTTAAAGGCGTGAAGTCGCTAAAGAAAACCCATCCATATTTTATCGAAGTACCAAAAGATAATACTTATGGACTACTGTTTTACAGCAAGTTTCCGTTACATAATGTTGAAGTTAATTACTTAATTGACAAGGAAATTCCGTCCATTGTTGCAGATGTCGAATTTGACGATCAACAAATAAGAATATACGGCCTTCATCCGATGCCACCGGTTCCGCAGGAGAGCGAATTTAGCACCAGCCGAGATGCAGAGATCTTGCTCATTGGAAAGGAAGCTAAAAAACACAAAGGGCCATGCCTGGTAATTGGCGACCTAAACGATGTAGCGTGGAGTTACTCAACAACGCTTTTTCTAAAAGCTAGTGGTTTGCTAGATCCACGTCGTGGCCGCGGTGTTTACAGCACATTCAACGCTAATTATAAACTGCTGCGATGGCCCTTAGACCATATCTTCGTGAGTAGCCATTTCAGGTTAATCTCAATGAACGTCGAAAAACATATCGGTTCAGACCATTTTCCGATCTGTATTTGTCTTTGTGTCGCTGATAAGGATGAAAGTAATAAACTGACGGCTGATCAAGAAGACAAAAAATTAGTCGAAGAGAAAATTGTCGCCGGTTTAATTGATGAACCCCGTTAACATTGCAGCAATACCAACAAGATTCACTCAGCGAGCAAAATAGATTGAGCGTTTCGCCGTTGATAGAAAATCATAGCCCTAATGTACAAATGCACCTGATAAAAAAGATTAAATCCTACTTTACAAAATATGAGTGGCATTCCTGGAAAGATTATGACAGCGATTATTATCCGATCAAATTTTGTGAAATGTCGGATGAAACCATTCTTGACATTGTCAGTTATATCAACAGATCATTACAAGAATCACCTGTAGTTGGAAACAGCCGCCATCGCCTTAAAGAGGAAAAAGCAATACGCTGTAAAAATTTAGATCATTTGATGTTACTGATTCGAAGCATCATTGAGACGGATTTTGCAGAAACAAAAGCAGAGAGCCTTTTATACTCTTGGGATTTTAAATATGTTGTAGGGGAACATCAGGCGTGCCGCGATACAATCTGCATCTCAAATGTGCTCACATCAAAGAGTGGGAATTGCATCTACGCATTGGCATCGATACGAAAGTCTGAAGTTGCTTATTTCCTATGGAATCATTTAGAATAAGCAGGCTCTCAACCCAAAAATGATATAAATCATTCCGTAAACTTTAGAATTTTTCTTACTAAAAGCTGTTGTATTTTAGTATAACAACTGTTATTGATTTCACAATGCAAGATCTACGAACCATTTTTTATGTTGATGACGATCCTGATGATCTCGATTTTTTTCAGGAAGCTGTAGACGCCATTGGTCGGGATGTGACATTATTTCATCTTGGGGATCATATGTTACATGCTTTAAATAACCCACCTCCAAATCCGTCAGTCATCTTTGTCGATTTAAATATGCCAGGTAAAAATGGCTACGACATCATTCGTGAGATTAAAGCTTCTAATGTTTTTAAAAACCTGCCTATAATAATTCTGTCTACAGCAAGTGACAGCAAGAGTATAGAATTAAGCAAAGCAGCAGGTGCAAATTTATACATCAAAAAAGCAAACTCTGTAGGCGAGCTACGGAAATCTATTGAATATGTGTTGGGTATTGACTGGAAAGGCGGACAGCCGTCTTGTGCGTTCGTATATAGTCCACAAAAATAGGTTTACCCTAACGTGAAGTCCAATTTATTACTCAACATCTTGATGTAGCTCTTCTCCATACTATTGCCTTTTATTTCCAGAACATCAACGTTCCTGCTCAGGTAGGATGCGAGCAAATTAAAACAACCTTCTATAGAATCAGCTTCAAAACGTTGAAAAACGTGAAGCCTGCTATCTGCCAATCGTGCCGCCCATTTTTCCTCTATATACTCACCGTAAAAGAAATTCCAGGTATCTTCAATGTCATTAAGTTCCACTTCAATTGTAATATAACCCATAGCCGTGAATTTTGAAATAAAGTTAGTACGCTACTGCATAAATTCCCTTATAAAATCCATTTTAGAAGTTATAGCATTTACCTTTAAAGGTTTGTCGATTTTTTTTAAAAAATAAATTTTACGAATAATTCTTTTTAGTATTATTGGGGCCAATTAAATCAATGAAGATGAGAGCAGAAATTGCCGATGAATGCAGTATATTTTATGTAGATGATGATCCTGATGATCTATGGTTATTCCGCGAGGCTGCCGAATCAGTTGGACAAAACGTCTGTGTTTTTGATTATGCCGACCTGATGATACATGCGCTGTTAAACCCGCCGCCTCAACCATCGCTCATTTTTGTTGATTTGAATATGCCCGCGAAAGATGGCTTTGAAGTTATTAATGATATTCAGAAGATGGAAAACCTTCGCGAATTGCCGATCGTTGTGTATTCCACCTCAGATAATATTAACACCATCAGAAAGTGCAAGCAAATTGGGGTTAACCTATATGTCCCCAAACCAGTTAAAGTTGCAGACATAAAAAAGGTGATCCAGCAAGTGACAGAAATTGATTGGTCAAATCATCAAGTCACCAATGAAAACTTTGTCCTTAGAACATAGGTTAGTAGAAGGTTTTGACAAATAAAAAACCCATCTGTTGAGATGGGTTTTTATAGTAGCGGGAACAGGACTCGAACCTGTGACCTTCGGGTTATGAGCCCGACGAGCTGCCTACTGCTCTATCCCGCGCTGTGGTGCAAATATACAACTGAAATTTAACTGTGGCAAACTTCCTCACTAAATTTTTTGTCCTTCCGGTGAAATCTTCCTAATTATATAAAAGTATCACTAAATGTTGTAATGTGCCAGCAGTCGCTTTGACTGAATTTTGCAACGAACACGATCATAACCATACCGAATGCCATCAATAACCGTTGAGAATTGCGTTGCAGCACTAACTAAAGCTGATATGACATTAGCTTTTGCAGAAAGTGCAACGGCAGGACGAATAGCATCTGAAATATCTCTTGTGAAAGAATCAGGTTCTATTCTGATGGGAAGCATCGTATGCTATAATCCGATTGTGAAAACAGATCTTCTGAAAGTTCCACAGCAATTGATCGATAAGCATACGGCCGAATCAGCTGAAGTAACTAAAGCAATGGCTGATGGTTTAAAAAGTGTTATTCAAAGTGATGTGCAGATTGCGGTGACCGGACTTGCATCACCTGGCGGTAGCGAATCAAATAATAAGCCTGTAGGAACAATGTTTATTCATATTAAAACGCCTACCGACGAAATAGCGCACCGGGAAGTATTTGCAGGCAATCCCGAAGAAGTAGTCCTTCAGGCAGTTGACCGGACGTGCGAATTGTTAATGAAAAGTACCAATACACTAATAGAACCATAAATATAATGTGCTATGCAAGAGAAAAAAAGAATAACCTGCATGTTGATCGACGATGATATAGACGATCAAGAGCTATTTGCACACGCACTGAAACATCTAGACGTATCGGTAGATTTTGTTACAGCCAATGATGGTGTCCATGCAATTGAAAAAATAAATTCCGATTCTGATTTTAATCCTTATTTTATCTTTATCGACGTGAATATGCCTCGGATGAACGGTATCGAATGCCTGGTGGAGATCAAAAAAATCTCAAAAGTAAAAAATACACCTGTTTACCTTTATTCAACTTACGGTGATCCGGACACTATTAGTGCAGGAAAGAAACTGGGAGCAGTTGACCTGCTGGTAAAAGCCCACAGCATGAAAGAACTCGAGCAGACATTAGCTGAAATTTTTCAAAGTGAAAAAACAGAATCGGGCACAGATGCTGAGTAATACTCTCGCTTTGTTTTTTAAAAGGATTTTTTTGTAGTTTTACATTAATTCCTACTATTTATGGCGAGTGACAAGATTAGAATCTTATTGGCTGACGATGACCCCGATGACAGGGATCTCTTTACTGAGGCAGTTACTGAACATAACGCTGATGTTAACACTGTATGGAACGGAGCTCAGCTTATGAAGGTGCTCGACAGCAACGAAAGCTTGCCTGATTTTATATTCCTGGATCTCAATATGCCCGAAAAAGGCG
>DASWND010000036.1:0-5214 GCA_036399435.1 Flavobacterium sp.
TGACAAACAACACGCCTTCGATCTTGTCGATACTGTCGCGGTAAACCGGTATCCTTGAAAATCCCCGTTCAGTAATCTTGGGAAGGATCTCGGAAAAAGTTTCATCAATTTCGAGTGCGAAAATATCGATACGCGGACTCATCACCTGCCTTGTATCGGTATTACCGAATGACACGATTCCCGCAAGTATCTTCTGTTCGTCGTCGGAAGTTCCGTCGGGAGAAGTCAGCTCCAGCGCCTGAGACAATTTATCGACCGAAAACACCGATTTTTGTTGCTTGCCTAACTTGTCGTTTAAGTAAATTGTAACGCTTCGCATCGGCAAACTAATCGGCGACAGTAACTTATCCAGAAATGACAATGGCCCGGCGGCAAAAAGCGAAAATCTAACGGTATTTCTATTGGCGTAAATCTTTGGCAGCACTTCGCCGAACAACAGGATTATGAAAGTCAGCACCACAACTTCTACGGTAAACTTTACCGACGGCGACTCAATTTGTGCAAACAGGCTGCTGCCAAGACTTGAAAAAATTACCACCACCGCAATATTCATGAACGTGTTGGTGACTAAAATAGTGGCAAGGAGCTTTTTAGGCTTTTGGAGCAAATTTGAGATAATGGTTCCCTTGCGCTGGTCTTTATGGCAGGCTTCATCAATATCGGTAGGTGTCAGTGAGAAAAGCGCAACTTCGGCTGCAGAGACGAATGCTGAAAAAGAAAGCAATATCAACATTACGATTAGCCCGACAACTATAGTGGTGTCTGAGATCTGAAGGAATTCTAAACTGGGATCGGGGTCCAAAGTGGCAGAAATTAGTTAAACAATATCAAAAAGGCAGGTCGTTCTCGGGCATTGAGCCTCGGGATTCCGGCGCCGCACTTCTTGTTTCAGGTGGCCTTCCACTGTCGGTATCTTTCTTGGTGGTCAAAAATGTGAATTCGGTAACCTGGATTTCGGTAGTAAATTTGGTCGAGCCATCTTCGGCCTGCCATTGACGTGACTTTATTCGGCCCTCGACATAGATTTTATCGCCTTTCGACAAATATTTTTCGCAAATTTCAGCGGCTTTGTTCCTTACAACAAGATTATGCCATTCGGTTGACGTAATTTTTTCGTTCGTGCTTTTATTGATATACGTTTCGTTTGTTGCCAATGGAAACCTTCCAATGCAGTTCCCTCCATCGAAATAATGCATCTTCACTTCATCACCTAAATGTCCGATCAGCATTACTTTGTTTAAGGTTCCGCTCATTTTTATGGAATTGATTTGAATCAAATATAGCAAATTAAAGAACTATTGCCAATGCTTTTCAATAAAATTAAAAAGCACGATCGGGAACGGCAAATGCATCATATTCTGAGGCGAAATCCCGCCAGTGACGTTGCCTTTGACGTTGACTTTCCAGAATTTTATATGCAGGTGCTGGTGGGTAAGTTTGTGCACAATGCTGTAGTGGTTGATAGGTTTTACCGACATAATTTCATTGTCGAATGGAACTATATGATTCAGCACATCGATATCTTCTTCCTGCAACGTTTCGATCAGCGGGAACTCAAAAAGGTTGTGCCAAATGCCTTTGTCGGATCGTTTTTGGACCATCGTATTGTTAGATTCATCGTCAACAATTAAGTAGTTGAAGAATCTGTTTTTGGCTTTTTGCTTTTTCGTTTTTACCGGCAGCTGATTTACTTTATTGTATTTCAGTGCGAAGCAACCATCGTTCAGCGGACAAACACTGCAAACAGGATTTTTTGGTACACATTGCAGCGCACCAAATTCCATTATCGCCTGATTAAAAATTGCGGGGTTGTCTTTCGGCATAAGTTCTGAAGCAAGCGACGCAAATTCCTTTTTCGCATTTTCCGATGCGATATCAGTATCAATATCAAAGTAACGTGCCAGCACGCGGAATACGTTTCCATCTACAACCGGAACCGGCTCGTTATAACAAAATGACGCGATTGCGGCGGCAGTATATTCGCCGACACCTTTTAGCTTTAGCAGTTTTTTGTATGTATTGGGAAAGACGCCATTAAATTCAACAGCTACCTGCTGGGCAGTCTTATGCAGGTTTCTGGCGCGCGAATAATATCCCAGTCCCTGCCATAATTTAAGAACTTTCTGTTCATCGGCATTTGCAAGATCAAAAACCGTCGGAAAAGTTTCAATAAACGCAAAATAATACGGCATTCCCTGCGCAACTCGCGTTTGCTGGAGCATAATTTCAGAAAGCCAGATGTGATAAGGGCTTGTCGTGTGACGCCACGGCAAATCACGCTTATTCTGTAAATACCAATGTATTAGCGCATTAGAAAAGGTCATCATCTTAGTGTTGGCAGGCAAAAGTAAAAGTTTATGTTATTAAATTTTAATCCTTTAAGGGTGAAATATTCTTTTTTAAATTCATATATTTGCAACCTCAAAAATTTACACATAAATATTAAATAACGAACGAAAATGACGAAAGCAGATATCGTAGCGAAGATTTCAGAAAAATTAGGTCTTGAAAAAGGCGATGTTCAGGCAACTGTAGAATCTTTTATGGAAGAGGTTAAAACATCTCTTGAAACTGGTGACAACGTTTACTTAAGAGGTTTTGGAAGCTTTATCATCAAAACAAGAGCGGAGAAGACAGGACGTAACATTTCGAAAAATACCACAATTAAAATCCCTGCACACAATATTCCCGCTTTCAAACCTGCAAAAGTGTTTGTGGAAGGAGTTAAGACTAATAACGAAGCAAAATAATACTTAATCATTAATCACAAAAACTTCAGGTATGCCAAGTGGTAAAAAAAGAAAAAGACATAAGGTAGCGACGCACAAACGCAAGAAAAGAGCGAGAGCTAACCGCCACAAAAAGAAAAAGTAGTGTAATACTACTTTTTTCTTTTTAAACGTTCATTGAAATTTGGATGAAAGTTAATTTCAAATATTTAAATCCCAAATCCCAAAATTGGAATTTGGAGCTTGAAAATTGAGATTTATTTCATTCTCCCGTAATACCTGTTATAATTATTGTTTAATCCCTTACTGGGTTCAGGGCTCAGGTTTCAGGGTTCAGGGTTTTTCCTGCACCATGTACCATGCACCATGCACCTATCCGTACGGATAAAAATTTACAGTGTGAATAAAGAATTAATCATCCGATCTAGTTCCGAAACCGTAGATTTTGCCTTATTAAAAGATGGACGACTAATTGAATTACACAAGGAAGAAGAAAAAAGCAACTTTCAGGTTGGCGATATATTCATCGCGAAAATCAGAAAACCAGTTGCAGGACTAAACGCTGCATTCGTAAATGTTGGCTACGAAAAAGATGCCTTTTTACACTATCACGACCTTGGGCCAAATCTGGCTTCCCAACTGAAATTCATTAAGCTTGTAACCACAGGTAAAATAAAAGATTTCTCCCTAAAGAACTTCAAGTTTGAAAAAGAGATTGATAAAAACGGCGTCATCACCGATGTGTTGACCAGCAATCAATCTGTATTAGTACAAGTCGTAAAAGAGCCAATTTCAACCAAAGGCCCGCGTATAAGCTCAGAGCTGTCGCTTGCCGGAAGATTTATCGTGCTTGTCCCGTTCTCAGACCGGGTGTCGATTTCGCAAAAAATCGAGTCCAAAGAGGAAAAGGACCGATTGAAAAAGCTTGTACATGCAATCAAACCAAAAGGCTTTGGCGTCATCGTACGCACAGTAGCCGAAGGCAAGAAAACTGCCGAATTAGAAAAAGACCTGCAAAATCTGTATGACAGATGGATTGCAATGTCAAAAAAATTACCAACTGCCCATCATCCGTCAAAAGTACTCGGCGAGCTTAACCGCGCATCCTCGATACTCAGAGATGTTTTCAACGATACCTTTAGCGGTATCCATATAGACGATGAGGAGTTGTATCAGGAAACAAAGGACTATCTCCAGGAGATTGCACCTTCCAAACAATCAATAGTAAAGTTTTATCAATCTAAAGACACGCCCATTTTCGAAAAATATAACATAGAAAGACAGATCAAGACGTCATTTGGCAAAACAGTGTCAATGAGTAAAGGCGCTTATCTGATCATTGAACATACCGAAGCACTGCACGTCATCGATGTGAACAGCGGTAACCGTTCAAATAAAGCGTCAAATCAGGAAGACACAGCACTCGAAGTCAACATGATCGCCGCCGCAGAGATCGCCAGGCAATTGCGCCTGCGTGATATGGGTGGAATCATCGTCGTAGATTTTATCGACATGTCAAATCCTGACAACCGAAAAGTACTTTTCGACTATCTAAGGGCCGAAATGAGCGATGATAAAGCAAAGCATAAAATTCTTCCGCCGAGCAAGTTCGGACTCGTGCAAATCACCCGTCAGCGCGTAAGGCCGGAAGTCAACATCGAGACCCGGGAAGAGAATCCCGACAACAACGGAGGAGGCGAAATCGAAGCGCCGATTCTGATCATCGACCGCATTAACGGTGATCTCGAGAGAATACTTAAAACCCATAAAAAAGTGGTACTCAATGTACACCCGTTTGTGGCTGCTTACCTCAGCAAAGGTTTTCCATCACTGCGAACCAAATGGTTTTTGGAGCACAGGAAGTGGGTCAAAATCATACCGCGAGACGCTTACACGTTCCTGGAATATCATTTCTATGATAACGATGGTAAAGTGATCAAAGACTAACAAAAACCGCCTTTCGTAAGATTGGCGGTTTTTTATATTTATCACTATATACCTGAAGCCCACTGGGCTTCCTCCTCTTAATCTCAAATGAACCAAATGGTTTTTGGAGCACAGGAAATGGGTCAAAATCATACCGCGAGATGCTTACATGTTTCTGGAATATCATTTTTATGATAACGATGGTAAAGCGATCAAAGACTAAATTAAAAACCGCCAATCGAAAGAAAGGCGGTTTTTTTATGCTTAGGATTTTTTGGGCGTTGCCTTCGGCCGGGCTTTATGCAGTGCACGGCACTTGCTTCAATCCCTAACGCGGCGGCTGGTTGTTAGTTGTTAGTTGTCCGTTCTCAGTTGTCAGATGTCAGATGTTGGATGTTAAATAGACAACTTTAAACTTTAAACTTTAAATCTTCAACCCTGAACCTTGAACCCAGTACCTCACCTACTCGACGATCAACTTCCTCGTGACTACTTTCCCATCCGCAGAAACCTTCACAAAGTAGATTCCCGCTTCAATGTTGGAAATATCTAGCGGCTG
>DASWND010000037.1:0-11308 GCA_036399435.1 Flavobacterium sp.
AATGCTGATGAATTGTTGAACTGCCGAATAATCAATTCCAAAAGTGACCACGATGGGATTCGAACCCACACGTCCTTTCGAACACCAGCCCCTCAAGCTGGCAAGTCTACCAATTTCTCCACGTGGCCGACAATAAAAAAAGCCAGACAATGCCCGACTTCTTGTGACCCGACTGGGGCTCGAACCCAGGACCCCATCATTAAAAGTGATGTGCTCTACCGACTGAGCTATCGAGTCATTGCGTCAAGTTGTAAGAAAATGTGACCCGACTGGGGCTCGAACCCAGGACCCCATCATTAAAAGTGATGTGCTCTACCGACTGAGCTATCGAGTCTTTTTCTTTTCTTGAATGCGGGTGCAAATATAACGTCTTATTATCTATTATTCAAACCAATTTAATTTTAAATTTGGCTTATCCGTGCATTTAACGGCAACGGACTAAACGATAAGCTTTTAATGACGAACAAAATTATATTGATGGGGTATATGGGTTGTGGAAAGTCGACCGTAGCCCGTGTTCTGGAACAGCGCTTATCAATAAAAAAGATTGACCTCGATCAGGAAATCGAACGATCTGCCGGATTATCAATTACAGAAATTTTCAGGCTCAAAGGTGAGATCTACTTTCGGAGGCTGGAACAAAAGATCCTTCAAGAGCAACTTACGAGACCGGACCACAGCATTCTCAGCCTCGGTGGTGGAACGCCTTGTTACGGGAATAATCTTGAACTGCTCCTTGATAGCGACGGTCAGACGTTCTACTTAAAAGCTTCCGCAGATATGTTGATCAAAAGACTGACCAATGACTCCACTGTCCGACCGCTGCTCGATCAACAAAAACCCGAAGAGCTGCAGGAATACATCAACAAACACCTGTTCGAACGGAGTTACTTCTACAACCAGGCGAACTTCATTATCAACACTAATAGCAAAACACCTGACGAAATCGCAAGTCAAATAATCGAAATACTAACTTAGATAAGCACAGTCTCCTTCATCACTAAAGACTACCTGAATATGCTCCTGCAAAGAAGTACTTAAAGAAATTCCTTTAAAGTCGACTTTTACCGGGTACTTTTTATGATTCCGATCCACTAATACTGCAGTTTTAAACTTTGTAAGCGGAACATCAAGAAAATGTCTTACACCATAAACGAGCGTTGTACCTGAATGTAGCACATCGTCCACCAGCACCAGACCTTTGTTCTCGTACTCTTCTTTCAATAATGACGTTTTAACAGGCGCAGTCGGATTTAACTTATCAATTTGTACTTCGCACAACAAGACTTTAATAGGTGAAATAAGTTCAAGCGCCGCAGCAATTTTTGTTGCAAACACAAATCCATTCGCTGCAATGCCGGCAATGACAATAACTTCCTCATCGACAAACGTCTCATAGATCTGATATGAAATACGTTTAATTTTGTGCTCGATCTCCAGACTGTTCAGAATAGTGTTTTGCGCCATTTTCTATGTTTTATTCATACGATTGATCACTTGTCTCATTACCAAATTCGTCCAGATCACGGCGATCTTTCTTTGTAGGCCTGCCGTCGCCGGTTCGCCGATAATGTTCTTTTGATAATTTCATCAGTTCAAGATGCTCAAAAGACTCTTCAGGAGTTTCATCTTTCCGATAAAGATCAACAAGCTTTGGTCCGACGCGGCTGGGCGGAATATCGAGAACTTTAACTATCCTGGTAATCTGTTCTCTTCTAAAGGTCACGGTATCCGACGGGAAAACTTCTTTAGATGGCTTGGCAAGCTGACCGTTTACAGTAACCTGATTCTTCTTACAAGCCTCCGTCACCATGTTGCGGGTTTTGTAGTATCGGACACACCACAAATATTTATCAACCCTCATATTATTGTCAAAATCAACGTTAAATAGTTTACAAAAATAAACCAATATTGTATCTTGCGCACTTAATTTTAATCGATAATGAACAAAGTTTATCAACTATTTTTTTTGTGTTTTGTTGCCCTCACAGTTTCGTGTTCAAAGAGCGATGATAATGATGTAGAACCTCTACGGGACTTTGCAGAACAATATGCAACAGATCTCGATTCAATAGATAAATATATTGATAGTCATTATATTGAAGTAGATGAAGATTTTAACGTGACAATGTTACCAATTCCGGCTGGAGGCACACAGCAGTCTATCCGTACTCAGACTGATTATCCGCTGCAGTTTAAAATGATCACGCAGCACGAGATTGAGTATAAAGTTTATTATCTAAAAGTTCGTGAAGGCATAAATGAAAATCCTAGCCGTGTCGATTCTGTATTGGTTTCCTATAAAGGAAATCTCTTAAGTGATACAACATTCGACCAGGCACAAAGCCCGGTATGGTTTCCCCTCGAATCTGTAGTTCAGGGATGGGCCGAAATTATTCCAATGTTTAAAACCGGGAATTATGAAAACGTTGAAGGTCCGAATCCGGTCAGTTTTACTGATTTCGGTGTTGGAGTGATGTTTCTTCCATCAGGGTTGGCATATTATGGTCAAGCCGCTGGAAGCATACCTCGATATTCGCCACTTATTTTTAGTTTCAACCTTTACGAGTTGGATTACCGCGATCATGACCTCGACGGGATTTTATCAAAAGATGAAGTTGCAGTTCCAGGTGACAATCCTTTAGTTTATGATCTAGACGGCGATGCCAGGCCCAATATGTATGACACGGATGATGATGGAGACAGCTTCCTAACCCGTGTTGAAATAAGTGAAGACGACACTATTGTATTTCCTTATCCTACCTGTACTTCAGGAATACCTAAATATTTAGATCCAAGTTGTCATTAAGATGACTTTCAGAAAATAAAAAAATCCCCTCCGAAAGAAGGGGATTTTTTTATTTAGGATTTACTTTATTTCTTGCGTGCGATAACCTTTTCAACAGCTTCAGAAATAGCCTGATGGTTCAGTTTGTATTTCTGCATCAATTGTTCAGGCGTTCCCGATTCGCCAAAACTATCATTGACTGCCACAAATTCCTGTGGTGCCGGATTATTCAGCGCAAGTACTCTCGAGATGCTTTCTCCAAGTCCACCCATGATGTTGTGTTCTTCAGCCGTGACTATGCAACCTGTTTTGGCCAATGATTTTAAAATAGCTTCTTCATCAAGAGGTTTAATTGTGTGAATGTTGATCACTTCGGCAGATATTCCTTTCGCTTCAAGAGCTTCGGCTGCAAGCAATGCTTCCCAAACCAAATGTCCTGTCGCTACGATTGTAACATCCGAACCTTCATTGAGCATTACCGCTTTTCCGATCTCAAATGTCTCATCAGAAGGCGTAAAATTTGGCACAACAGGACGTCCGAATCGCAAATAAACGGGTCCATGATGCTCAGCAATTGCAATAGTTGCAGCTTTGGTCTGATTATAATCGCACGTATTTATTACCGTCATTCCCGGAAGCATCTTCATCAGTCCGATGTCTTCGAGTATTTGATGCGTCGCTCCGTCTTCACCCAAAGTTAATCCCGCATGTGAAGCGCATATTTTTACATTCTTGTCCGAGTATGCAACAGACTGCCGTATCTGATCATAAACTCTTCCCGTTGAAAAGTTCGCAAATGTTCCGGTAAACGGAATCTTTCCGCCAATCGTCAATCCCGCTGCTATTCCGATCATGTTGGCTTCAGCAATTCCAATTTGGAAAAAACGTTCAGGATGATTCTTTTTAAAGTCATCCATTTTTAACGATCCGATCAGGTCAGCGCAAAGTGCAACTATGTTTTCATTTTTTTGGCCAAGTTCTGTAAGTCCGGCGCCAAATCCCGATCGTGTGTCCTTACTTCCTGTATTTTCGTATTTCTTCATGTCTGCTTTTCTAGTAGTCGCTAAGTTCTTCAAGTTTGTTTTGCATCATCGCCAGTTGCAGTTGGTCGTCGTTCGGTGCTTTTCCGTGCCATGCGTGCGTGTGCATCATATAATCGACACCGTGGCCCATTTCGGTATGTAGCAAAACGCAAACAGGTTTTCCCTTACCGGTTCTTGATTTAGCATCAGCCATTCCGGCAAGGACTTGCTCAATATCATTTCCGTTTTCTATTATAAGAACATCCCAGCCGAAAGCCAAAAATTTCGCTTCGATGCTTCCCATTGGAAGTACTTCGTCTGTCGCGCCATCGATCTGCTTTCCGTTGAGGTCGATCGTCGAGATCAGGTTGTCAACTTTATAAGCTGATGCATACATGATCGCCTCCCAGTTTTGTCCTTCCTGCAATTCACCATCGCCATGAAGGCTGTATACAAGATGGCTGTCTTTGTTGAGTTTCTTAGCTAACGCGGCACCAATGGCAACCGACATTCCTTGTCCCAATGACCCTGATGCAATGCGGATTCCCGGTAATCCTTCGTGAGTTGTCGGATGTCCTTGAAGACGCGAATTTATATGCCTGAACGTAGCAAGTTCAGATATCGGAAAATACCCGCTTCGCGCTAGCACGCTGTAAAAAACAGGAGATATATGTCCGTTTGACAGGAAGAAAATATCCTCATCCTTACCGTCCATATCAAAACCTTCCTTGCGTTCCATCACAGATTGGTAAAGCGTCACGAGGAATTCCGCGCAGCCAAGCGAGCCGCCCGGATGTCCCGAATTAACAGCATGAACCATCCGCAGAATGTCGCGTCGGACCTGGATGACCATGTTGCTGAGTTGTTGTGTTGTAAGTGCCATGTATGTGTTTTAGTTAGACTTGCGCAAAATTAATCCTATTTTGACGAAGCGGCAAAAGAAGTTTTTAATAGTTGTTATTTTTTGGGCGTGCCGGCAGCTTGATAGTAATTAGTAATTAGTATTTAGTAATTAGTAGTTAGTATTTAGATTGCAAATATCTCAATACTCCATCTCAATACTCACATCTTAACACTCACATCTCCATATCAACATCTAAGCCCGCGTGAGTGATCGAGGCAGGCACCGCGTGCAGCCGAGAGCACGACCCGCAGGGTCACGCCCAAACTATCATAAACAATCACTAAAATTATAAAATCAATTCGCAAACTTTCATTTTAACCTATCTTTGCCGCGGTTAAAAAACGACTATGATATTTGACTTATTGACGACGGATCCGCAAAGTAAAGCGCGTGCGGGAAAAATTACCACCGATCACGGTGTAATTGAAACTCCGATATTTATGCCTGTTGGAACCGTAGCTTCTGTAAAAGGTGTGCATCAACGTGAACTAAAAGAAGAGATCAACCCCGATATTATTCTTGGAAATACCTATCATTTATACCTTCGGCCGCAAACTGCTATACTCGAAAAAGCAGGCGGACTCCATAAATTCATGAATTGGGACCGGAATATCTTAACTGACAGTGGCGGATATCAGGTTTATTCACTTTCTGCAAACAGAAAAATCAAAGAAGAAGGCGTTAAATTTAAATCACACATTGACGGTTCATATCACTTTTTCACGCCTGAAAATGTAATGGAAATACAACGTACCATTGGCGCCGACATTATCATGGCGTTTGATGAATGTACGCCTTATCCATGCGATTACCGATATGCGCAGCGCTCGATGCACATGACGCACCGCTGGCTTGACAGATGTATTTCACATTTGGACAACCTTCCATATAAGTATGGCTACGAGCAGACATTTTTTCCGATCGTTCAGGGAAGTACATATAAAGATTTAAGGAAACAATCAGCTGAATATATTGCAAATTCAGGACAGCAGGGAAACGCGATCGGAGGATTATCGGTAGGCGAGCCCGCAGAGGAAATGTATGCCATGACCGAAATCGTCTGCGAAATACTTCCCGAAGACAAACCGCGTTATCTGATGGGTGTTGGAACTCCGATTAATATACTCGAAAACATTGCACTCGGAATTGACATGTTCGACTGCGTCATGCCAACCAGAAACGCACGAAACGGAATGCTGTTTACAGCGCACGGCACGATCAACATCAAAAATAAAAAGTGGGAAGACGACTTTTCGCCAATCGATGAAGAAGGAACAACTTACGTAGACCGTGAATATTCGAAGGCATACCTTCGGCATTTGTTTGCAGCGAATGAAATGCTGGGAAAACAAATCGCCACGATCCACAACCTCGGGTTTTATATGTGGTTGGTTCGTGAGGCGAGAAAACATATATTAGCAGGAGACTTTAGGCAGTGGAAAGAAATGATGGTAAAGCAGATGGATAAACGATTGTAGGTATTAGGTATTAGGTTTTGGGTGTTAGGTTGAGCTTCATAGATTCATTGAGTACCCAGTAACTTTAACGTCAGAACCCAACACCCAAGATCCAACACCCTGCACCAAAACCCAGAAATGAAAATAATCGACATCTACATACTCAAACGATACCTCGGAACATTCGCCGTAATGTTGATGATGTTTATTCCGATTGGGATCGTTATTGACGTATCTGAAAAAGTTAACAGAATGCTGGAGAACAAAGTGCCATTTTCGGAAATTGCGCTTTACTACCTTCAATTCACCGTTTATTTTGCGAATTTGCTGTTTCCGATTTTCCTGTTTTTGTCAGTAATCTGGTTTACATCGAAGCTGGCGAACAACACAGAGATCATTGCTATTTTAAGTTCAGGTATTTCATTTTCAAGGTTTCTCCGGCCATATATAGTTGGTGCGACGATAGTATCCCTATTTGTTTTGCTGATGGGATTCTTTATAGTTCCCTGGGCAAGTGAGGGATTTAATGATTTTAGGTTTAAGTATCTGAATAAGAATAAGCAGACGCGCGATAATTCAAATGTATTCAGGCAGATCAGCGACAATGAATTCATTTACGTCAGCACTTTTAACGCCGAAACGAAAACCGCGTTCAACTTCACCTATGAAAAGTTTAACAACGATAAACTTGAAAGTAAGCTGAATGTTGAAAGAATGCGTTATAACGATGAAGACAGCACGTATACAATGTTCAACTATACCAAAAGAACGGTCGGCGAACTTGGCGACAAGCTGCAGGCAGGAACAAAAAAAGATACTGTTTTTAAATTTGACCTTGAAGATCTGACTCCTGTCGTTTATGTAGCTGAGACGCTTACGTTGGGTGAACTCAACTCTTTCATTGACAAAGAACGTGAGCGTGGATCATCAAATATCAACACTTATTTGGTGGTGCTTTATAAAAAATACAGCATTCCCGTTTCGGCATTTATCCTGACTATTATTGCTGTTGCCGTGTCGTCTATGAAAAGGCGAGGCGGAATGGGAATGAACCTCGCAATCGGAATCCTGTTAGCGTTTACCTTTATCTTCTTCGATAAGATCTTTGGAACGCTCGCAGAAAAATCATCTTTCCCACCAATCATCGCGGTGTGGTTCCCGAACTTCGCGTTCGGAGTACTTGCCGTTTACCTGTTACGAAATGCAAAGCGGTAATTTAAAAAGCTATTTAAACCTTCACGTAATTGTATTCATCTGGGGCTTTACTGCCGTTTTGGGTGAACTTATCTCCGTTAAAGAAGCATCTCTTGTCTGGTATCGGATGCTGCTCGCAGGTTTGTTCTTGCTGTTGTTTGCTTTTTACACTAAAAAGAACCTGATCCTTCCGCGAAAGGATATCCTCAAACTAGTTTTGGTCGGTTTCCTCATCGCCATCCACTGGATATTTTTCTTTCGTGCGATCAATATTTCCAACGTCTCGATAACACTGGCCATGTTTTCGGCAGGTGCATTTTTCGCATCACTGCTTGAACCATTGTTTTATAAACGTAAGATGCTGTGGTACGAAGTCTTTTTCGGCCTCATCATTATCGGCGGGCTTTTTATGATCATGCAGGTTGAGATTCGCTACTTAGAAGGAATTGTCAGCGCACTGTTTTCAGTTCTGATGGGCGTTTCATTCACTTTATGCAACGGAAAGCTTATCAATAAACACGACCCCGTTGTAATTACAGTTTATGAATTTTTCGCCGGATTTTTCTTTGTAACGATCTATCTGGCATTTGCAGAAAAATTTACCGCATCTTTTTTCGATGTTTCCGGGCAGGACTGGGTGCTGATCCTCATTTTGGCATCTGTCTGCACGGCTTACGCATTCACTGCGTCGGTGCACGTGATGAAAAGGCTTACTCCATATACTGTAATGCTCACCACCAACCTTGAGCCGGTCTATGGGATTGTGCTAGCATATTTCCTGATCGGTGGCGACGAGAAAATGAGCATTTCATTTTATGTCGGTTCAGCTATTATTCTGGCAACTGTTATATTAAACGGTATAATTAAAAATTATACTTCTAAGACTACAAATATTTAGAAGCAATTTCCTGCTGTCCGCTATATCTTTTTTTGCTTTAGCTGACTTCCTTTGGATGGGCTGCGCTTGCCGCAAAAAAAGGATACCGCTGCCATCAGGGCTAGGGCATTTCGGTCACCAATAAAATTGGGGCGGCATCGACTTCACCCAATTAATTGTTTTATCTTTGCAAGTCGAAACAAGAAACCTCTTCCAGATGGAATATTTAGATTTTGAACTACCGGTTAAAGAGCTTATAGAACAACTCGACAAATGCCAGATCATAGGTAAAGAGTCGGATGTGGATGTCACAAACACCTGCAAGCAAATCGAAGAAAGGCTGCACGAAACCAAAGTCAACATATACAGCAACCTTACTGCCTGGCAGCGGGTTCAGCTTTCACGCCATCCAAACAGGCCTTACACGATGGATTATGTCCACGCCCTTTGCGGAGACACCTTCCTTGAAATGTTCGGCGACAGGAATTTCAAAGATGACAAAGCCATGATTGGCGGTCTCGGTAAAATTGGAGGCCAGTCATTTATGATCATCGGACAGCAAAAAGGCTACAACACAAAAACACGCCAATATCGTAACTTCGGAATGGCAAATCCTGAAGGCTACAGAAAAGCACTGCGATTGATGAGAGTTGCGGAAAAATTCAGTATTCCGGTTGTCTCTTTTATCGATACGCCGGGAGCTTATCCCGGACTCGAAGCTGAAGAGCGTGGACAGGGTGAAGCAATTGCAAGGAACATCTTTGAGATGATCAGGCTTAAAGTACCGATTATTGCTGTAATTGTTGGTGAAGGTGCTTCGGGCGGCGCACTCGGAATCGGTGTCGGTGACAAAGTTTTCATGTTGGAAAATACCTGGTATTCTGTTATTTCACCTGAATCGTGCTCATCAATCCTCTGGAAAAGCTGGGAATTTAAAGAACAGGCAGCCGAAGCTTTAAAGCTGACTTCAGCAGATATGAAACGTCAAAAACTTGTTGATGATATTGTGCCTGAACCACTTGGCGGCGCGCACTACGACAGAGATACAACATTTAAAAGCACTGAGGAATTTATTCTTAAGGGATACAACGAGCTGAAAGACTTATCAACAGAAGAATTAGTTGCCAAAAGAATGGACAAATACAGCAAAATGGGCGAATACTCGGAATAGCTTATCAAAAACGATAAAGGATCCGAAGCAGTAGTTTCGGATTTTTTTGTGCTTATCAACAAAATTTAGCAAGTTATGAACAAGGCTACTTTAAAAATTCATTCTTCGCCTTTTTCTTAATTTACATACTTTCGCACCATGGAGAACTTTCGAAGCATAAACCCTGTCAGAGTAGATAAATCTACTATAATCAACCTTGAGAAGGGAAAACTCCCGCCACAAGTGCTCGAGCTTGAGGAAGCAGTTCTAGGCGCTATGATGATCGACAAAAAAGGTGTGGATGAAGTGATAGATATTCTGCAGCCTGACGCATTTTACAAAGACGCCCATAAGCACATATTCGAAGCCATTTTCCAGTTGTTCACAGATTCACAGCCTATTGACTTATTAACAGTTTCGGCGCAACTTAAAAAGTCATCTAAGCTTGATCTTGCAGGCGGAGATTTCTATCTGATCCAGCTTACACAAAAAATTTCGTCGTCGGCGCATATCGAATTCCACTCCAGGATCATACTGCAAAAATACATTCAGCGAAGCCTGATCAAAATATCTGCTGAAATCATTGAAGAATCATATGACGAATCGACAGACGTATTTGATTTGCTCGACCGGGCCGAATCTAAGCTTTATGAAGTTACGCAAGGGAACGTTAAAAGAAGCTCCGAAACTGCCCAAAGCCTTGTTATTCAAGCTAAAAAAAGAATAGAAGAAATTGCCAATAAAGAAGGCTTAAGCGGTATCGCAACCGGATTCGAAAAGCTAGATAAAATAACATCAGGCTGGCAGCCAAGTGATTTAATTATCATTGCCGCTCGTCCGGGTATGGGTAAGACGGCCTTTGTTTTATCAATGGCAAGAAATATAGCAATTGACTTCGGTCACCCGGTGGCGTTGTTCTCTCTTGAGATGTCATCTGTTCAGCTTATTACAAGACTGATTTCTTCTGAAACAGGACTTTCATCAGAAAAACTTCGAACTGGTAAGCTCGAGAAACACGAATGGGAACAATTAAGCATCAAGGTAAAAGACCTTGAAAAAGCCCCATTGTTCATTGATGATACGCCATCGCTTTCAATTTTTGACCTTAGAGCAAAATCACGCCGGCTTGCTTCACAGCACGGAATTAAACTCATCATCGTAGATTACCTTCAGCTGATGACAGCCGGAGGAAGCAACGGAAAAGGAATGGGTAACAGGGAGCAGGAAATTTCAACTATTTCACGAAATTTAAAAGCGCTTGCCAAAGAACTTAGTGTTCCTGTAATTGCACTTTCACAATTATCACGTGCCGTAGAAACCCGTGGATCAAGCAAAAGGCCATTGCTGTCGGATCTTAGAGAGTCGGGAGCGATCGAGCAGGATGCCGATATTGTGTCATTTATTTACCGTCCGGAATACTACAAACTTGACGAATGGGATGACGACGAGCGCACGCCAACGGAAGGACAGGCTGAGTTCATCATTGCAAAGCACCGTAATGGTAGCCTCGAAAACATCAGGCTGAAATTCATTGGAAATTTAGGAAAATTTGATAATCTTGAAGATTACAGCGGCGGATATGATGACCTTCCATCAAAAATGAACCACGAAGATAACCCATTTACGACCAAGCATCTTCCATCAGCGAATGAGGCTTTTGGCAGTAATCTAAACCGAAAAGATGATGACGATGATGGAGATGTTCCGTTTTAAAGGTTAATCATCTAACGTTATTCGTTTTTTTTTCCTGTCGGGACAGCTGCTACATCCATTTCACGTTCAGTCTGCTCAACATAGACAGCGTACTTGGCGGGCTTGATGCGCAACCCGATAAAATCGGCATAAACTCTGGTAAACTCTGCACCGAAGTATAGTATGGCGGCCGTATAATAAACCCAGAGCAAGATGATGATCAG
>DASWND010000038.1:0-3631 GCA_036399435.1 Flavobacterium sp.
AATAGCCGCGGCAGTAAAAACTCGACATATGAAACTACATAATATACCTGCTCTTTGCCTTTTCCTGACATTAGGCTGCAACCAATCGACGGAGAGCAGTGCAAACAAAAACCTTCCGGCGCAGGACAAACCGAACACTGCCTACGGAAATGACGCACAGCAGAAAATGGACATTTATCTTCCTGCCGGGCGCGACGAAAATACAAGGACAATTATACTGCTTCACGGCGGCGGCTGGAGTGGCGGATCAAAAAGCGATCTCGCGTATTTTGTTCCGATGCTGAAGAGCCAGTTCCCAAATCATGCGATTGTAAACATGAATTACCGTTTGGGAACATCGGCTAGCCCCGGATTTCCCAAACAAATCCAAGATATCGAAAAAGCTATTGCACATTTACAAAACAGCAACTACGACATTTCGAACGAATACGCATTTATCGGAGCAAGCGCCGGCGCACATCTTGGTTTGCTTTACGCCTATCATCATGATCCTAAACGTGAAGTCAAAGCTGTTGTGAGCATTGTTGGCCCGGCAGATTTCAGCGACCCGGCTTACACGGGAAATCCGCTGTTTCAGTTCGGATTGTCAAGCCTGATCGGATATGTGAATGTTCAGCAGAATCCTGAAGTTTATCTCGAGGTTAGTCCGGCGACGCATGTTTCGGCGCAATCGCCACCGACAGCGATGTTTTACGGCGGACAAGATCAGTTGATTCCGGCGAGCCAAGGTCCGAGGCTGAAAGCGAAACTCGATGAATACAATGTTTACAACGAGCTCCACTTCTACCCTAGCGGTGGCCATGGAAACTGGAACTCTACCATAAACGCTGATTTTCAGGCTAAGCTGATCGCATTTCTAAAACAGAGGTTTTAGCATCTTAATTTAATTAAAGCCCGATTTGATATCGGGTTTTTTTTATGCTCATTTATAACTTGAAGTTTATCATAAGTTGCAATCTGCGTGAAGGATCGCAGCGGCAGCCCGCAGCCCAGCGAGGACTACAGCGAAGAGCCTGACCGAAGGGCACGCCCAAATTAATATCAACAAAAAAGCCCGACATCACTGCCGGGCTTTTCTTCAACTATAAACTTACTTACTTAACTTCTTCGTAATCTACATCCTGAACATTGTCGCCTTGGGCTTCACCCTGTGGCTGCTGCTGTTCTTGTTGCGGCTGACCTTGTTGGCCTTGCGCACCACCTTGCTGATACATAGCTTCTGTTGCAGTTTTCCATGCAGCATTGATATGATCTAAAGCAGGCTGGATTGCAGCAAGATCCTGGTTCTGGTGAGCCATTCTCAACTCTGTCAATGCAAGCTCGATCGCTTGTTTGTGATCGTCGGCAAGTTTGTCACCAAGTTCCTTAAGCTGACTTTCGGTCTGGAAGATCATTCCGTCGGCTTCGTTAAGTTTCTCGATTCTCTCTTTTGCCTGTTTATCTGCGTCAGCGTTAGCTTCAGCATCTTTACGCATTCTGTCGATTTCTTCCTGAGTTAATCCTGAAGAAGCTTCGATTCGGATATCGTGTGATTTACCACTTCCTTTATCAGTTGCAGAAACTTTGATGATACCATTGGCATCGATGTCGAAAGTAACTTCAATTTGTGGAACACCTCTTGGTGCAGGCGGAATTCCGTCTAAGTGAAAACGTCCGATAGTTTTGTTATCTGTAGCCATTGTACGTTCTCCCTGAAGCACGTGGATTTCAACACTTGGCTGTGAATCAGCTGCAGTTGAGAAAACCTGTGATTTTTTAGTCGGGATCGTAGTATTTGACTCGATCAATTTTGTCATTACGCCACCCATTGTTTCGATACCCAATGAAAGCGGAGTCACGTCAAGAAGCAATACATCTTTAACATCTCCTGAAAGTACACCACCTTGGATAGCAGCACCAATTGCTACAACTTCGTCAGGGTTAACTCCTTTTGACGGTTTTTTACCGAAGAATTTTTCAACTTCTTCCTGGATTCTTGGGATACGTGTAGATCCACCAACCAAGATCACTTCGTCGATATCAGATTTTGACAAACCTGCATCTTTTAACGCTTTTGCTACCGGTTCCATTGAACGGCGCACAAGGCTGTCAGCCAGTTGCTCAAATTTAGAACGTGATAATTTCTTCACAAGGTGTTTCGGTCCTGAAGCAGTAGCCGTAACGTATGGCAGGTTGATTTCTGTTTCTGATGAAGATGACAATTCGATTTTGGCTTTTTCAGCAGCTTCTTTCAAACGTTGCAATGACATTGGGTCAAGACGCAAGTCGATACCTTCGTCATTTTTAAACTCGTCTGCCAACCAGTCGATGATCACCTGGTCGAAATCGTCACCACCTAAGTGTGTGTCACCATTTGTAGACAATACTTCGAAAACTCCGTCTCCTAATTCAAGGATCGAGATATCGAAAGTACCACCACCTAAGTCGTAAACTGCAATTTTCTGGTCGATGCCTTTTTTATCAAGTCCGTATGCCAAAGCCGCAGCAGTTGGTTCGTTGATGATACGCATTACTTTCAAACCTGCGATTTCACCAGCTTCTTTTGTAGCCTGACGCTGCGCATCGTTGAAGTAAGCCGGAACAGTGATAACGGCTTCAGTAACTGTTTGCCCAAGGTAATCCTCAGCAGTCCTTTTCATTTTTTGCAACGTCATTGCAGAAAGTTCCTGCGCAGTATATAAACGTCCGTCGATATCAACACGCGGCGTGTTGTTGTCACCTTGTTTTACTGTGTACGGAACACGTGTCGCTTCTTCTTTAGTTTCGGCAAATGTGTGGCCCATGAAACGTTTAATAGAAGATATAGTCTTTGTTGGGTTGGTAACCGCCTGTCTTTTGGCTGGATCTCCAACTTTAATCTCGCCGCCTTCAACAAAAGCAATTACAGATGGCGTTGTTCTTTTTCCTTCTGAGTTAGGAATTACAACTGCCTCGCTGCCTTCCATTACGGAGACGCACGAGTTTGTAGTACCTAAGTCAATTCCAATTATCTTACCCATGGTTTTTATTTTTATAGATTAAGTTCGTTTTTTACTTTGCGCCTTTTGACAATCATTGTGCCAACGAAAAAATGTTGGATAATTGTCAGTAGCGGCAGAAAATAATCTGACAAGATGACACGGATGTGTTTTAGAAGCTTGTTCCTGCTGTCCGCTGTATCTTTTTTGCTTTTCAGCTACCCTCCTTTGGAGGGGCTGGGGGAGGCTGCAAAAAAGGATGCCGCTTCCATCAGGGCTAGGGCTCATGCGGTCTGTTTAGCCACAGAAAATATAGCCACAGATTCACAGATTAATTATATAGAGCCACGAATGCACGAATTTTTAAACTTCTGTAATTCGTGAATTCGTGGCTATTAAATCTGTGCATCAGTGGCTATCGATCCTATAATTATAAAAATAGGTTTTTAGCATTTCTGCGACCTTGCCATCAGGATTTATTTGCTTTACTTTTTCAGGCTTGACTTTGCGGTAAGTGATCGACACTCTTCTGTCGCGGTGTTGAACGGCGCCGTCAATCACATCCTTTTTACGTGGTGGAATGGCGTGGTTCCATTTGTATCGGGCATCGTCCTGCATAACATATAACGAACGCCGCGGAATTTCAACATCTACAACATCGCCACCTTTTATCT
>DASWND010000039.1:0-19148 GCA_036399435.1 Flavobacterium sp.
TAGGAGTTGTGCTGCTGTCAGCTGAAGGGCCGTCGTCTAAAGATGGTGTTTATTCGTTTTGTAGTGGTGGCGATCAAAAAGCACGTGGACATCAGGGCTACGTTGGTGAAGATGGAATGCACAGGCTTAACATACTGGAAGTTCAAAGGCTGATCCGGTTTATGCCCAAAGCTGTCATTGCTGTCGTTCCCGGCTGGGCGGTTGGAGGCGGACATAGTCTGCATGTGGTTTGTGATCTGACTTTAGCCAGTAAAGAGCATGCAATTTTTAAGCAAACCGACGCTGACGTTACCAGTTTTGATGGTGGCTATGGTTCTGCGTATCTAGCTAAGATGGTAGGGCAGAAGAGAGCACGTGAAATTTTCTTCCTCGGCCGCAATTATTCTGCTGCTGAAGCTTTTGATATGGGAATGGTTAACGCCGTTGTGCCACATGCAGAACTCGAACAGACAGCCTACCAATGGGCACAGGAAATCTTAGCAAAATCTCCAACATCTATAAAAATGCTAAAATTTGCAATGAACCTTACAGATGACGGCATGGTTGGCCAGCAGGTCTTTGCGGGTGAAGCAACAAGGCTCGCTTATATGACAGACGAGGCCAAAGAAGGCCGTGATGCATTCCTTGAGAAACGAAAGCCGAATTTCGAAAAGAAGTGGCTGCCATAATAACTTAACCCGATTTCCATTGGAGAACTTTACTAATCCGGTCATAGATACAAAAACGCTCCCAAGGTTTGAAGAAGTGCATTTCGATAAGCTGCACCGCGATTACTGGAAGGTTACGCTCTTTAGTATTATCACCACTTTTATAATCTTTGCAATTATACTCGCAGTAATTATTTATTTTATTGACGAGGCGCAACAAGTGCAGGTCCAGGTTATTTCTGCTGTTGTAATCATATTTATTGTATGTATTGCTGTTTCCCGAATCAGTTTTGTGAAAAAGGGTTACGCATTTCGAACTCATGATGTACTCTTCAGAAGTGGTATTATTGCAACAAACACTACAATTATTCCATATAACCGGGTTCAGCACGTCGCATTGCATGAAGGCTTTTATTCAAGGTTCTTTGGCCTGGCAGAAATCCAGGTTTTTACCGCGGGCGGAAGCAGTAGTGACATTCACATTCCGGGAATTGAAAAGGAGCGGGCTGAAAATATCAAGCAATTGCTGATGGGCAAAATTCAAAAGCAACTGTGATGCAATCCGACTTTAGTCAGCCTCAAAAACAATCTCCAATAGGGGTGTTGGTTATGTTTGCCGATACCATACGACATTTTATTAAGGCGCTTTGGCCGATATTGCTGATTTATGCAATTCGGATGAATGACGTCAGCCGGCTCTACCTGATGGTCGGAATTCCGGTTTTTGTTTTATTGTTATCCATAATCGCATATCTACGCTACAGAAACTTCACTTTTTATATTGATGATTTAAACGATGAGTTTATTATCAGTTCCGGAATCTTCAACAAAACCAGAACTGCAGTGCGGCTCGACCGCATCCAGCAAGTAAACATTTCGCAGTCTTTGATCCAGCGTCTGATAAACGTTTACGCTCTCGACGTTGATACTGCAGGCACAGGCGATCAGGAAGCAAAAATCAGAGCGGTCTCGCATTCACTTGCAATCGCTTTAAAAGAAAGATTGTTGGATAATCGTCATATTAATAATACAACTTCTTCCGATGAAGTTGATAAAATTGAATCGTCTTCACCGTTTATTAAAATCGGCTTTTGGACGCTGGTAAAGGTTGGACTAACATCCAATTACTTAAGAACGATTAGCGTCCTGTTGGCTTTTATTGTTACGACCTACGAAAACCTGCGTCAGGTACTACAAGGACGTTCGTTTGACAGTGACAGGTTTAGCGGATATTTTGAACAGCAAATGGTGGTAAAGTCGACATTGATTTTGTTGTTTTTATTTTTGACCGCGATTCTGCTAATAAACCTGATCCGGGTTATATTCAAGTACTATGACTTCACGGTAAACAAACAGAGTGGTTCACTTTTGCTTTCGTACGGGCTTCTCAGCAAAAAGAGTACGATCATCAAGCCTGAAAAGGTACAGGTGACAACATTGACGCGCAACTATTTTCAGAAGAGAATGGATATAACAGAAATTAAGATCCGCCAGGCGTCAAGCGGAGAAGCACCTGAGAAAAAGCTGGCAGTAGAAATTCCGGGTTGCAGTTCCGATGAAAGAGATTCAATAATGAGGCTTTTATTTACTGTAGTGCCGGAAAGAGGTGTTATGCTCAAACCAAATTTTCGCCGATTGGTTTTTTCTTTATTCATATCAATAGTGTTACCTTTAACTGTATTCGTTGTCATTGGGATGACGGCTGAACCTGATATTTTCCAATTTTCGGCAATAGTTCCACTGTATATTTTGTTGGTTGGTTCAGTGTTGTTTTTCGCATTTCGCAATTATAGATTGTTCATCGGGCCGGATTTTATTATCAAGCAAAGTGGCGCGTGGGACATAAGCAGCGAGATCGTAGAGCCCGATAAAATTCAGGCGTTGACCACATCACAACTATTCTGGCACAAGGCATTAAACATTGGCACTTTAACGATCCATACAGCTGGTGGCGAAGTTACTTTTAACCTCGGCAACTATTCGGCGATCAGGGATTATGTAAATTTGTGGCTGTTCAATATTGAGAACAGCGACAGTAATTGGATGTAAATAAAAATTTAAAAATGAAACATTGGATCGAAGCCGCAAGAGTGCGAACATTACCATTATCTGTTTCCGGAATTATGGTTGGAAGCCTTTACGCGCTTGCAAATCCAACTCGGGAAGTACTTACACCGACGCAGGTATTTGATTGGAAAATTTTCGGTTTTGCGATGTTGACCACTTTAGGGCTGCAGATACTTTCTAACTTTGCAAATGACTACGGTGATGGTGTCCGTGGCACCGACAATAAGGATAGGGTTGGACCAATGCGTACCATTCAAAGTGGTGCGATTTCACCAGCAGCAATGAAGCGGGCAATTATAATTACTGCGCTGCTAACATTGATGTCTTCGGTGCTGTTGATATATTATTCGTTTAGGTACAGCAATATTGGTTATTCGGTATTCTTCCTGATACTTGGAATTCTCGCTATAGTTTCCGCTATAAGATACACAATCGGAAACACCGCTTATGGTTACAGAGGCTACGGCGACATGTTTGTATTTGTGTTCTTCGGATTGGTGAGCACGTTAGGTGTCAATTTTTTGCATTCAAAACAAGTCGATCTTCAACTTGTTCTTCCGGCTATTTCTATTGGATTGTTGAGCACAGGCGTCCTCAACCTTAACAATATGCGGGATGAACTATCAGACAGGAAAGCTGGCAAGAATACGCTGGTTGTGAAGATGGGCGGCGCGTGGGCAAAAAAATACCACTATTTTTTAATTGTTACTGCGATGATCCTGGTGCTTGTTTTTGCAATTATCTATAACGGAACCGGGTTTAAGTTTGACCAGTATCTTTTCATCGTTGCTTATTTTCCGCTGATTGGGCACTTGATCACAGTCTATAAAAATAAAGATCCACGGAACCTGGATCCACAGCTTAAGAAGCTTGCTATAAGTACCTTTCTGCTATCGGTCTTGTTGTCTTTGAGCCTGATTTACTTTATCTCTGATTTAATAGTTAATTCATAATTTTAAAATATGAAAATCACTTTCTACGGGCACGCATCAATTGGCATTACAGTTGGCGGCTTTAATGTTTTGGTCGATCCTTATATTTCTGCAAATCCAGCGGCTGCGCATATCGATATCGATCAACTTAATGCAGATTATATTTTGGTCACGCATGCGCACGGTGATCATATCCTTGATGTAGAAAGTATTGCATTACGGACGGGCGCTGTTATTATTTCAAATGCAGAAATCGCCGGTTATTATCAAAATAAAGGTTTCAGTAGCCATCCCATGAATCATGGCGGGGCATGGACATTCGAATTTGGCACTGTTAAGCTCGTAAATGCTATTCATTCCAGCTCCTTTCCCGACGGAAGTTACGGAGGCAATCCCGCAGGATTTGTTATCGAAAGCGAGCATAAAAATATTTATATCGCCGGTGATACCGCGCTGACTATGGATATGAAACTGATCCCACTGCGCACGAAGCTTGATCTTGCGATTCTTCCCATAGGCGGAAATTTTACGATGGATGTTGATGACGCGCTTACTGCATCTGAATTTGTTGAATGTGACAAGGTTCTGGGATACCACTACGATACTTTTGGATACATTAAGATCGATCACGAAAAGTCGATCAAAAAGTTTTTTGACAATGGTAAAGACCTGATGCTGCTTCCTATAGGTGAATCAATTGAACTATAGCTTTATCTTTTAACACTCAATGAAAGCTTCATACAAACGGCACGTTCTGAATTTTAAAACACCCGGCGGAACATCACGAGGCGTTTTAACCCAGAAAGAAACGTGGTATTTAATCATTGAAGATAATGGTAAAAAAGGCGTAGGCGAGTGCGGAGTCCTTCGCGGCCTCAGTATCGATGATCGTCCTGATTATGAGCAAAAATTACAATGGGTTTGTGAGCACATTTCACTTGGCAGTGAAGTGTTGTGGAGTCTGCTACTAGATTTTCCTTCCATACAATTTGGAATTGAAATTGCTTTTTTATCACTTGAAGCTACAGATCCTTTTGTGCTTTTTCCTTCTTCATTCAGCAAAGGCCTCGACAGTATTCCGATCAACGGACTTATCTGGATGGGCACAACGGAAGAAATGAAGAGGCAAATCGACGAGAAGCTTAAAGCAGGATTCACATGTATTAAGCTTAAAATTGGTGCTATCGATTTTGATGAAGAGTTGGCGATTTTGCGCTTTATCCGGACCAATTATACCGCATCAGAAATTGAAATTAGGGTTGATGCAAACGGTGCTTTTACTTCACATTCAGCTTTTAGTAAACTTAGTCAATTAACTGAATTCGAATTACATAGCATCGAACAACCGATTGAGATTAAACAACATGACATCATGTCAGAGCTGTGTAAATTGTCTCAACTTCCCATTGCGCTTGATGAAGAATTAATTGGTGTGACAAGGCATACTGAGAAGCAGGTTCTACTGCAGAAAATAAAGCCGCAATTCATCATTTTGAAGCCTTCACTTATAGGTGGAATAAAAGGTGCATCCGAATGGATAAAAATAGCTGAGGAAAATTCGATTGGCTGGTGGATCACATCCGCACTTGAAAGCAACATCGGATTAAATGCGATAGCGCAATGGACCTACACCCTAAATAACCCCATGCCTCAAGGACTAGGAACTGGCGGATTATATACAAACAACATAGAGAGTCCGCTTACCGTTAGAGGCGGACGCCTTCATTACGACGTTCAAAAAACATGGGTATTTCCGCTTCTTGATTAATTGTATGAATCTTTCCAATCAAGCGATTTTATAGCTGCGACCTGGTTGTTATCATTCATCATGACGCGAAGCTCTTTGTTAGCAATTTTCTTTGAATAGTCAGCTTTGTAACGATAGATTGTAAGTTTTTCCTTTTTGTTCCGAAGCACTTCTACAAGCCTGATTTCTTTAAATTCGCCGTACTTCTGACGGAAGTTATGACAGGTTTTAGTAAGGCGTTCTTCAGTGGTATTTTTTATAACTTCAGGTGTTGCCTCTGAAGCGCTGAATTTTTTAAATCGCGAAGTGTTACAAGTCAGTAATACGCGTTTACCCAGATCATAAGCTTTCTTTTTCTGCTCCACATCTACTTTATCCATACTAATCCGGGTTGCTTTCGTTTCGGTAGTTGGTCTGGCTGTAGTCTTTTTTGTTTTGCAACCAACAAATGCCAGTAAACACAGCAGAATCAGTATTTTTTTCATTGTTTCAGTTTTAGTAGTAAATTGGGATCAGGACAATTCTCAAGGTAATATTCAAGATCATTAATATTGCAAACTCCGGGATAATCTCCAAAATATTCGTCAATGTTTTTGATAATCTGGAAATGCAGATGTGGCGGATAACCTCCGTTTACAGTAGGGTCGCCAAGTGTGGCAAGGACCTGACCTTGTTTATAAGCATCACCAATTTCTATCTCATCAATACTTTCGGCTGACAAATGTCCATATAAAGTATAGAATACGATATTTGAAAGTTGATGTTTTAAGATTATGGTTGGACCGTAATTTCCTTTGCCGGCGTTATAATCGAAGCTGTGAACAGTTCCTTCTAATGCCGCTAAAATACGGGTTCCGGCTTTGATCCAAATGTCAATTCCGATGTGTATGTCGCGCTCTTGATCAACCTCGTCGTCTGTAAAAATTTGACTTTCTCTGTATAGATTACGCCTCTCATTATATCCGCCGACAGCCGCTTTAGCATTATATGAATTGATCTGGCTGTCAATGTAGTTTTGAAAATTAGGTAGTTTAAACGATGGAATAAATTCATTATTTACAGACAGGTCAAGAGGTACGACATCCGCTTGTGTTCTAATCCCTTCGACTACGATAACAGGAGGAAGGCCTTGCAGTGCATGCTCAAGATTTTGCATTAAAAAAATATTGCTGAGTTGCTAAGGTAAAATTTTAGCAACAGACTCAATTGGCTCAAAAGAATTTTAATACCTATTTAACGAAAATAAATCAGCCGGTACGATATACGTGCCGGCTGATTCGGGTTGGGGCGAAAACAAAACTTAAACTAACTCTAAAAACTAACTTTAACCAAACAACTAACTCTGTAACTAACTCTAATTAATATACTATTTTCTTTACTGTTGTAGTATCGTCTTCTAATGTGATATTGATCAGTAACAATTCATTATTTTTTTGGACGCTGCTTACTAAATAATCAGCTGCATGGACTTGATCTTTGTAAAAAACCTGTTTTCCGGTTGCGTCAAAAATGGTAACTGACTTCATTATTTGCCCTTCTGATAGTATGGCAATACCATCTGATTCCGATTTAACCCTGAGATTTGGAGCTGCTGCCAGATTCGAAGTGGAAACTGCCGGCGCACTATAACGAAGTACAAATCTGTCATTGAACGTACCTACCGCAGTCGAGAATTTATACGGGGCTTTCTTAAGGTTGTGAATTTTATTTAACAACTTGTCTTCAAGCAAAACACTTTGAGAATCGAACAAACCATCAAAATTAGCCAATGAAATTTGTAGATTACCCGCTATAGTTGTTTTGTAGCCAAGTGTCACCTGATCTGTCGGATTAAATGGAAGTGGCCTTCCCTGAATTGTAAGGTTCTGCTGATCGCTGATCGAATACAATGTGACTGCGTTACCACCAAAGACTTTTCCATCGAAATTTCGGTCGATGCCAGTTGTGGCTCCGCTTGCGTAACCAATCAATGTTTGGTTAAATGCCTGCTGACCGTTTGATAAGTTCAGCCAGATCCTGTGTTTCTCCAAGGGCTGAGAAGGCGTTGCAAGGGCATCGACGTCAGCGAGCCTGTAAAACTGCCTGTTATCGGAAGCAGTCCTCATACTGTTGTTGAATGTAACATTTCCACTTTGCAATCCTTCAATAAAGAATGCTTGTCCAGATGCAACTTTACCTGTAAAAGGCGTCAGACCTGTCGGTGTTGTAGAAACGCCACCCATTGCATTGTATGCTGCATAGTCGTCGGTAGTATAAACATATTGCCCGCTGCCATTGTTAGCAATTTCTGTATTATGCGTCCACAGATAAATTGTGCCATTAACCTTCGAGGTATTATCAGGATGATTTAAAAATTTATCAGCATCGAACGCACATGGATAGGGATTTCCTAGCAAATTCCAGTTTGCAGTCGTTCCAAGTGCGACAGGGACTAAGAATTTACCATTGTTCGGAATTCCAATAAAATTTGCTGTATATATTGTAGGGTTGGTTATTGAAAAACTTTGAGGTGCGCGAATTATATATCCGCGGCCTGTGGTCATAATTTCTGATCCGTTCAGGATTGTCTGCCAATTGTTTATGGCGGTGCTGAACTTAAAGTATTTATCCCATAAAGTATTTGGCGAGATATTAAATAAGGTAGGCTGCACGACGGGCGAGGACCAATATGTATAGTCATATCGCGTCATAGGCGTGGTATTTCTTCTCATTGTAAAATATCCTGTGGTAGCTTGCGTGTTTAATGCATCATCTTTTATTTGTACAAGATTTCCTGAACTTTCAACAGTAAATATACCATTGGTAACAATTCGTCCTTCCACAGTTATTGATGCATCCGGCGCCACAATAAGCGTTGCACCCTGATTAATTTCAAGTTCACAAGCAATTAAATGTGTGCCCGACGGAATTGTGTAGCTGCCTGATTCGATGATTGCTAAATGAGCTATCGAGGTCGGCATTTCACCGTTTTCCCAGCCATTAACTGAGTTGAAAATCGCCGTTTCAGAGCAATTTCTTGTCTTAATTCTTGCAAGCATACGACGAGGTGTACCGTCATAGTCGGTAAAGTCACCACTGGCAATAATTTTTCCGTCGCGCTGAAGTATTAGATCCCTAATAACGCTTTTACCCTGGTATACATTTGTACCACCGGTAAATCCGGTGCCTGTTAAAAAGGTTGTATCAAGAGTTCCATCTACGTTCAACCTGGCAAGTCCTTTTGGAATTACTGTGCCATTATACGCCGTAAAGTTACCACCGATAAGCACTTCACCATTTGGCTGGCGCTTTATCGTAAAGATGTTGTAACCTGATCCGGGTTCAATATTGGTTTCGATATTGGTAACACCGATTCCACCTGCATTCCATGTAGTTACCAACGCTCCGTTGGCATCCACCATAAATATTGATCTTTTATTGACACCATTGTAGTGTGTAAATTTCCCGCCCACCAACATTTGATCGTCGTCAGCAAGACTTATATCAAATACAGCATCACCACCGCTGGCACCTGTTCCACCAACATTGAAAGTAGGATCGTAATCGCCATTAGGCATCAACCGTAAAAGTTTTAGTTTTGAATAGCCTGTAAATCCAGTGAAAAATCCACCAGCAACTATCTTATTTGCATTAGCTCCGAGCTTTTGAACAACTATTGTTCTTACTTCGCCATTAATTGTTCCAATCCCATCGAATGTAGGATCTAAAGTACCATCTGCATTTAGTCTGATTAAACGTCTGCTGCTTAGATCATTCCATATAGTGAATGTTCCGCCAATTAGTATCTTCCCATCATCCTGCATAGTAAGAGCATGAATCTCGCCGTTGCTTCCCCGGCTTCCGGATGCAGCGGGATTAAAAGTATGGTCGATCGAACCATCCGGATTTAGTCGGGCAATGTTTCGTATTGTCGTGGCGCCAGATGCAATAGTAAATACTCCTGCTACAAGGATTTTGTCATTCGGCAGGATGTTGACGCAGTATAAATAGCCACTTGTAAATGCGGGACTATTAAAAGATGTGTCGACAGTACCGTTGGGGAACAATCTGGCGACATACCTACGCGGAGTTCCATTAAAACTAGTGAAACGTCCGATGATGATCATTTGGTCTTTGTATGGTCCTGAAGGATAGATTCGGGATTTGTATACGAGACCGTTTGCAGTTGGCTGGTAGGTTGGAGGTAATGAACCACCGTAAGCACCTACTCCTGTAGGGTTGAAAGTAAGGTCAATTGCTCCTGGCTGTGCGTAACCCAATACGAACTGCAACATTAGGATGGCGAGGAGTAGTTTTGCTTTCATAGTATGCGTTTTGTAGGTTGGGCAAAAAGGCTAAATGTAATTACAGAACAAATATGCTACACAACTCCGATAAAAAGCAAATAAAGTCGATCAAATGCATTAAATAGCACTTTTAAGGGGTATAATTCTTACAAAATATAGATTTACATTGCGCGTATCGACGAAATGTTATCTGTTTTAGTCTCAGTTAATTGGCCGGACAGTCCAAATAATAGAAATAGAAAAAGCCGATACAATTTAACTTGTATCGGCTTTTGAAAAGGATAAAAAAAAGATTATTTTTTAATTTCCACAGCTGCTCCGCCTTCTTTAACGTCAATAGTAGTTTTATTGGTTCCGTTTTTAGAGTCAACGCTAACGCCACCAGAGCCCACGCTTACAGATGTACCGTCAGTTTCTTCAACAGCCGGAGCCACTTCTTGAACAGGTGCAGCAGGAGTTTCTACGACAACAGTGTCAGTAGTAGATTCAGGTGTTACAACTTCAACTTCTTTTTCTTCTTTCTTTACGCATGAAACTAGCACCATAAGTGCCATTGCTGCAGTTAATACGATTTTTTTCATTTTTATAAGTGTTGGTTAAAGGTCAAATGTAGCAAAAAGTTTTTTAGAAACTCGACGTGGCTCAACGCTAATACAGCTTAGGGAACTTTGAAGGAAAGACTTCACTAATCATTGAATAGACTTTCTCATAAATATCCTCTGCTGATGGTTTAGAAAAATAATCACCATCAGTTCCATATGACGGCCTATGCGCCTTCGCAGCAAGTGTTTGAGGTTTGCTGTCGAGATACTCATAAGCATTCTGCTCATCAATAATTTGTTGCAAAATATATGCAGATCCGCCACCCGGAACGTCTTCGTCAATAATTAATAACCTGTTAGTTTTTGCCACGCTTTTAACAATGTCGTGGTTGACATCGAATGGAAGCAAAGATTGAACGTCAATAATTTCGCAGTCAATTCCGATTTCAGATAGCTCTTTCGCTGCCTGTTCAACAAGTCGCAGCGTTGATCCATAAGAAACAAGGGTTATATCTTTTCCTTCACGCAAAGTTTCAACAACACCAATTGGCGTCTTAAATTCGCCCAGGTTAATTGGCATTTTTTCTTTTAAACGATAGCCATTCAGGCACTCGATAACCAAAGCAGGTTCGTCGGTCTCAAGAAGTGCATTATAAAATCCTGCGGCCTTTGTCATATTTCTTGGAACTAGTACATGTATTCCACGGATCGCGTTAATGATCATTCCCATCGGTGAACCTGAGTGCCAGATCCCTTCCAAACGGTGACCACGTGTACGAATAATTAGCGGCGCTTTCTGCCTTCCTCTTGTCCTGTATTGAAGCGTTGCTAAATCGTCACTCATAATCTGAATAGCGTAAAGCAGATAATCCAAATACTGAATTTCAGCAATCGGACGCAATCCACGCATTGCCATTCCAATTCCCTGTCCTAAAATTGTAGCCTCACGAATTCCGGCATCGGCAACGCGCAATTCACCATATTTTTCCTGCATGCCTTCCAAGCCCTGATTGACATCACCAATTGCACCGGCATCTTCTCCAAAAATCAATACTTCCGGATGCTTTGCAAAGATGGCATCAAAATTATCACGTAAGACGACTCGCGCATCAGCTTCTTCGGCATTTGGATCATATTGTGGCGCGACCTCTTGCACGTTGGCAACTTTTTGCTGCGACTGTGAAAATAGATGTGAACTAAAATTCGGCTGTATTTTTTCGGTATAATCGCGGATCCAGTGTGCGAGCTTTTGTTGTCCGCTTTCATTCATCATCATTCGCAACGCTTTCCGCGCGCTCACGAGTGTATCTTTTCTTATCGGCTCTTTGATAGCCTGCAGATCATTTGCATATTTCGATATAAAAACTTTGTTCGCGCTGCTGGAAGATAGTTCGTTTAATAACGCGACAAGCTCATCCCGCTCACTTTTTATTGGTTCAAGAAAAGCAGTCCACGCAGCTTTCTTTCCTTCAAGGACATCTTTCTTTGCATTAGCCTCAGTTTCTTCAAGTTCTTGCTGATTTGTAAGCCCAAATTTTAGCATCCACTCGCGCATTTGAGTGATACAGTCAAAACGGCTTTCCCAATCTAAACGATCTGCATTTTTATATCGCTCGTGTGAGCCGGAAGTCGAATGTCCTTGTGGCTGTGTTACTTCGATAACATGAACAAGCACAGGAACGTGTTCTTCGCGTGCGATCTGTGCTGCTTTTTCGTAAGTTGAAACGAGTTCACCATAATCCCAGCCTTTCACCCGAAAGATTTCAAAGCCTTTATGCACGTCATCACGCTGAAAACCTTTTAATATTTCAGAAATACTTTCCTTGGTTGTCTGATGGCGGGCATGAACAGATATTCCATATTCATCATCCCAAACGCTCATCACCATTGGAACCTGAAGAACACCGGCAGCGTTCATGGTTTCAAAGAACAAACCTTCCGATGTGCTTGCATTTCCAATCGTTCCCCACGCAATTTCGTTTCCGAATATCGAAAAATTTGTAGCGTCATTGATCCCGGAAACTTTCCTATAAATTTTTGAAGCTTGCGCCAATCCAAGCAGCCTTGGCATTTGCCCGGCGGTAGGAGAGATGTCGGCACTCGAATTTTTTTGTCGTGTCAGATTTTTCCATGATCCGTCAGCATTCAGGCTATGGGTTGCGAAGTGTCCGCCCATTTGACGTCCGGCCGACATTGGTTCGTGAGCCAGATCAGTGTGGCCGTACAATCCTGCAAAAAATTGCTGGATCGTCATTTCACCAATCGCCATCATAAAAGTCTGGTCCCTGTAATATCCTGATCTGAAGTCACCGTTTTTAAATGCCTTTGCCATTGCCAGCTGCGGAATTTCTTTTCCGTCGCCGAAAATTCCAAATTTTGCTTTACCGGTCAACACTTCACGGCGTCCAAGAAGGCTGCATTCCCTGCTGATTACCGCCAGCTTATAATCGTTAAATACTTCCTTTTTAAATTCTTCAAAAGAAAGACCTTTAGTATTCGTTTCTACTTGTGTCATATGAGGTACATGAATGTGTCAAATTTATAGAAATTGGGCGGACTTTCATAGCACGACAACCATAAGTGCCATGAAAATCTCGATATCGATTCAATTTTATGAAAAGAACTTCTTTATTTCTGTGGCAAGTCTTTCAGTTGATATTTTTTCGATTGGATGTTGTGTTTCAGGAAATACGATGAGTGATGCGTCAGGCAGCTTTCGAAATGCATCAATACTTTCCTCAAGCGATACCATTGCATCTTTGTCGCCGATGCCAATCCTAACTTTCTTTTGAATGTGATCTAGCTTTAAAGGCGACGAATCACCAAGGGTTTCCATGAATGCAGCTGTTTTTTTCAACAGCAGCCTCCAATCGTTAGGAGAATGTCGAGCGGCTAGCTGTTCTGCAAAAGCAGGAATCTTCTCCATGATTTTATCTGCATTAAGCATCCTGATTTCACGTTCGGCAATTTCAGGACTCCACTGGAACTTGGTCGCAAAAGTAAAAATCCTGTCGATAAGATCAGGATACCGCTTAGCAACATCCAAAGCAACATATCCACCCATACTATATCCGAAAATATGAATCGGTGCCAGATTGTTCGACTTGATGAAATTTATCACATCTTCACCAAAACTTCCGATAGAAAACGCCTCGGGCATTATTGCGCCACCGTGTCCGGCGAAATTTAAAGTGTAGGTGATAAAAGTGTCCTGCAGATTATCAACCAACTGGTTAAATTGATCTTGCGAACCAAGTGCGCCGTGCAGCAGAAGTAAGTTTTGCATGTTTAATCGCTTAAGTAGTCCAAAGTACAATTCTGAACAATGTGATCAACGACGTCACTAAAATTTCTAAAACCACTTTCTTGTAAAAAGGTTTAGCAGCGTACCTGGGCTTAAAGTGATGATAAAGCGAACTTTTTCGCCATAGTTGGGTTGTGAAACTTCCCAGCCATTGTTCGAATAAACTGGAAAGTAAACTTCAAAATAGTCGGGTACCAAATTCAACCTTACACCGCTATCGTAGACAAACCGCTCTGCTCTGTTGCGGCTTTTGATCAACCCTGCGTCTCCGTAAAGTTCAATCCAGTTCCACACAGTAAATCCGGCGTTTAAAGTGGTGATCCATTGACTCGCATAAGGATCTGATAGCCTTGATTTAAAACCGCCTTCAGCGATGATCAGTTGCTGGCTAAAAAATCCTGTGCTTTCAGACCGTCCGTAATAATTATAATCAAATAAATAATCTGTTGGACGATCAAGTGCAAAGCTGAAGTAATCGCTTTGGGTTTTATTGTACAGAAAAGTTCCGGCGAACATTCGAAAGCTCACCTGGCGATTGTTGTTGAACAGTTTTCGATATTGGAATTCAGCAGATGCCTTACCAAATTTTGCCGCTGCCTGAAGGTCAGATACAAAAGTAAAATGTTGTGTCAGCTCTGTTCTGTTATTGATATACCTGATATTTGAAACTGAGTAATCCTCGGTATCTCCATCTATTGTAAAACTAGTTGGTTCGCGATGAACTATCACCTGACGCATCGTAAGTTGCTGTTTTTTGTTGTCTCGCAGATCATGTGGCCGAAAACGAAATTGTAAGACTGGAGTTATCTTGTAATATGCTGCATCGGGCGCATAATGAAAAGTAGAACCGCTAACGCCGTATCGCATGAGATATAAATTGCTGTTGCGAATATTCTGGTTCATAAATAATGATGCTGATCCACTAATAGTTTCAGCATTGATCGAATATGCCGGATTTATATCATAATTGAACGGCTTGTCGAGCATCGTTTTATTATAGAACCTGATTCCGGGCGTAAAACCATCATATAAATTATATGACAGCGTGGGTACGTAAAGAATCTGGTTGTAATATGGATCTTCAAGATCTTTAAAAAATACAAATTTGATCGGCCGGTTCGTAAGTCGTATCTGCTTCAGTGACTGCCAGTTGTTTCTAAGATTGTATTCAGGAAACTCATTATTATAGTTGATAACGATCTTGTCGGCACCTCTTCGATCAAAGGTATACGTACTGTCTGTATCGACCCGCCGAAGCCACTCTTTAAATACGACTTCCTTTTTCTTAATTCCGTAGACCGGAATTGGAATGTCAGGGTCTGTCTGGTGCCTGATTTTAAAGGCAATGCTGTCAGCAGCTATTTTTACGTTACCAAATTTGTAATCTGAAATCCTGTTCGTTCCGACCAAGGTTTTAAAAAACCAGTCGATATCGGCAGTAGTGTTCTTCTTCAAAACCGCTTCAAAATCAGAGGCGTTAACCTGCTTCTGCTGACTCAAAGAATGAAACTCCCGAATTGACAGTGGAACCGCATCTTTATCAAGATAATCATCAAGATATTGCAGGCTTAATCCCGCATAGTACTTTGATGCGATCTGCTCGTTGAATTTGATCAGTTTATCCTTTGGAGTCGAGAGCGGCTGGTCGAGGTTCTTTCGGGCCATCAGCATATAAAAGTAGCTGTACTGTCCGTTAAAGTCAAGATTTGTAATATTATAGCTTTTCAACAGCCACCAATGCGAAAGGCTGCCGGTCAGTTTGGTTTCCGGATGAAAAGTATCGATATAATCCATCATCAGATAAACCTGAATTGCATCGTAGATCCAATTGTCCTGACGAGGATCGAGTGCAATGCTGTTTTTCAGAAAAGTATTGGTGTACGTTTTTAGAAATTTCAGCTCGTAAATAAACTCCTGCGGAAAAACTTTTAGAAAAGATGGAAGCTGGTTCAATCCGTAAAACGGACTCCGCTCATATTCTTCTTGTGAAACAACGATTTTTTGGTACGGATACTTGCCGACATTTTCACGTACAAAATTAGTTATTCGGTCAACGATAATTGCGCGGTCAATCTCACTGATCTTATCTGATTTTAGATTATTGTGAACTTCGACAAAATCATTTTTATAACTTAAAAACTTTGACTTCGATTGCAGAAACAGCGTAAAATTCGTTCGGTTCGATCCACTTAAAGTATGAACATTTTGGCCTTCAGCAGTGCTTGCCGGCTGAATATCAAGATCTGTTGTGAGTTCGAAATTTTGTGGTGCTGTGATGGATATTCTGACGTTAAAAAATGCATTCGCAATATCATCAAGATTTAAATTACTGTTTTTGATAAACTCGTGATTCTCAAATCGTGCAGGCGTCAAAAAGCAGTCTTTCAACTGCAACCCGTCGTCGCTGTATCCATAGCCGGTAAAACGTGCTGACGGAACTTTAATATCGTATTCGAGGACGAACTTTTCTGCGTGCCTGGGAAGCATTGGAGCAGCCAGTTTCAGTACAACCAGATCCGGATTTTCCTCCGGTCGATGCCATTCTAAAGGCACATATTCCAGAACCGGGGTTTCTACAATTGAAATGCTAAGATTTCGGGTGCTTCCTCGTTCTTCTTCTTTGGCAAAGTGAAAGCTGCGTACAAATTCATCCGAAAACCTTTTTGCAAGTGGCGTTTCCTTCGTTGAATAAGCGTTATTCCAGTCATTCAGGATAATTTCCGAAAGCGTGTCGTTGGTGTTATTAATGTAAGTCAGTTCCTGTCGTACATGCAGTACATGTTTTTCCGCGTCAACGGTAACCTTTAAATAAGATTCGTGTTGAGCAGAAACTGTGGCCGAGAAAAATATGAATAGAATGCAGGTGAGTGCGTGATGAACTAGTTTCAATAGAATCGATGTTGATGCGCCGCGCGAAGTACTATAACGATTTTTTCCACGATATATGATGCAACACTGCGTACTCAGTTGCTTTATTCACGTTAAAAATTATTAAAAATTCGGGCTCAGCGTGTACTTTTTGTAGAAGTTATCTAAGAGTTCAACAACTTCATCTTCAGTATCCACGATTCTGATCAATTTTAAATCATCCTGACTCACGGTCGAGTACTTTTCAACAAGGATTTTTTCGATCCAGTCGATCAATCCAGCCCAGAATTCGCGACCGACTAAAATAATTGGAAACTTGGCAACCTTTTTAGTCTGGATCAAGGTAATCGCCTCGAACATTTCGTCTAAAGTTCCGAAACCGCCGGGCATAATAACAAAGCCTTGCGAGTATTTTACGAACATAACTTTCCTGACAAAAAAGTAATCGAAGTTCAGGTTTTTATCCTTGTCGATATACGGATTAAAATGCTGCTCAAAAGGAAGCTCGATGTTTAAACCAACAGATGTTCCGCCGCCTTCATGCGCGCCTTTATTTCCGGCCTCCATGATTCCGGGGCCGCCACCTGTGATGACGCCATATCCGGCTTTGCTGATCTTAAACGCAATTTTTTGAGCCAAAAGATAGAATGGATCTTCCGGTTTTGTCCGCGCCGATCCAAAAATGGAAACGCATGGCCCAATTCTGCCCATTGTTTCATATCCGTTGACAAACTCTGCCATAATCTTGAAAATAGCCCAGGAATCGTTGGTACGCATCTCGTGCCATGGCTTTTGTTTTAGCCGATCCTGAATTATTTTATCCTCATCATTGTCAAAATCCTGTAGTCTCATTTTTTCTTTTTATTTGAAGCTTTTCCGGCTGTTCGTTTCAATCTCTGCGAGGATTTTCACTGCCATCCGGGCTAATATGCCTTAGCTCGACCAACAAAAGTACGGTTTTTCTGAACAGGCACATTGCAAATTACTTCTTTACGAATTTTCGTATAATTTTCTTGCCTTCATTGCTTTCCACCTCCAAAATATATGTTCCAACAGACAGTGATGCAACATTAATTTTGTTCTCTGATGTTTGATCAATAACTAGCCTTCCCTGGAGATCGTAAATATGTGCCGCGATTATTTCTATGCCGGAAATAAAAAGCACATCTTCTGCAGGGTTAGGATAAACGGTGAAGATGTCAACTTCAACTTCTTCTGCTTCCAGTATTGAACCTGGGTTTAGCCGTCCAATTCTCCAACGGAAATCCGGATTGGCGCGGGAATGTCCGGCAAAATATATCTTTCCGTCAGGCCCAAGTTTAAGTGTGTTGATATCCTCATTGCCCGATGAAAACGAATAATTATAATGATATCCCGTAGGCGAGAAGCCCATATCTGCACTGCCATCTTCATTGTGTCTTTCAAAATAACAGTTCTCACCGTTTGCTTCTACTACATTTATATAATTGCCAGCAAAAACCATCTTACCATCGGCCTGTATTGCAGCTGCAGATCCTGTTCCGCCAGTTCCAATTATCAGTGTTTCCTCATCGATGATATTGCCGTTGGTATCAAACTTAACCCGAACATGAGAAGGAGAAGGACCTGGATACTGAGCCTGCCAGCTAAGTGCTGTAATTTCATTGTTCGAGTCCATTGTTGCAGATTGGAAATACGTGATCAGATCTGTAGCCAGGCTGATGCCGTTTACTCCGTAGGAAGGATCCAATGTTCCATCCAGGTTCAACCTCGCCAGGAACAAGCTTTTTTTCGTCACGCCTTCTTCAACAAAATTGTAATTTCCTGCGACTACGATTTTACCATCGTTCTGCAGAAAACAGCCAGCTCCGGCATTGTCTAAAAACCCGGCATCAACAGTTGCATATCCATTCGTACCGAAAGCAGAATCGACACTGCCATCAGGATTCAGCTTTTTTAAGATTAAAACCGTTTTTGTAAATCCGGCTGGTTGTCCGAAACCGAATACCAGAATATCTCCATCGGGAAGCAACAGCAGCTTTTGAGCTGTGTCGGTTGTTCCAAAGTCACTGTAGTAAATTATCCCGTTTGTTCCAAAAGTAGTATCGATAAGTCCATTTGGAGTGAGGCGTACAATGCAATGGCTGAAGTAGTTTCCAAGCATCAGCAGGTTTCCCGCATTGTCATTCGCCAGATCAGCCAGAATGTAATTGCTGTTGTTGGGATAAACCTGAGTGACACCGTTGGTACCAAAAGTGGTATCGAGTGTGGTGTTAGCGTTAATGCGTGCCACTGCCATTTTTTTAGGTCCGTAGGTCGCAGACGATTCTTCAGCAGAACCGCCAATTATTAACATTCCATCAGGCTGAAAATAAATGAGTCTTGCATTGTCATACCCATAGATATCGATGCTTAATGTTGACTCAATAACCTGAGCGCTGCCTGCATTTGAAATCAATACAAAGAGTAGTATTGGTAAAAGGTAAATTTTTCTCATATTTTCTATTTTGCTGAATCTTACTATTTTAGAGCGTGCAAAGATATTCATAAAAAGCAATGCGGGCATCAGCTTCAGGAATTTAAAAACTTACTGCAATTCTTTTTTCAAAAACCTCGCAGTATGGCTCTTGACGTTCTTAATGATCTGCTCCGGTGTTCCCTTTGCAACGACTTCACCGCCGCCTTTTCCGCCTTCGTAGCCCATGTCGATAATATAGTCTGCGAGTTTGATGACATCCATATTATGTTCAATAACGAGTATCGAATTTCCTTTGTC
>DASWND010000040.1:0-5995 GCA_036399435.1 Flavobacterium sp.
CTAAAGCATAAGACGATACTGATCGTTGATAGATCGGTAAAACAGGAAAACGACCGAACGTGGTGCTTTTGGGAAAAAGGTGAAGGCAAATTTGAGCCTGTTGTTCATAAGCAGTGGAATCAGCTCGAGGTTGGTAATTCCCGTATTACAAAGCACCTCGACATCCTTCCTTACAATTATAAGATCATCCGCGGCATTGATTACTATAGATTTTGCCTTGAACTGCTTCAAAACAAAAGCAATGTTACTTTTATTGTCGGTGAGATTGAAAGCATTTTCAGCGATGAACAGACGGGCATAATTGTATCAGGAGCAAAGATCACTTCAAAATACGTGTTCAACAGCACATTCCAAAAGCCGACACTAAAACCGACAGAGTATTGGATGCTTCAGCATTTCAAAGGCTGGTACATCAAAACAGATTCACCGGTTTTTAATCCCGAAAAGGCTACGTTGATGGATTTTAATACGCCACAGCAAGAAGGAACAACCTTCTTTTATGTGCTTCCGTTTTCGCCTACCGAAGCTTTGGTCGAGTATACGGTTTTTTCAAATGGTCTTCTAGATGACCGGATTTATGACAATGCGTTACGGGAATATATCACTACAAAACTAAGAATTGATAAATACCAGATCGAACATGAGGAATTTGGCGTGATTCCGATGACGAACTACGGTTTTTCGTCCGGCAATAACAACATCATCAACATAGGAACGGCAGGCGGAATGACAAAAGGTTCCAGCGGCTACACTTTTCAGAATATCCAGAAGCATTCACAAAGCATTATTCATCAACTTGTGAAAGGTGGTGATCCAAAACATAATTCAGTAATTTCGGCGCGTCATCGTTTTTACGACAGCGTATTGCTTAACATCTTGCATAACAAAACACTTTCGGGTGATGAGGTTTTCATGCAGTTGTTTCGCAAAAATCCACCGACCAAAATCCTTAAGTTTCTGGATAACGAGACTTCAATAGCTGAAGATATTTCGATCATCAGCAGTCTGCCAACGCTTCCTTTTGCAAAAGCTGCATTCCGACAGCTTTTTACCTGATTTATTGGCGTTTGCACTGCCTTCACATGCCAATGTCCTAGAATTGCCCAATATTTTAGACTACCTTTGCACCCCGATACCGTAAAAGTGGAAGGCTGAAGAATTAATAGAATATAGTTATGAATAATATTGTTGCCATTGTTGGAAGGCCAAATGTAGGGAAGTCAACACTTTTTAACAGGTTGATACAGCGACGGGAAGCCATTGTCGATTCGGTTGCGGGTGTGACGCGTGATCGTAATTACGGCAAAAGCGAATGGAACGGAAAAGAGTTTTCAGTTATCGATACAGGCGGTTACATCAAAGGTTCGGATGACGTTTTTGAGGCTGAAATCCGGAAACAGGTTGAACTTGCAATCGATGAAGCCGACGTCATTATTTTTGTTGTTGATGTTGAAGAAGGCATTACGCCTATGGATGAAGCAGTTTCAAAAATGCTGCGAAAAGTGACCAAGCCGGTGTTATTAGCGGTAAACAAGGTGGATAACGCAATGCGCGAAAAAGACGCACTTGAATTTTACAATTTAGGTTTAGGTGAATTTTACACATTTGCGAGTATTTCAGGAAGCGGAACCGGCGATCTTCTGGATGCTCTGATTGAAGCATTTCCGGAAAAGCCAGAACCTACTCAGGAAGAAACAGAACTGCCAAGATTTGCAGTTGTTGGTCGGCCTAATGCAGGAAAATCAAGTTTCATCAATGCTTTAATTGGCAAAGACAGATATATTGTTACAGATATTGCCGGAACTACACGTGATGCAATTGATACGAAGTTTGACAGATTTGGATTTGAATTCAACCTGGTCGACACAGCCGGAATCAGGCGTAAAGCCAAAGTAAAGGAAGATCTCGAATTCTATTCGGTGATGAGATCTGTACGCGCAATTGAACACGCTGATATTTGTATTTTAATTATTGACGCCACACGTGGATTTGAAGGTCAGGATCAGAGTATATTCTGGCTTGCCGAAAAGAACCGCAAAGGAGTTATTATCCTTGTCAACAAATGGGATCTTGTTGAAAAAGACACCATGTCAACGCGTGATTATGAAAATAAGATCCGCAAGGAACTGGAGCCGTTTACTGATGTGCCGATATTATTTGTTTCTGCCATCACAAAGCAAAGGCTTCTAAAAGCACTTGAGGCAACTGTTCAGGTGTATGAAAATCGCAAGCAGCGTATTCCGACTTCAAAATTTAACGACTACATGCTGAAGGTAATTGAAGGCTATCCGCCACCGGCGCTCAAAGGAAAGTATGTAAAGATCAAATATTGTATGCAGCTTCCGACGCCGACGCCGCAGTTTGTATTTTTTGCAAACCTACCGCAGTACGTTAAAGAACCTTATAAGAGATATCTGGAAAATAAGATCAGGGAAAACTGGGATTTTTCAGGTGTTCCGATTGATATTTATATCAGGGAAAAATAAAACACAACCGAAGTTAATGCTTCGGTTTTTTTATGATTTTTCTTCAACTTCTTCATATTTTGCATAAAATTAAAGTAATGAAAAAACTCTACTTACTATTGATGCTGATTCCGGTTTTGACGGACGCGCAGGTCACTATAAATGTAACATCAATACCTTCAAATACGCCTCCGGATGCTGTTATATACTTAGCAGGCAATATTAACACATGGAACCCCGGCGACCCAAATTATACGTTGCAGAATATCGGTAATGGCACTTATCAAATCATTATACCTGAAGCAACAGGAACCGTAAATTATAAGTTCACGCGTGGCAGCTGGGCAACAGTCGAAGGCAATGCTACAGGAGGATTTTTACCCGATCGCAGCTTCACTTTCACAGGTTCACCTCAAACTTTAAATCTGACCATCCAGTCGTGGGAAGATCTTGGAGGAAGCGGTTCCAACAGTACGGCAGCTGAGAATGTTCAGATCCTGGATGAAGATTTTTTTATTCCGCAGCTAAATGCCACGAGAAGAATCTGGCTTTATCTGCCACCTGACTATGCTACTTCAGACAAGAATTATCCGGTGTTGTATATGCAGGACGGACAAAATCTTTTTGATAATGCGACATCATTTTCAGGTGAATGGGAAGTTGATGAAACGCTGAATGAATTATTTGCTAATGGTGATTTTGGGGCAATAGTAGTCGGAATTGACAATGGCGGCGCGACGAGGCTTGACGAATATTCTCCATGGATAAATCCTGAATATGGCGGTGGCGACGGTGATGCCTACGTAGATTTCCTTGCCGAAACCTTAAAGCCTTTTATCGATGCCAATTATCGTACGAGACCTGAACCACAATTTAATGCAATAATAGGAAGCTCTATGGGTGGATTGATTGCAACTTATGGTGCGCTGGCACATCCTGAAGCTTTTGGTAAGTTGGGTGCTATGAGTCCGTCATTTTGGTTTCCGGACAATCAGCTCCTTGATTATATTGCGGGATATCCCAATACCCTTGAAGGACTGAGGACATACTTTGTAGCCTCAATGAACGAATCGGCAAGTATGGTGCCTGATATAGTTGAGGTAATAGAAATATTAAACGGGAAAGGACTGACCGAGGAAAATACCAATTGGGCGTTCACCAGTTACGGCGCGCATAACGAGGCATACTGGCGTGGTGAATTTTCTGAGATGTATCAGGTTCTTTTTGCAAATGAAATGCTTGCTATACAGGAAGTGCAACATGAAGGAGTGGTTATCCGCCAATTAAATTCAGGATTAATTGTAGTGTCAGGACTACCTGAAACGACTATTTGCACGTTATACGGATTATCCGGATGCGAAATTTTAGAAATGTCGCTTACAGATGGAATTTACCAACTTCCTGATCAAATTCCTCAAGGCATGTACATTTTAAAAAGCAACAACAACTCGATAAAACCAGTTCGTTTGATGCGATAAAAGTTGCGTATCTTCGGAATATTCACCAATTAAAAAGTAGGAAAATACTTTTATTTAAATGTTTTGCATGTAGTTTATCGATTTTAAGATACACTTGTTCGGGATTTTGGTTTTTAATTCTATTTTTATCGCGTATTAATATGTGCTATAATATTAACGGATAAAAATCGGATTATGAACATGACAACTACTATTGCACGACGCGCCACTTTTTTATTTGGACTTATCATCTGCACTACCGTTGGTCGATCGCAGAGCATTTCAGCGCCGACAGTAATCTCGTCAGGTGGACCAATATCAATTTCATTCGACATCACCAACGGCAGTGGAGCACAGAGCAGGTTCAATGATGATACTTCGTATATCGTGTATCTGAGCAACAGTGCCGGCACCAACTTTCAGGTAATACAAAGCTTTAGCTCTGAAGTTTTTCCTGCACCGGCCGATTTTGCATCTGCGACAGTAACGCGTACAATCCAAATACCTTCAGGAACACCATCAGGTTCGGGCTATAAGATAGCGGTTGGTTCATCAATGCCAACATCCATTGGTGCGATAGGATCAAACGCCTCGGCGCCTTTTTCATTATTCTGCCAGTTTACCATGCCAGCTAATCTTGATGGTTTCATTAAGTCGGCTTCACCGGCTGTTACATATTACTTTTTGTCGATCACTAACACAGGGAACGTCAGCGACTCATATACACTTGGAAAAGTTCAATCGCTTACTCCGTTGCAATCAGCGTTCTACAACATTGCAGGTTTGCCAATAACGCAGACACCAGTGATAGCTCCTGGAGCAACATATTCGTTCATGATCAGGTTTGACACGCCAAACGGGACACAGCCAAATAACTATAACACTACAGTTGTAACGGCCACATCTTCAAATTGCACTAACGTTTCACATACAACATCAATTTCAACATTTATCTATGGTGGAATGGGGAACCACAACATGCCGAGTTCTCCCGACATGGAGCTGCTTATTTCTGCAAACACCACTAATGTAACAGTTGGCGATTACATCGATTATGTGATCACAATCAAAAACAACTCAGCACGAAATGCGAGCAATCCAGTGATCAGGGATTATATTCCTGCAAATACTGAACTGATCAGCTATAGTAAATTGCCTGGTGAAACTCGGAATGTCGTGTTCAGCTATAATGCTAGCACCAATACATTGAGTGCGCTTGTGCAAAGCTCATTTACCAATGCGACAGCACCAATGTCAATTACGGTTCGCCTCAAAACAAATTGCCAATCTGTACCGACGGTCACTAACAGCGCAGAAATATTTACAGTTTCCGGAGATCACAATGAAGCGAATGACGTTGGCACAGTATCAACTTCGGCGATTTATAATTTATCGAATGCTGCTATAGGAACCTGGACAGGAAGCTATAGCACTGACTGGTTTGATTGCAGGAACTGGTCAGGCGGTGTAATTCCGAACAGCAACATTAACGCAGTCATAGCGACGGGTGGAAATAATGCAGACATAAATGGACTTTCTTCGATTGCGCCTTCTGACAAAATTGCCCGTGTACACGATATTACCATAAACAACAGCGCATCTTTGCAGATGAGCAACGGTTCAAAATTGTTAGTTGCAGGAAATTGGAGCGAACACGGCGATTTTATTCCAGGCGATGGAACGGTTACTTTTAACGGTTTTACTACCAATGCAATCCAGCAAATCAGTTCTGGTGACAATAAGATCACATTTTATAATCTTGCTGTCATAAACACTAATTCCGGTAAAGGCGTTTCGGTTAGCGATGGCAACGGAATAATTGTGAATAATGCGCTTGATATCGTAAGCGGTAACCTGCGGTTGGTAGGAAAAGCGCAACTTGTACAGACAAAATCTGGTCTTTCAGCTAATGCAAACACCGGAACCGGAAAACTTTGGATCGATCAGCAAGGGCAGTCAAATAAATTCAGCTATAATTATTGGTCATCACCGGTTGGTGCGGGCAATAATTATACTGTTGACTCTGTATTGAAAGATGGTACAAATTCACAGAATCCACAAAACATAACATGG
>DASWND010000041.1:0-29087 GCA_036399435.1 Flavobacterium sp.
CATCAATAATTGACGTGCCTACCTTTGTAGATTTTATACTTGTAAATGAATTGGCATCCAATGCGGATGCATACCAGATAAGTACATTTTTTCATAAAGACAGAAGCGGTAAACTTAGGGCCGGGCCTGTGTGGGATCACAATTTAACCTATGGTAACGACTTGTTCGCTTTTGGTCTTGACCGCAGTCATTTTGATGTTTGGCAGTTTGACAATGATGATAACACAGGTGCAAAGTTTTGGAAAGACCTCTTTGACAATGCAGAATTTAAATGTTACTTATCGCGCAGATTTTCTGAACTTACACAAACCGACCAGCCATTTCGCCACAATAGCCTTGTAAATTTTATTGATAATACTGTGAGCACTATTAGTGAAGCTACTGTTCGCGAGCAGCAACGATGGGGAACTGTTCCTAACCACGCGCTTGAAATTGAAAACCTCAAGCTTTTTCTCTACCAAAGGATCAACTGGATGACCGGCAACTTAGGGTCGTTTTCTGCATGCGCAGCAATCGAGGTTCCGTCTTTGGTAATTACAAAGATCAATTACAATCCGCCGACGGTTGCACCTTATACCGTGAGTAACGACCAAGAATTCATTGAAATTAAAAATGTAGGGCAGAGTTTAGTTAACGCTACGGGGATCTATTTCAGGGAACTTGGTATCAGTTATCAATTTGCACAAAATTCGACCATTGATGCCGGTCAAAGTATCTTTTTGGCGAGCAATCCTGCTACATTTCTAGCTAAGTATGGAATTGTCGCTTATGGACAATTCACACGTAATCTTTCGAACAGTACGCAGAATCTCGTTCTTGCAGACGCGTTTGGAAATATCATTGATGAAGTTAAATACACTGATTCTGCCCCTTGGCCTAATGCCGATGGCAACGGAAGTTTTCTTCAGTTGACCAGCACTAGTCTTGACAACAGCCTGGCCTCTAGCTGGGAAGCGTCGAATTCGACATCGTTATCTGTTGATTCGCCTATGAGAATGTTGAATGTCGCGATTTATCCGAATCCGGTCAGTACAATGCTGGAGGTAGAGTCGGATACTGAACTTATGCAAATCGAGATTTCAGATGTTTACGGTAAAATTCTCTATAGTAAGCCTGTTTATTCCATTAAGGCTTCTGTCGATTTTTCGAAATATTCCAGTGGCATTTATTTCATCTCAGTTGCAAGTGAGCATGGAACTCGAACAGAAAAGATCATAAAACAATAGGTTGCTGGAACTAGATTAACATTATTTGCGGCTTCAATTTCGACAATAATAATGGTCCCGCTCAGCAGGACCATTATTACATGTTGACTAGTTAGTTTTTAATAAACTTCTGCGTGATTTCTGCTCCGTCAATAGTTGTTAATCTAATAATATAGGTACCTGACGAAAGCTTTTTAATGTCGATTTTCGAGTCGGTTATCTTGCCCGAAAAGACCGTTCTTCCGGTTAAATCCACAATATCTAAAGTGATAATACTAATGCTTTCTGTCGCTATAAAATTTAATACATCATCAGCCGGGTTTGGATAAAGTTTGAAGTTATCACGGGAAAATCCATTAGTTGAAAGTGGCGCCAATTGGGTAGTTACTTCGTTAGTGGTAATTGGCGGATTGAAGTCAAAGAAGATATCTGACTGTGATGATGCGATATCGCCAAGTTGAAAATTTGCCTGTGGTTTAATTTTGTAAGCAAACCACCCATGACTGGCGGGTTCGTTTGAAGTACTGTCGGCAAGGCCAATATTTGAAAAGGTACAGGTTAAATCGTTTCCTCCAACAATTTGAATGTTATAGGGATGACTTGCTCCTAAAGGTTCAAATGTGTTCCAAATAAGGTTCTGATCTAAAAATTCTTTCAAAACAACAGTTGTGGCTGCTGCATTTCCGTTATTTTGAAATCTTGTTATATAATGAAGATAACCATCAGCTTGTGTTTCGGTTATATAAGCACCTTCGACCACGGTCTTGTCGTTTGGGTCATATGAACTGAAGACGTTTTGCGATAATGTATAAATGTTGTCTGTAGGATTATTGTCGCCAGCGATAGGATTTCCCGTTAAAGTAAACTGTAAGATATCTGCTACTGAAACTGCTGGTGGAGGTAAAACCATAGAATTAACTATAATTAGCCGCTGCTCAAAAGGAAGCAGGTTTACATAATTCCACGTTGCGCTTCCGGCTGCCAATGAATTTTGTACGGGGGTTGAACTTGAAAAAGACACTTTGTTGATGTCGAATGTCAAGTTAATGGTACCGTTCAAACTCGTGCTTCCATTGTTTTTATAAAAGATGATGTACGAAACAGCAAAACCGGGCTGCGCTTGATTTAAAGGTATTAAACTTACTGTCAGATCGGAATAATTGGTTGCAGATGAGATACAAAAATTATTACCCTGATAGTTGTTGTTTGCGCCAGAACTTACAGTCATAATAGAAGTGGGAGACGACGAAAAGTTACTTCCGAGATTTGAGAGTGCTTCTGTTGTGAATGCGCCACTGGTTGGAATCAGGATATTATAACTGCCATCGGTGTTGGTATAACTGGCATAGGTTGTAAAGCTGTCGCTGGTTGTTACTTTTCTACCGTTATATGAAACTGCAGTATCGCAGTCATTGTTATTATTGAAAGTTACTGTTCCGCTGATGTTGTTTGGAAAATCGCTTGTTAACGCTGTCACGATACACGTTGAACAATTGTCAGGAACGGGACATACGTCACATGGTGTGGGATCGATGAAATATCCATAGCCGCTACATCCGTCAAAAACCTGAATATATGAATTATTATAGACATATCCTGTCGAAATATCCGCAGCGGTTAAGTAATGAACACCTGTGGTGCTAAAAGGCCCAACTCCTTCATTTGTTGAAATAATAGCATTATCGTCCATTATGCCAACATTATTGCTGGGGACAAAGTAGAAGTAGGATACATGGTCACCAACGTCGACAATGGAATTATTATTTGCGTCGACGTACGATCCGTCTTGTTCACCAACAAGTGTATCATCAACCCAGTAATAGCTTAATTCATCTGTGTAAAAATCAAATGGGCTTGACATATCGATGACTTCATCACCACCATCAGTGGTTGCATGTACAGTAATGATGCTGCTGTCATAACAGTTAAAGTATTTTGCGCCGGTATAAGTTTGATAATCTTCTTCTCCGGGTGCAAGCGAAATCGGACCTCCAATAACGTTGATTCCCATTTCGTTTGTAAAATAAATATTAGTCAGCGCCACGTTACTGAGATTTTTAATATATATCGAAAAATATAGCACGTCATCATAATGATACAAGGGTGTTAGCATCACTCCAATTCCATTGTTGGAGGCGCTGGCTTTTGTGGAACTGTTTGCATTAGCTGCAATCGTAAAAAAGATTGTCATCAAAAGGTAAATTTTTTTCATAAAGTGCTGAATCCGTGTTGATTTGGTAAAGATATAAGTTTAAATGAATTATCGAAATTTCGTGAAAAATACTTTTAGTACGGATTACCCTATCATGAATGAAGCCGCGCCAGGGGTTGGAGCAAAGTGCCGCGCACTGCGTAAAACCCGGTTCGCAGAAGGCGCCCGAAAAAAAAGACCCATCCAATGGACGGGTCTCGGTTAAACTTATAAAAAACTTATTTTTTTATGAACTTCTGGGAGTGCTGTTTGCCTTCGTTATCGGTCAGCACTAAAAGATATGTACCGGCAGAAAGGTTTTGAATAAAGACACGTTGCTCAGAAAGCGAAGAAGATAAAACGACCTTTCCTGTCAGGTCGTAAATATTAGCTTTTGTAATTGCTGTTCCTGAACTAACGCTGATATTAATATATTCATTTGCAGGATTTGGGTAAATTGAAATGCCATTCATGCTTAAGTCTGTCGTGCCGAGTGACGCTCCTTCAACAACCAATACCGCTTGATTTACATCCGGATTATTGATAACATCAACTATTCCGCTTGGCCATTTAACTACAAGTTGGGTGATTTCGGTGGCTTCACCAAGTCCGAAGTGCGTATTAAGGGAACTCATATACTCAAATCCGTCGCCGCTGCGAACGTCCCTGATCTTGATCCCAAATGCACCATGAACTTCTACGCGCGCACCAATTCCGTTGCCATTGCTTTCAATTCCCTGCAACAGAACTTTTAGCCAATTGTTTTCGTTTGGATTATTTAAGTAGATCGTGTTGCCATTTTGAATATCGAGGAAACCGTCATTATTTAGATCGCCAATAGGTCCGTTTGAAGCATCTATTTCCGAAGGCGAGAAAGTCATATTGCCGTTATTGATCATAATTATGTTACCGCCACCAAACACATCGACGAAGCCGTCGTTGTTAAAATCATGTGCAACATGTTCGATATTTGTCGGAGTAAAAGTGTCATATCCTGAACCTACAGTCACGTCGGTAAATGTTCCGTCGCCATTGTTTCGTCTTAATTTATGACCTCCGTTAGTGGTTGAGCTTGCGCCGATCATTGCATCCATATCGCCATCATTGTCGAAATCTGCCCAGGCTGAAGACCACGACTGAGAGATCTCTGCCATATTTGAGGCAATGCTCACATTTGTAAAGGTTCCGTTGCCGTTGTTGCGGTGAAGCTCGTCGATATTTGCACCTGAATTTCCGCCGCGGCATTTTGCGATGAAAAGGTCTGAATCACCGTCATTGTCATAGTCGATGAAGATCGATCCATAGTTTCCACCGGTGGGAAAATCGCCCATTCCGCCCTGATTGTAAGTGAGGTTTCCGTTACCGTCATTGATGTAATAAACATTTGGCGCCACATCATGACATACAAAGGCGTCGAGATCGCCATCAAGATTTAAATCCACAAAATTTGACCTTTGCGAGAAAATATTTTGTGAACCTGAAATTTCTGTAAATCCAGTTCCTGTTTCGTTTTGCTTCATAAAAGTAACACCGCTTCCGGCTCCGTAAAGCAAATCCGTTTTTCCGTTTTTGTCGATATCACCTGCTGCAATACTCCACGATGGCATATAATTCGCCTGTGGTGTCGGAACAACAACAGATGTAAAACCTGTAGTGTTGGCGGCTTGGTAATGAATGTTCACCGACGTGCTACTCACGCCAACTACATCATCGAGGTGATCACCATCCATATCTACAATACATCCTGTATAACCTTCTACATTCAAAAATTGTTGCGTAAACGTAACGGCTCCGGGAACAGGTACAATGACGTCGCTTTCGGTTAATGCAAAAGTAAAGCCTGCAGATGTCCACCTGTTATCGAATGCGATATAATAAGTTGTACCGGGAGTGACATTAAAAACTTCCATTGACGTAAATCCGTTGCCACTGTCATCATCACCGGCGAAACATACAAGATTATCGCAGCCTCCGGTATAAATATGAAAACGCGTGTCGGTTCCATTGTTAGAAGGCAAGTCGGTTGTAATAGTTACTGAATGCTCTTCAGTTGGAGTATAAATAAACCATTCACCGGCTGAGGCGCCAGGGCCATTTAATGTGCAGATAGGTGCAGGAACCTGTGTTCCGTTTATCTGGTCAACAACGTGAGTTCCGGCGCTAATAGTAACAGCTGTGGCGCATGTATTTTGTGCTGTGACAACTGCCGTAAAGGAAAGCGATAAAATAGTGAGTAATAATTTGTTCATAATTTAATTGTTTTGTCCTGGTTACTAAGATAGTAATTTATTGCAACTGACTGATACTGAATAAAAAAAAAGACCTGCTTGTTGGGCAGGTCTTTTTTGTATGAACGGTGTTGATTAATTCTTGATGAATTTCTGTGAATGTTGCTTCCCTTCGCTATCTGTCAGAAGGACTACATAAGTTCCAACCGTAAGCTCCTGAACCAGGATACGCTGCTGGGTAACTGCTGTAGACAAAGCAAGTTTACCGGTGAGGTCATAGATCTCTGCTTTTGTAACAGTTGAAGTAGAATTAGTAGAGATGTTGATATAATCATTTGTCGGATTCGGATATAAGTTAAACTTTCCAACCTTATTTCCAGTAACACCAAGTGCAGGGCTTGAGCCTTCAAGTATAAATAAAGACTGGTTGCTTGAAGGATCCATAATTACATCTTCGACACCTGATGGCCATTTGATGACAACTTTTTCAATTGCATTTGCTGATCCGATTCCGAAGTGTACGTTCAGTGAACTCATGTTTGCAAAACCTTCACCACTGCGTACTTCACGCACCTGAATTCCCCACGCGCCATGAATTTCAACACGCGCACCAAGTCCGTTACGGTTGCTCTCAACTCCCTGAAGTTTTACTTTCAGCCATTTGTTTGGATTTCCATTGTTATAATAGACCATTCCGTTGATCTGAACATCCAGGAATCCGTCATTGTTTAAATCTGCAATTCCACCTTGTGAGAAAGGCATATCATAACCTGTAAATGTCATGTCACCATTGTTCAAATACATGTTTAAGCTGTTTTCCCATAGGAAGTCTACGAATCCATCATTATTGAAGTCAGCGTGCATTACTTCCCACGATCCAACCTGCGACGCGATACCACTTGTAGCGTAAATATCTGTGAACGTACCGTCGCCATTGTTTCTGTATAATCTGTTCTGGTCAGAAATGTTTGAAAGAACAAAGTCGATATCACCATCATTATCGTAATCAGCCCAAGCTGTCGACCATGATTGAGCTCCGTCATTTACTCCGGCTGCAGCTCCATTTTCTGTGAACGTTCCATTTCCGTTATTTGTGTATAATAAATTGATACGCTGCGGATCTCCAGCAGGTGCACCACCACGGCATTTTGCCATGTACATATCAGCATCACCATCGCTGTCATAATCAGACCAGACGCTGGCGTAATTTCCACCAACAGCAAGTGTCGGCATCAGTGTAGTATCGAATATTAAATTACCCGCACCATCATTTCTATAAGCATGGCTTTGCGCAACATCATGACATGCGAAAAGGTCAAGATTTCCGTCATTATCAATGTCTACGAAGTTTGTACGTTGCGAAAATATGTTTTGTGGATAAGTAAAAACCGAATATCCTGTTCCGGTAGCATTTGCTTTCACCACAGAAATACGGCTTCCGTTACCAAAAACAAGATCATTAAATCCGTTAGCATCAATGTCACCGGCAGCGATACTCCAATCTGGAGTCACAAAACCAGTTCCAACGCCCGGTACGGCATAAACAACAGGAACCAGCGCTCCGCCAACCTGCTGCGTATATACAGTTATCTGATTCGCCTGAATGGTAACGATATCATCAAGATAATCTCCATTCATATCAACAGTACAGGCATTATAACCGCCACTGCCAAAGGGCGTTGCAGTAAAGTTAACATTTTGGGCTAAAGTAGGAAGTGCACAGCAGAACAATGCCGCTAAAAAATAGTTTTTTTTCATTTGTTGTTTTAGTTATTATTCACAGTGACCATTTAGTGAGTTGATCCATTCATTCATAAGTGCAACGCCTTCCTCGTGAACAACTGTTCGACCGATTATAGGCATCATTACAGATTGATCGGTAGAGCTGATACGGACCATCAACTCCGAATCATTTGCCGATCCTGCGCTGATGACGTGTGGCTTGTCCTCAATATTTTGTGATGGAATCATACAGACTCCAAATGTAGATAAATCGGTGTTACTAAAGTTAAAACGCATTGCAACATAATCACAATGAGCGCCATCCCTATGACAATGAGCGCAATTAATGTCGATATACGAACGTGCTCGCAATTCCAATGTTTTGCTTGTGTCGCGCCAATCTACAGTTGAACTGATATTAGCCGGCAGATTATCTTCGAGATATCCTTCGTCGATCCATTTTTGAAGCTGGTTCTGCGCAACACCACCGTAATTGAAATCGTGGTTCAGGTTTTGTGGCTTTGGCCCAATCGGAATGGTCACTTCACCATTAGTAGTATGATTTGGGTTAAGCTTATGACATGTAGCACATTCTGTAAAAGCAGGAACTTTGTAAGTCGTAGATTTTTGCACACCATTTTCCATCCACTCGATCGGGACAAATATTCCTTCGCCTTCAGTATCAAGATACGCCTCTGTCTGCTCTTCGTTCCAGATGTAGTTGATTGTTTTCCAACCGGAGTTCGTTGGAGTCGATTCCTGGATTTTTATTAAAAGACGGGTTTCAATAATTTTTGTTGTAAGTGCAGGCAAAACATCGTCATAATAAAAGGTCTTTATTAAAGCCGCGCCTATCGGAAATTCCAAGGTATTATCAGGTCCGTTATGGGTCGCTTTAGTTCCCGCCGGCATCCATACAAAACGCTTCTTGTGGGCATAATCTGAGAAAAGCTCACTCGCGGGACGATATGGAAGTACCTTCAATGCCGGCTCCTGATTTTTCAGTGCACCCACAAAAAATTTGTAGTCGGATAACTTTTGATATGGAACCTGCGTAACGTCAAGAACGACCGGGGAAATGGGTACATAAACATCATCGTCGCCTTCGTTATCAGAGCAACCAACAAAAACAATATTTAAAAAAACCAGTAACAGTAGGATAATCTTCTTCATGGGGATAATTAAAGGCTAACAAATGAATGAAATAATTGTTGATATTCCAAATTTTAAAGGCAGCCAAATGCCAATTATGTAGCACATTTTAAGCGCCTTATGTTCTAGTCAGGCCGATTATGGTCATCTTCATAAAAAATGCTCTCATCCTGTTCAGCACGTTTTAATATAGCTTCCGGAAGTGACTTTTTAGCTTTAGCCCCCATTTTCTTCAGCTTTTCAATACTGACAACAAGGTTTCCATTGCCGCTATAGAGTTTCTTCATCGACTCTTCATAAACCTTTTTGCCCTCATCCATCTTCTTGCCGATAAGAACAAGATCGTTTACAAAACCTTCAAACTTATCGTACAAAGCCCCAGCTTGTCTCGCGATTTCCCAAGCGTTTTCCTGTTGCTTCTGATTGGTCCACATACTGTCGATCGTCCTTAGCGTCGCCAGCAATGTCGATGGCGTGACAATGACTATATTTCTCTCAAATGCTTTGTTGTAAAGCGCATTATCTTCATTCAGAGCCAGTGCAAACGCAGGCTCGATCGGAATAAACAGCAATACAAAATCTGGGCTTTCAATCTGATACAGATCATGATAATTCTTGTCGCCCAGCTGTTCAACATGACGCTTGATCGACATGATATGCTCCTTTAAATGAAGCGCTTTGGTCAGGTCATCATCGCAATTACAAAACTTCTCGTACGCTGTCAACGAAACTTTCGAATCTACGATCATCTTCTTGCCGTCGGGTAAATTGATGACTACATCGGGAAAAACACGAGAACCTTCTTCAGTAGTAAAACTTTGCTGAATTTCGTATTCACGGCCGCGTTCCAATCCCGACTTCAGCAACACGCGTTCTAAAACCAGTTCACCCCAATTTCCCTGCATCTTACTGTCGCCTTTAAGCGCTTTTGTCAGGTTTACGGTCTCACGGCTCATCTGCTCATTCATATCGCGTAGGCCCAAAATCTGCTGACGCAAAGCCGCGTGATAATCTATACTTTCTTTATGTGTGTCTTCAACCTTCCTTTCGAACATCTGGATTTTATCCTGAAGAGGCGTAAGGATGTTCTTCATATTTTCCTTATTCTGCTCGGTGAACCGCACAGATTTTTCTTCCATGATCCTGTTCGCAAGGTTTTCAAACTCCTTTGTGAACTTTTCCTGCAGCTTTTCAACCTCTTCCTTTTGCTCGATGTTACGCTGGTAAAGGTTTTCGAAATCAGTTTCTTTTCGGGTAAGTTTTAAGGCTAGGAGATCTTTTTCCGAACGAAGTGACTCGCGTTCCGAGCAAGCCTGCTGAAACTGTTTTTCAATTGATGATCTTTCAGCTAATAACTGATTCTTCAGTAGTTCAAGCTGTGTGGTCAGTGAAATGTTTCGCTCTTCAAGAGAAGTGCGTGCCGACTGAAATCGGGCAGAATATATGACCTTGCCTATGTAAATTCCCGCGATTAGTGCTATAAGAAAAAGCACCAGTACGATGATCGTGCTATCCATTAAAATCGTTTTCGTAAATGTAAATAAATTGCGCCGATCATGAGCAGAATTTAAAAAGGCGACATCGTTAAAATGTCGCCTTTAAGGGTTTTGGTTGAGGGTTATGAGGATTCAGGAAATCTGAAGCCCTTTGCTTTTCTTTCTGCCAACTTTACTAGTGACAAGAAGTTTAAGATTTCGCTTTTCCTGTAGGATCAGCGGCACATTCAGGACAATTCCGACGATGCAGATCATCATTAAGATTAATAAAAGACTTATATAGATGAAATGGTTGGCTTCTGCAGATAAACTGAAATCAGCGACGAAAAAATACCCTGCTACTATGAATACGGCAAACGATACAAAGAGAGATAACGCTTTCATAATTTAGGTTAATTGGTTAGTAATTTTTAGTTTTCAATGGAGGTTCAAATCGTAATTTTAACCTCTTTCAATTTTTAACTAAATTAGAACTAAGCAATAACGCGGCGTTTACAGAATTTTGTGAAAGTATTATAAAGTTGCCATAGATATTTTAAGAATTCTTTAACGAAATCGATTTCGCGGCAGCTTTTCCGGCTTTTATTGCAAGTTTTTGAAATTTCGCCTGCTTCACAACGTTTTAAAAAGCTCCTGTTGTCGCTTTTCAAATGTGTTCAGCTACGGCGTCATTTTCAAAAAGCTTTTCATGACAATCCGGGCTGCGGTCTCCGTTTAAATTCAACTTTTGATCGTAGAAATTACTTGTCATCCACACCCAGGTTTCCCCTGTGCTCGTGGTTGTCCGGATGCGAATGTGGATATCGCTGCGGGTTTACATCGTAATTGCGATCGCGGTTCTGAGTTAGCTCAGGTTTCTCAATTACTTTGTTGTCAGCACCCATATTTTCCATTTTAGAAACTTCGGGAGATTGATCATCAGTATGGCGCGCGCGATGAACTTCAGTGGTTTCGCCATCAGCACCTGTTTCAAATTCTCTTTTAAGATGATCTTCATTCTTTGCTTCCGCCGGATCATAATTTTCGGGAAGATTCTCATTGCTAAAACCTTCGTTGAAGAACGTATGGTCAGGACGTTTCTTCATTTCGTTATTCCACGTGGTTTCGTCTTTGCCGGTGTTGTTGTTCTGGTCTTCCATGATAAGTTGTTTATATAATATTACATTTTTATAAATAAACGTGCTATACAATTAACAACGTTTTCAGAATACGTAATTATAAAAGTGAACATCCGATTGGGTTATCTTTGCTCTTTTGTAATTCATGTCGGAGCATCGCTATTTTATCATTCACAAACCTTATGGTTATTTAAGCCAGTTCATATACGAACAAAAGCGGAAGAAGAAATTGCTGGGTGAGCTTTACCCATTTCCACCCCGAACAATGGCGATCGGCCGTCTCGATGAAGATTCCGAAGGTCTGCTGCTGTTGACCACAGATGGTAAAATGAGTGAACTCGTACGAAGCCGAAAAGTAGAAAAAGAATATTATATTCAGGTTGATGGCATAATCACCGAAGAAGCTATTGCCAAGCTTGAAGGCGGAGTAGAGATCGGTTTTAAAGGGATTAAATATACTACAAAGCCATGCAATGCATTTATGCTTTCAAACGCTCCCGACTTTCCTCCAAGAGGTCAAAAGATCCGTGACGATCGCCACGGTCCAACAAGCTGGGCATCAGTAACAGTTACTGAAGGGAAATTTCGGCAGGTAAGGAAAATGGGCGCTGCAGTCGGATTTCCTGTTCTTAGGCTTATCCGCGTAAGAATCGGCGGCATAGAACTCAATATTGAATCAGGTCAGGTCATAGAAGTAGAAACTTTTGAATTATAAAATGATAAACATCGTACTTGTTGAACCCGAAATACCGAACAACACGGGAAATATTGGAAGGCTATGTGTTGGCACTGAAAGCAGGCTTCACCTAATTCATCCGTTTGGATTTAAGATCACCGACACAAGCGTCAAACGTGCAGGCATGGATTATTGGGTTCACCTTGACTGGCACCAATATCAAAATGTTGATGAATGGCTCCAACAGGTTCCGGATCGAGATAGAATCTTTTTGTTCAGTTCAAATAGTTCAAAGTCATATCTTGATAATGAATTCCACGATGGAGATTGGCTTGTATTCGGCAAAGAAAGTGTTGGGCTAAGCGAAGAAGTTCTTGATATGTTTCCAAACCATCTGACGATTCCGATTTCGCCGCTTGCACGAAGTTTTAATCTTGCAAACGCTGTAGCTTTTGCATTAGGTGAAGCAAAGAGGCAGCTTCGTTAACTGGAAATATAACTTAAATAAGAGTTGACCAGGTTATTGACGGTTTCTTCAAGAGAGGGTTTTACATCTTCAAAATCTTCTTTCGGCCTGCCATCAGAAGTGAAATAATCTGTGATCTCCATTTCCTTCAGCGCGTTCCTTTCATAGATGTCATTCACTGAAAAACTGATTCTGCAGGTTGTTGCTGTAAATGTCACTGATAATGTATAACCAACACCATTTCTAAAAGTTTCACCAACGTTTCTGTAAAAAAAAGCATTATTTCGAATTGCAGTAATTTTTAGCGAGTTCGAAGTAATATCATGAACCGATGGCTGTTCATGTCTGTATTCATTGGCCCAAGCCCGAGAAGCTTCGATCAGTTCATCAATTGTACCTTCAGGCCTGGGAACTTCTATTGTCGAAAATCCTCTGGTTGTGAGTTCAATTCTTGTCTGTGCAATGGTTGCTGTTGTCAGAAGAAGAAATATTATGTAGAATAGTTTTCGCATAATTATCGTATTGTGTCAAAGTTAAACCTGAGTCTGCATGACTAGATGTCCTTAAAGATAAACTTAACTTTTTCAGCATCAAACATTATGTTGCTGTCATTAAAAAGCCTGCTGAATAAACCGGAAGAAATTAGATTCGCAGGCGTTTCCTGAATCACTTGATTGTCATTCATTACAATGATACTGTCGCTGATCTGAATCGCAAGCTCAATGTCATGAGTAGAGAAGAATATGCACTTTTGATGATGGTGTGCAAGTTCCTTCAACAGTTTTAGCAACGAAATTTTATGCTGTAAATCAAGATGCGTAGTTGGCTCATCGAGGATGATGATTGGAGTATCCTGAGCAAGCGCACGCGCAACCATGACCTTTTGAAGCTGTCCATCACTTATCTCATGAATTTTCTTAGCAGCTAAAGTTTGTGTTTGTGTCAGGCGCAATGACTCGTTTACTTTTTCTAAATCGTCAGCCGACATGCTTCCGATCCAGTTTGTGTACGGCTGCCGAGCCGTAGCGACCAGCTCAAAAACCGACAGGTTCGATTCCGGAAGTTTTTCTGTCAGAACTAAACTCATCTGCTGCGCAATATCTCGTCGTGACAATGTCGACATTTCTTTTCCACCTATAGATATGTTACCTGAAATCAGCTTCTGCAAACCGCCAAGAGTTCGCAGCAATGTCGACTTTCCTGCACCATTGACACCAACAAGCGCTGTAATTTGCGAAGTAAACAAAGCAATATTTATGTCTGAAGCAACAATGGTCTGGACTTTCGAAGTTCTATACCCGATGCTTAACGATGAGGTTTCAATAATGTTTTTTGTCTCCATTATATTTTCTTTGTTTGCCGAAGCAAAAGCCAAATAACCACGGGAGCGCCAAACAATGATGTTACTGCATTGATAGGTAATGTTATATCGCTACCCGGAACCTGACTTAATGCGTCGCATAGCAGCATGATGATAGCGCCACAAAGAATGGTTGCAATTAAAAGAATTCTGTGATCGCTGGTTTTAAAGATCAATCTCGCAATGTGAGGTACAGCCAAGCCGATAAATGCAATTGGCCCGGCGAAAGCAGTAATACTTCCAGCAAGCAGTCCTGTTGCCGCCATGATTAATATTCTCGTTTGCTTAATATTGATTCCAAGGCTTTGCGCATAATTTTCTCCAAGTAGTAACGCGTTCAATGGTTTAATAGTAAAAAGACAAATTAGAAGTCCGATGCCAACAGCAACCGCAAGCACAGCTACAGAATCCCATGATAAATTCCCGAGGCTTCCCAGTGACCACATCGTAAAACGCTGTAGTTGTTCTGCCGTGCTAAAATACGTGAGTACGCTCACCATTGCAGATGTAAAACTTGCAAACATCAAACCTACAATCAAGATGCCCATCGTATCACGGAGTCGTTGCGCAACTATTAGTACACACGCCAGCACTAAAATACTTCCGATGCAGGAGGCCGCAACCAAAGTATATCCGGATTGAAAAATTACAGCTATGCCTGAGGGTAAAAAACTAAGGCCAAGAACAACAAATGCGACTCCGAGGCTTGCACCGGAACTTAAACCTAGTACATAAGGACCGGCAAGCGGATTTCGAAAAAGCGTCTGCATCAATAACCCACAAACAGAAAGTCCGGTTCCTGCAAGAACAGCTGTTAAAGCTTTTGGTAAACGGTAATTTAAGATGATGTAATTCCATGTTTCTTTCGAGGCCGAACCGCCCGTAAGTGCATTAATAGAATCCATCAACGGAATTTTAACTGATCCGGCAGCAATGTCCAGAATAAAGCATGCCACTGCCAGCGCGAGCAGAGCAAGAAAAAGAATACTATGTCGGCTGTTGTTCAATTATTTTAGTTTTTCAAAAAAGACAAGTTGATATTCTGGAAGTAGTTCAGGATGTAAAATTTTAATCAGATCTTTAAGGACAAGATCTGGCCGGCTTTGCGAAAGTTCGTAATAAATAACGCCGCCGGTTTTCCCTTTTTTGGTGCTGAATGAATATACATTTTTGTTTTTGAATGCCTTAAACTGCGCATAATGCGGATTGCTTTCAAGCATGCCTGCAAGCGATTGATGCTCAGCCGGACCAATCCAGAATTCAGCATTCGCGGCTTTTTCAAGGACTTGTTCAAAAGGAAGTGCAAGGCTTCCCGAACCTTTTGTCTCAGCCCAAAGATATTTTCCTCCTGCATCTTTTACCAACAATGAACCCCAGCTATTTCCCTGAGGAAGAAACCAGGTATTTTCATACAACGCTCCCGATAAAACTGTGGGTCGTGTCTCCACGTCCGCAACTAAAGCCTGAGCTAAATGATATTCATTTTCAATCGCTATAAAAATAGAGTCAGCTTTTGACTCAAGTCCGAATAGTGTTCCGAATAATTTTATCCATTCAGCATTTCCTAACGGCGATTTTTCATTCCAGTCACCATTGAAAATGACGTTAAGTCCGCTTTTGCGCAGGTTTTCGAGCGAAGGGTTTTTGTTATCTATTCCGTGTCCAATAATAACATCGGGCGCAATATCAATAACTATTTCATTATTCAGATTTGCGCCGGAACTAATGTCCTTAATTTTCCCCTGATCAATTCGTTTCCGAACAACTTCGGAAGAAATGTAATCAAGATTAGGAAAACCGGTAAGCCTGTCAGAGACACCAAGCACTTCAAGCGGTGGAATATGTGTTGTTGAGGTTACAGCAATACTTGAAAGAGGCACGTTTATAATTGGATATTTGGATAAACTATCGGGTACGATTCCATTTTTTTTCTTGCAGATATAAGTATATGATTCTGTTGATCCCGGCCAAGGGTCGCTGATCTTGATAATGGAATATCCTATAAATTTTTCTATTCTTAAACCTTGTGCATATTTGATTGAATTATTGGCACGAACTGAGCCTTCCGAAACATCCGGATTTTTCCTGCAGGAGATTTGAAAGACGAGAATAATCAGAAAAGGAATTAGCTTTTTCATACCGCAAAGGTAAAAGTTAGATTCATCTGTATTAGAATTTTTATTTGAGACAGATAAAGCTATCTTTGCGGCTGAATAAGGTTGTGAGCTGAAATCATCAGTCACATGAAAAGGGAATTAGGTTAAATACCTAAGCTGTACCCGCAACTGTAAGCTATAAAGGCTCTGCCGACTACAAACCACTGCAATAGCGGGAAGGTAGGCAGAAGTACGCAAGCCAGGAGACCTGCCTTTTTCATAATCAATATCGAGTCCCCGGGAAAAGGGATTCCGAATTTATGACGAAAGATTTTCTGCTGTTATTACTTGTTACCGCGTGCCAAAATCTTTTTGCGCAGCAACCTGCTATTGAATTAAGTGAAATTATTATCTCAGATTTACAGTTGCGGGAGTTTTCTGAAACACATAAAGTCACTAGACTCAATGATTCAGTTATCTTTAAAAGTACGCCGACGTTACGTTCGCTTCTCAATAATAGTACATTGATATATTTTAAGGAAAATGGCCCTGGCTCAGTTGCTTCACCATCGTTTCGTGGGACAACTGCGCAACAGACCGCAGTAATTTGGAATGGCATCAATGTCAATTCGCAGTTTAATGGGCAAACTGATTTCAATACCGTTTCAAGTACCGATTTTTCTTCTGTTGATGTTCGCGCCGGTGGCGGAAGTGTTATTTACGGAAGCAGTGCGATCGGAGGAAGTATTCACTTGGAGAACGAATTGAGCTTCGGAAAAATTTTCCGCAACCAGCTGTTTTCCAGCTATGGCAGTTTTAACACCAAGCAATTGAACTACAAGCTGTCGGTATCAGATGATAATCTGGCAACACAGTTCAGCTATTCGAACAATTCTTCAGATAATGATTACGAGTATCCGAATGGCGGTAAAAATATAAACGGTCAATATCATAATCACAGCTTTTCTGCTGCACTCGGAATTCGTATCAACCAGGGTAATCTCCTTAAAATTTATAGTAATTACTTTAATGGTATCCGCCATTTTTCACTTCTTTCACCAACAGATACAAAGACGAAGTATCATGATTTCAATACCAGAAATATGCTGGTGTGGATAAACAAAGGCAGCGGTTACCAATCGACTTTGCGGCTGGCGCATCTTATTGAAGAATACAAATACTTTGAGAACATCGGGAATCAGGAATACTACTTCGGTTCTTCTGCCAATGTTGTAATGAAGTACGATTTTATTTGGACGCTTCAGAAGAACATTACAATTAATCCCATTGTTGAATATAATCAGGTGGAGGCCAATGGGAGCGACATCAGCAGCAATTCAAGGAAAGTAGCCGCTGCTGCTCTGCTGATGAAGCATCAAATATTGCCAAAAGTGCTGTACGAGATCGGAATTCGGAAAGAGTCGGCAAATGATTATGACAGTCCATTTCTGTATAGTGGTGGAATCAGATATGATGTTTCGCCTGCATATTCAATTGCTATCAATGCTTCCAAAAATTTCAGGATTCCAACATTTAATGATTTGTACTGGTTCGACGGTGGAAACCCTGACTTAAAACCTGAGACATCCAGCCAAATCCAGATTTCCAATCAAATCAATATCTACAAGCTGCATCTTGGCGCTACAGCCTATTACAATCATATTAAAGATTTAATACAGTGGCTTCCGGGCACAACTGCACTATGGCATCCTGAAAATGTTCATCAAGTGGAGGCCTATGGTTTTGAAGCAACAGCAGGGTATAATCATTCTATGCGAAACCATAAAATCAATGTCAACACTTCTTACGGATATACTGTATCGCAAAATATCGCTAGCGGAAAGCAGTTGATCTACGTGCCATTTCATAAGTTTTTAGCAAATACAATTTATAAATACAAACAGCTGTCGGTCAACTATCGGCTGGTTTTTAATGGAGCAGTGTTTACAAGAACCGATAACAATCCACTTTACAAAATGGATCCTTATGCTGTTTCAGATTTAGGCATCTCATATATTATTGTAAAAAAAAATGTCCACAGCGAAGTAGGGTTGAGGTCACAAAACATTTTTGACCAACAATATCAGGTTACCGAAGGGCGAATATATCCGGGACGGAATTTCAACATCTTTTTAAATATTAAACTATAACTATATGTACTTAAACAAATTTTTGAAAACTTTCATTTTTGCATCAGCAATAGCATTTGTCGGATGTGAATCAGATGACAACACACAAGCACCTTTGGGAAGCTACGACAACGGAATACTTGTTTTGAACGAAGGCGGAACCGGCGAGGTGACATATATTAACAATGACCTGACGACCGTTCAACAAAATATTTTTGGCACTGTCAATGGTGACGAAAATAATTTAGGACAATACACACAGTCGATCTTTTTCGAAGGTGAGAGAGCATTTATTATTTCAAATGGCTCAAATAAAATAACTGTCGTAAACCGAAATACATTTGAATATATCGCAACCATTTCTACAGGGTTTGGAGTTCCTAGATATGGTGTAGCTTACAACGGAAAAGCATATGTGACAAATTTAAACTCCTTTACAAGCAGTACTGATGATTTTGTTAGCATTGTAGATCTAAATTCGCTCACCGTTGTTGGCCAGATTGACATTAATGATTATGCAGAGAGGATTGTTGAGGCAGACGGCCAGCTTTATGTGACAAGTGGGTCGTTCGGAAGCGGAAATAAAATCACAGTTATTGATCCTGTAAATGAAACCATCAATGAAACAATCACCGTGGGAACTGCACCAAATTCACTTGAGGAGCGTGCCGGAACTTTGTATGTTTTGTGCGGGAGTTTTTCCGATAACAGCAAAATCGTAAAGATTGATACAGACACCAATGAAATAATTGAAGAAATTGTTTTTCCTTCAACAATGGGTAATGCATCAAATCTTGATGTAGCAGAGAACCGGATGTATTTTACTGTGGGCCCAAGAATTTATTCGGTCGAGGTAAATGCTGATCAGGTTACAGATGTTCCACTTGTCAACACAAATTCTACTTCATTATATATCGGATATGGCTTTGCCGTTGATGGGAATAGAATATATATCAGTGAAGCGGCGGATGATTTTGCTTCAGACGGCAAGATCTTTATCTATTCGACTTCGGGTGAAATGATTGATGAAATACCGGTTGGTCTTGGACCGAATGGATTTTATTTTAACTAAAAAAAGGCTTTCTCCGGAAAGCCTTTTTTGTTATTCATATCTCTTTAGCATTCCTTTCGGAACCTTGTCGACAAACATTTGATTCTGGATATTATTTAATGATTTGGAATCTGAGAAATGTACTTCAGTTTCCTGCTGACTTTGCCGCATCCTTCTCGCAGATCCTGTAATGAGTCCGATTGCAGTAGAGAAAAGCGCCTCATTTTCATTGCCTAATTGACCAAGATCTGCTAAATTTTCAATTACTAGGTGATCAGGTACGAGTCCGCCTAAATAATCACCAAAATTGTCTTTATTCACGATCTTCAAAACTAAAGGCTGCATTGCATACTTATGATCGGGATTCTTATTTTCCGGGCCAAAGTCAGGTGAGTCATATAAAGTAACAGAACCGACGTTTTTTCCTGTGGTCAAATCACCAATCTGAATAACATCAATATATGGCTCCAAGCCGTTGATGACCAATTCGCTCGCCGATGCTGTACTTCTTGAGGTCAGCACATAGACGCGGTTCAGATTTAGGTGATTGATAGCACCGCCATTACCCAATTCTGAAGTAAAATTGTTCATCAGGCTTTCGGGATTATCTTCTTCATAATGGGCCTGTAATTTTGAATTCCATTGTTCTTTTGCAAACAACTGCCCGGTAAATTGTCCGGTGATCATACTTGCAAGTCTTGTTGAGGTAGCGACTGATCCACCCGAATTATAACGAAGATCAAGAACAAGGTCGGTTATATTTTGAGAAGCAAGCTGTCCAAAGGCAGCGTTCAGTTGGTTTTCGTAACCTGTATAAAAACCATTGTACATCAGATAACCTATTCTATGTGAACCTGATTCATAAACATTAGTGATTAGAACGGGATTTTCGGAATATTCAGTTTTAGTAACCGTGACTGACTGACCGTTTGGAGTTATATTTCCATTATCATAATCTGCAAGGTTGAGAGTGTAGGTGTCATTCGCCAGCAACGACTGATAATTTGACACCGTAAGAGGAATTCCGTTGACTGCATAGAATATATCTCCACGTTGTATGTCGGCAGCAGAGGCACTTGAATTAGGTAAAATATAACGAACCCATCCAAAGACATCTGTCGTGCTTCCCGATTTTAAACGGAGGCCAAAGTCGATGCCGTTATTTTTCGCGGTTCCTGTCAACACTCCTTCTAAGATACGGTAGTCGCTATATATCACACTGAACCTGTCAATCGAAGGATCTACTCGAAGATGCTCGAAAAGGTCAATCGGATCAGGATATTCACGCAGAAATTCATTAAGATCATCCTGCGAGCTGAATCGGTCATCATCAAGATCAGGAACATCTTCCTGCCATAGATAGAAAAGGTTCATGCCTTTCCAGACAAAATCCTGAACTTCAACATCTGATGGAACTTCAAGATCATCTTTTTCATCACAGCCCTGAAGTACAAATAGAAAGGAAAAAAGAAATATGGATGCTCTAAGTAGGTTTTTCATAATATTGTATATAATCGATAAACGTAAAGTTACAGTGGAAATTTTATTTTAGGTTTCAATGTAACAAATAAAAACATGCCTCGTCTGGAACTAAGAACCAACAACCAAACAAACATGGACCACGCAGCTTTCACTAACATGATTGCGCCTTTTAAAGGCAAGCTGTACCGTCTCGCAAAAAGGATGCTGATTAGCGTAGAAGAAGCTGAAGATGCAACGCAGGAAATCGTAACTAAACTGTGGGTCAATAAGGATAATCTAAGTAAGTACAACAGTGTTGAAGCTCTGGCAATGACAATGACAAAGAATTTTTGCCTTGATCAGCTAAAGTCGAAAAGAGCTTCAAATTTAAAGATCATCCACAGCAACTATACTGACCGGGAGCCAAGCCTTCAGCAAAAAGTTGAGGATGCAGATAGCTGGAGATGGGCAGAAAAAATTATAGATGCGCTGCCACATCAACAAAAATTAATAGTTCAGATGCGAGATATCGAACAGTACGATTTTGATGAGATTGCAAAAATTATGGAAATGAATGAAACTGCTATTAGAGTGGCACTTTCGAGAGCAAGGAAGACGATTAGAGAAAACATGATTAAAACACACAGTTATGGAATTGGATAAAATAGAAAATTTACTGGAAAAATATTTTGAAGGAGAAACAAGCCTACTGGAAGAAAAACAACTTAGAGCCTATTTTACCTCGGACGAAGTTGAACCACATCTGCAGCAGTATCGAGTAATCTTTGGATATTTTAAGGATGCACAACAAGAAGAATTAAGGGAGAAACTCGTAAAAAAAAGAAATGCCAATACGTGGCTTTCACTAGCTGCGTCAGTTGTTGTGATGTTTGGTGTCGGAACGTATGCTTATCTGAATGAACAGCAGGACCTTGGAACCTATAATGATCCGGAAAAAGCGTTTTTGGAAACTCAAAAGGCTCTGATGTTGTTGTCTAAAAACGTCAACAAAGGCGTCAATAGTGTAGAGTATGTTGGTGAATACGAAGAATCAAAAGACCGAATTTTTAAAAATTAAACACAAAAATTATTATGAAAAAGTTATTTATTACAGTTGTACTAGCTTTATTGCCAAGTCTCATTTTTGCGCAGACAGCATTTGACAAATTTGATGGACAGGATGATGTAACATCGGTCATTGTAAACAAGAAAATGTTTGAAATGATGGGGAATGTTAAGAATCAGGAATCGCAACAGTACCTGAATTTGATTAAAAAGCTGAACAACCTGAAAGTTTTTACTACAACAAGTACCAGAGTAACATCTGACATGAAGGCCACCGCAGAGAAATATATTAAAACCGCAGGGCTGGAAGAATTAATGCGAATCAGCGAACAAGGAAGAAACATTAAGATAATGGTGAAATCTGGTGCCGGTGCAACGCAAGTGCGAGAGCTGCTAATGTTTATGGAAGGTTCAGGTAAGAATGAAACAGTTCTAATGTCATTGACAGGCGACTTTGACCTTAATGACATCTCATTACTAACCGACAAATTAAAATTGCCCGGAGGCGAAAATCTAAAAAAAGCAGGTAAGAGCAAAGCTAACTCTTCAAAGTAAACCTATGAAAGCTTCTAATTTTATCTTACTAATGTTGCTGGTTACGATGTCAGCATGCAACCGTGAACCTTCTCTTCAAAAATACTTTGTAGAGAGCACTGAAGATAGTGACTTTGTCTCGGTAGATGTTTCACCTTCTATTTTAAATATCAACGAAAACAATCTTACTGCTGATCAGAAGAGTGCATTGGCAACTTTCGACAAGATGAACGTGCTCGCATTTAAATTAGACGAAACCAACAAATCGCGCTACGAAGTCGAGAAAACGAAAGTTGTCGAGATATTAAAGGATGAGAAATATCAGCCATTAATGAAATTTGGCAAAGGCAAAGATGGTGTTTCGGTTAGTTTCGTCGGTACCGAAGATGACATTAAGGAGTTTGTAATTTTTGCTAGTAATGAGGAAAATGGCTTTGCAGTCGCGCGGATACTGGGTAAAGATATGAATCCGACCAGCATCATGACAATGATAGACGCGATGAAACATTCAAATGTGAACCTGGAGCAGCTAAAGCCTTTTCAGGATATACTTATGAAAAAATAGAAATTTAAAAGCACCTCGCCCGGGTGCTTTTTTTATTCATCTTTATACTTAGCTGCCTCATTTACCAACTCCAATATTGAAGTAAATGAACGGACAGATTCAGGAAGTGCAACCGGATCAAGATTTTCAGTATGTCGTCCTAGGATCCAAAGCTGAGAATTTGCATCTAAGATATCCTGCTTAATTTCTTTTAAATAAGTTATGATCTCCTCACGCGCGGGTGCAACGGTAAGATATGAAATGTAGATAACGTTTCCAAAGTGATCTTTAATACTTCTCAAGCTGCTTAGTGGTACGCTTTCGCCCAAGTATATTGAGCTAAAACCGTGTGACAGCAATTCATAATTTATATACATAAGTCCAAGTTCATGAACTTCATGCAATGGCAGGAATAACACGAATCTTTTTTGATGTTGTGTAGGTTGTAGTCTCTGAACAAGCTCAGTATTGACCAATACCTTTTGTTTAACAAGGTATGAGATAAAATGCTCATGCGCGGGAGTTATGGTTTCGGTTTGCCAAAGGAATCCCAGATCTTCGAGCAAAGGAAAGAATACTTCGTAAAATATCTGCCTGAATGATTTTTCGGTTGCTAAAGTGTCCACAAGTTTAAGAAAAGCAGCCTGATCAAAATTCATCATCGCCACTTTTAGCGCGCTTATTACATGAACGTTCCTGTTCTTATTAGATGTAATTTCGTTAACAAGCTGGCGGATTTTATCGTTTTCCAGTTTAGAAATTTTCGAGATTTTATACCCGTGATTGTGAAGAAGCTTGATGTTTAGCAGCTTTTGAAGTGCCGCTATATCGTAAAAACGAATATTGGATGCAGTTCGCATCGGCTCAAGTGCATGGTATCTTTTTTCCCAGATTCTAATGGTATGGGCTTTAATGCCTGATAGATTTTCAAGGTCTTTAATACTAAAAATAGTTTTTATATTGTTCATGTTTAACTGCTATGAGTTAAACAAAAGTACGATTTTATATTAGAAATCTCTATTTTATAAAATCGATGGTTTTTCGTTTTGTTCGGGTTTTACGTCTAGTAGTTTCAGAATGACCTGAGACGCCAGGTTTTTGCATTTGACCAGATCTTGTGGCTCTTGATAAAACGCTTCAAGATATGCAACTGCCAAACTATCATCGGGATGATTATTGGCCAGTGACTCTGCTGATAAGAGAAATTCTCGGTCTTCCATTGCTTCTAATTATAATTGTTATGCGGGCTCAAATGCGATAGTCAATTAGCGTACCAATATTGCTTTCAAAAAGTTTGCTATAGTTTTCAGGCCATTGAATTAAAATAGTATTTACCTATGCGAATATTATGTTAGCCTTAATTAATAGCTAAAAATTGAAGAACTTAGTTACCTATTTCATAACTTAGGGAATAACATATGACTAAAATGAGTGAGTTCAAAAATATAATAGTTATTGGTGCCTCGGCTGGTGGTTTTCCCGTGCTGCAAAATATTATTAAAGGCCTCGACGGCTCTATTGACGCAGCGGTTGTCATAGTACTCCATATATCACGGAAATCTAACAGCGTAAATATTTCGGAATTGTTTCAGCGTCACACTTCATTGAAGTGCCGCGTTGCAGCAGACGGAATGGCCTTAAAGAAAGGCTATGTTTATATTGCTCCACCGGACCATCAGCTTATGGTGACAGAAAATGTACTACGAGTTAATCAAGGTCCGCATGAAAATAAATACCGCCCTTCTATCGATGTGCTATTCCGATCGGCAGCAGTTAATTTTGGAAATAGAGCTATAGGAGTGATCCTTACAGGACTTCTTGAAGATGGTACTTCAGGAATGTTTGCGATTAAACGAACCGGTGGGCGATGTATTGTTCAGAATCCTGACGACGCTGAATACTCAGATATGCCCAACAGCGTACTTAACAAGATGGAAGTTGATTTCAAAGGTTCGCCTACTGAAATCTCATCAATCTTGACTGCCATGACCGAGCGGGAGCTTCCCCCGGCTGTACCTATTCCCGAGGATATAAAAATAGAAGCGGAAATAACAGAAAAAATGACAAGTAAAATTGATCAGTTAGCGCAAATTGCAGACCATAGCGACTTTGTATGTCCCGAATGCGGCGGAGGCTTATGGTCGATTAAGAATGATCCTGTGCACAGATATCGATGTCATACAGGACATGTTTATACCGAGTCATTACTTCATGATATTCAGGAGGAAAAAATTGAAGAGTCAATTTGGGTATCGATAAGAATGCTTGAAGAGAAACTAAATTTACTGAAATTACGTGCAAACCGCCCTGACGAACCAGAGGCTGGCTTGTACTCTTTGTATCAACGTAGAATTGACGATACTGCCATGCACATAAACAGGCTCAAGAAATTTTTGGTTCGCCTGAATGAAGACAACAGTAAGTTTAAACCATTATCGAACGGAACGGATGATTTAACAGAGGATGTTTAAATGGAAAACTTTTAGGTTTACTATACAAATAAAAATAGATTACAGAATAGGTGAAACTGCACTAATGTCCTTTTGTTGCTTTTAAGTGACCTTGATTATTCCTTCTCCGTGGCCAAGTAAATGAATTAACAAAAAAAAGAATTCACGAATCAGCGAACCCTAAATTGAAATTATTCAATAATAGGTTGTTAAATAAATCATTCCATGTACATTAGACCAATATTTAACAACTTTATTTATTGGTATGAAAGTACTCTTGACACTTTTGTTGCTGTTTTGTATAACGGAATCGAATGCGCAGCTTCCAAACTTTGAGCTAACCGTCGAGGTTTTAAATGAAACTTGCTCGGGAAACGGTGCGCTATCCTTTTCTGTTTCGGGAACAGCAGCGGGAGCTGAAATTATATATACTATTTTCCAGAGTCCAAATTTTAACAGTCCAATCGCTACTCTAAGCAGTTTGACGCTGACAGGGTTAGTTGCAGGACAGTACCGTGTCGTTGCAACTCAAACGGTTGGCAGTAACAGCAGTTTTGAACAAGAGGATGTAACTATACTAGATAACACCGATGACCTGCAATACTCCGTAAGCGCACAAAATGCGCTTTGTGGTGACGACGGCGTTATCACTGCAACTGTCACTTCTGGCAATGTAGCTGGTTATGAACTCTTTTCAGGACCTGAAATTCGGCCGCTTCAAACTTCAAACATTTTTTTAAATCTTTTGCCAGGAGCTTACCAGATCAGGGTTTACGACATTTGTGGCGATGCCCTTGCGCAGAATCATACAATTGCAGCATCTACGCCGTTTATTAATATTATTCACCAATCTACAATCCTCAATACTTGCAACAGTATTGAAGCAATAGACAATCTTGATATTGGACAGCAGCCCGGTGCTGCAATAGCATATCCAGTTACAGTAACATACGTAGTAACACCAGCGACGGGTAGCCCTTTTAACTTTACGAATGTTATAGCATCGGGATCAACTGCGCAAAGCATCTCCCAGATTATTCCAGTTACCTATGACCAAACTTATTCCTACGTCATTACTGCGGTGGATAATTGCGGTAACGTCTTTGTCAGCGAGCCACGCACCTTTCACCCGGTTGCAGGTGTCACGTTGTCGGCTACTGGAATGGATTGTTTAGATAAATCATTAGTAGTTTATATCAATAATTATAGTACTTCACCGTTTACAGTTACATTTTTGTCAGCACCGGCAGGCTTCAACCCAATAATTTACAACGATAATCATCCAGGACCGTTTACGCAATATTCCCAGTACTACAACCCGGATGTGCAGTTGCCTGAAGGAGTATATTTAGTTCAAATAACTGATTCATGTGGACGAACGGCAACTGATAGTATTTTAATTCAGTATGTTCCGACTGTGGCGGCACCAAATGTAATATTGCAACAAATCGGTTGTGAAACAGGATATGGCTCATTCCAGATGTACAATGCGGCGGCCGGTATCGAGCAGGCAACTTTGATTTCAGCACCTGCCGGATACCCAAATTCACTGCCGGAGAATGTCGGACAATTTATTAATAACACAGATTATTTACAGATGGGCCCATTAGCAGAAGGAACTTATGTTATAAACACGGTGGATGACTGCGGACAAGCCCAAACTACAACAATAGATTTAATTGGTAATCATGTTTACAACACCGTGGTATCGATAGAGCCGGGCTGTTCAACGTTCAACGTAAATCTTGATCATCAAAGTTCGTTTGATAACCCGCTGATAAGTTCCCAGCCATTTTATTACCTTCAACAATGGAACGATGTAACGGAGCAATGGTTGTCGGTTCCAGCTAGTCCTACAGAATATCAGCTTATCAATCATACCAACAATCTAAATCTTAATTATACCGGACACTTTCGGATATTAAAAATTTATTCCTCCAATATCAATGGTAACGACGAAGTGACGTGCGAGGAGATACTTTACGAATTTGATTTCTCAGGCGTTCCTGCTATCATTGGAGTTCATCCGTTTGCATGTGGTAATGGAGTATCAGAAGTGATGGTGGAGGCCGTAGGTGTAGCGCCACTTCAGTACAGCATTACGGAAAAAGACGGCCAGCCATTCCAAATAATTAATGGAAACAATTCTTTATTTTCAGGTCTCACAACCGGCGTCTATAATTTCCAGCTTGGTGATGGCTGTGGGAACATTTTGAACCACGTTTACGATATCACCATCCCTATTGCTTTGTCGATAGAGCCTCAAAATTTGTGCGAGGGAGAAGACGCTACCTTGACGTTGCCAAACCTGTCATTTCTTGATTTTTTGTGGTGGAAAGAAAATGACAATGGAAATATTTTAAGCACGACAAACACTTTAGAGATTTCCGATTTCGATCCTGTCACAGATGCCGGAGTTTATCATGCAGTATTGGTATACAACAACATCAATTCATGCGTTGATCAGGAACTTACCTTTGAGATTAACTCCGAAGGAAGCCAGGCGCAGGCTGGGGCTGATGTCACTGCCGAATTTTGTAATCCCGCAGGGATAATTAACCTCGATCAGCTTTTGGAAGGCCCTCATAGTGATAGCGGAATCTGGACGCAGGAAACTGCCGGAGGTAATTTCACCGACGGCACATGGGAGACCACTGATGTTTTACCCGGGCTGTACGAATTTAAATACTCTGTGACAGGATTTTGTTCCTCTGATGAATCGTCAGTTTCAATTTTAATAAAATACTGCGGAATTCCACAGGGTATTTCTCCGGATGACGATGGATCTAATGATTCATTTGACTTAAGTGGACTTGATGTTGATAAAGTCAAAATATTTAATAGGTATGGCATCACTGTTTTCGAACAGCAAGGCAATCAAAACTATTGGCGAGGCCAGGACTTTCGAGGTAATCAACTGCCAAGTGCAACGTATTATTATCTTGTCGAGCTAGCTTCGGGAGAAGCAAAATCTGGATGGGTCTACTTGTTGCGACGTTAAAAACTTAGTTCCTTTTAAATTTATTTAATAAAAAAGGAGACATTTTATACGTCTTAACATTACTTACGCTGTTTAAGGATTATAAACTTAAGCGGCCATCTTACATTTAAAAGTCTGCAATCTGGATTTACTCCTTTCGTAAAATATTGATATTCAGACGCAGTTAAATCAAGAGAATGCAAATCGGAATTCTAGCCGAAACTTTAAACTTGATTGAGTACACAATCCGAGACTAATTATATATTTTTTTCAATGACGTGGAGGAAAAAATGAGAATAGTATTGACAAATTCCGTAAATTTCATTTAATGAATTTAGGTTCATAATTTTCTTGCAGAGGAGCTATGTTTCGCAATGGACCTGCGTAGCATGATTGCAAATCGCTGTAGAGGTATGTTAATATTTAAAGGAAATAGCAACCCTTTTTGCATACCTATGCATGAAAATATTGCAGATAATTGTAGTGGTTAATAATTATTATTAAGGTCCATCATGAAGACAGTTTTCTATGTAGATGACAATGAAGATGATTTAGAGTTCTTTAAAATTGCCGCAGAAGATTGCGGCGCAAGCGTTCACCTTTTTCTTGATCCTGCTGTAATGATATCTGCAATGGAGATAGAAATAAAACCCGATATTATATATCTTGATTATAATTTGCACGTAGGCACTGGTGTGGATGTTATCAGAAATATTCGTGCAAAAAAGATTTACCAGGAAATTCCAATTGTCATTTTATCTGAACATGAGGATAAAGCTGTAATCAGTTTGTGCTGGAGAGCGGGTGCTAACTACTTTATAACTAAACCCAGGTCGCTTAAAACATTCGAAAAGGTGCTCGCAATAACACTAGATATAGATTGGGCTAACTATAAGCCTTCAAAAGAAGATTTTTCATTCTAAATAAACAGCGTTTGGATGCAAAAATTATTTAATGTACAAGATTTGGATTTTAGGAATTGAACAGCAAAAAAAAAACAGCATCTAATCACTCGCTGACTAAATGCTGATGAATTGTTGAACTGCCGAATAATCAATTCCAAAAGTGACCACGATGGGATTCGAACCCACACGTCCTTTCGAACACCAGCCCCTCAAGCTGGCAAGTCTACCAATTTCTCCACGTGGCCGACAATAAAAAAA
>DASWND010000042.1:0-49941 GCA_036399435.1 Flavobacterium sp.
AAAAGGATGCCGCTTCCATCAGGGCTGCGGTTGCTGCACTATTTCGTGATGCTGAATTTCATCAGCTTGTTCCGGTGAAGATTTTCCGATAAACGGTATCGTCAATGGATAATAAAATCTTTCTCCGCTAGCAGCCTTAACCGAGGCACAGACCACAAGAAAGAATTCAAATATCTTCAGTAAGATTAAAATAAATACTGCGATAATGGCAATTGTAGCAATACCTGTGATATTGGCCATGCTGATGTTGTCTAAAGCATTCTCGTTATTAATAATTTCTGAAAACGCCACGTTGTTAAATACAGAATATAAAAGCACCGGAATTGCGATCAGGCATAAAACAATGCTATACAAAAGAATGCTTAGCTGAAAATTAATCGCCTGCTTTCCGTGGTGATCTGCAAATTCCGATTTTGTTCGTGCAGCGGTCCAAATGAGAATCGGGAATAGAAAATTGCCAAACGGAATAAAGTACTGGGTCAGAATGCTCAGGTGCGTTAATGCTGCGGTTAGTTTGTTTGAAGGTTCCATAGTAGAAGTATATAGTATTATCTTAGGCAAATATATATCTTTAAGACGGTATCATGTTTTACATAGTAGTAAAAGTTAACAATATTTTAACAAAATGCCTTTTTGATTTATTATCGTATATTTACAAAAACCACCCATGGAAGCCACGCCACGACTGATAAACCTTTTCCTCCTTAACAAACTTCCGGCAGCATACATTTGTGGAGTACGCGTAGAAAAGATCAGCAACACGGAATGCATTACAGCTGTAAAACATCGCTGGATAAATCAAAATCCGTTTCGCTCGATGTATTTCGCGGTGCAGGCAATGGCAGCTGAGCTAAGTACAGGTGCTTTGGTACTTGTAGAAATTAAACGTTCAAAGGCACAGATATCAATGTTGGTTGTCGCTAATAAAGCTGAGTTTTTTAAAAAGGCAACAGGCAAAATTATATTTACGTGCAAAGATGGCGCACTAATCTCCGAAACGATTCAGCGTGCAATTCAAACCAATGAAGGGCAACTCGTATGGTTGAAAAGCACCGCTGTAAACGATAAAGGAGAACTCGTCGCAGAAATGGAATTCCAATGGTCTGTAAAAGCTAAACAAACTACTCAACATCCGTTAAACATGCCTTAATTAACATTGGATTAGTTCGGTGCGAATGTAAATTTGGACGATCCCGACATTCCGGGTGACCAACAAAAACATGAGAGTTTTAATAACCGGCGCGACCGGATTAGTAGGTAGTGAACTCGTTTCTATTCTGCATCATAACAATGTTGATGTACACTACCTGTCGACATCGAAAGATAAAATTAAAAGCGAAAACAATTTCAAAGGATTTTATTGGGATCCGCATAAGGGAATAATGGACGAGAACGCCTTTATTGGTGTTGATGCTATTGTTCATCTTGCCGGCGCTTCAATTGACGGGCGATGGACCGATTCCTATAAACAGGAAATTATCGAAAGCAGGATCTTTTCAGCCAATCTTCTATTCAACACTTTAAAAAATAACCCGAACCAGGTCCGACAATTTGTCTCTGCATCAGCAATCGGAATCTATCCTGACAGCCTGACTAAAATCTACACCGAAGATTCTCGTGAGAAAGCAACCGATTTTCTAGGCAACGTTGTCGAAAAATGGGAGGCAGGCGTCGACAGGTTTGACCGCATTGGCATCAAAGTTTGTAAACTAAGAACCGGTCTTGTGCTATCTGACAGTGGCGGAGCACTTCCGCAAATGGCGAAACCGATAAAACTGGGCATTGGCGCAGCCTTTGGTTCAGGCAAACAATTTCAGTCATGGATTCATGTCAGGGATCTTGCGCAAATGTACTTTTATGCCTTGCAGCATCAGCTCGAAGGAGTTTACAATGCTGTTGCACCAAATCCGGTATCAAATGAAGTTCTGACTAAATCAATTGCCAAAACCCTTTCAAAATCGATTATTCTGCCAAACATTCCCAAATTTGCGATGAACCTGCTTCTTGGTGAAATGCACCAACTGCTATTTAGCGGTCAATTTGTTAGTTCAAAAAAGATTTCTGCCGCGGGATTTAACTTTCAGTTTCCTGAACTTGATCAGGCGTTAAAAGATTTACTTCAATAAAAAAGCCTCGTGTGAACGAAGCTTTAAGGGAAAATTGAATTAATAATTATTTCGAAGCCTTCAATGTAACTTTTAGTTCAATGTTATCTTCGATGAACTTGTCGCTAAGATCACTATACACTGATTTTGATCCGTAGTTAACTTTCCACAATGTCCTGTCGATTTCAAAAACATCGCTCACCATCAAAATAGTATTTCCATTAACCACAATAGTCGCTGGAAACTTAATATTTTTAGTTGTTTCCTTAATAGTAAGGTTGCCTTCCACGGTCGCCTTGCCATTCTCAGTTGATACCTTCGTTATTTCAAAGCGACTAACCGGATATTTTTTAATGTTAAAAAAATGATCAGCATCCGCTTCCTGATTCAGGCCCTTTAAGTGTGCTTCAAGATCTTCTTTTCCGTCACCTGCTTTCAGATCTTCTACTGTGATCGAATTCATATCGATAGTAAAGTTGCCGCTCTCCAAAACATTGTTATTCACAAAGACATTTCCGCCCGAAAGCTTAATTGTCCCACTATGTTTCGCAATTTGCTTTGAACCTGCCCATTCTATAACAGAACCTGCCGTGTCAACTATGTAACTTTCTGCTCCTTCGGAAGCCTTTCCTGCTTCGGTTGCTGCGGTAGAGTTGTTAGGTTTTTCGTCCTTACACGAAGTTGTCAGTGACATGACAGTGCAAAAGACAGCGAGAAATAATAATTTGTTTATCATTTTAGTTGGTATAAGAGAAGCAAACATAATAAAAAAGAATACTTGTCTCTTAAAATTGTATTAAAATCGTATTACTGTTATCGGCGCGATAATTTGTGTGACAATTTGGCACAGCAGGCGGAATGGCAACAAGTTTGTTAGCGTCGGGGCAAGATGAAATTTAATATTTTTAAAAATAAAGCCGGGATGACTACTGAAAATACTGAGAAAGAACAGGAATTAGATGACGCTACATTGGATGCAAACGCTAATGGTGAGCAAATGGTAACCGAAGAAACACCTGTTGAGGATACCATGGCAGCCGATCTTGAAAAAGAAAAAGATAAATTTTTACGTCTTTTTGCCGAGTTCGAAAACTATAAGCGAAGAACGGCTAAAGAGCGTCTTGAGCTTTTTAAAACCGCCAATCAGGAAGTTTTACAGGCGATTCTGCCGGTTGTCGATGACTTTGACCGCGCATTGGTAGAAATTCGAAAATCTGAAGAAGAATCACTTGTTAAAGGTGTTGAACTTATATACGAAAAATTAAAATCGACGCTTACCTCAAAAGGGCTGGAAGAAGTCGAAATCAGGATCGGAGACACATTCAATGCTGATTTTGCCGAAGCAATAACCCAAATTCCGGCACCATCACCCGAACTTAAAGGTAAAATCGTCGATGTTCTTGAAAAAGGTTATAAACTTGGCGATAAAATAATCAGGTTTCCAAAAGTGGTCATCGGGCAATAATGCTGCTTAATCAATAGAAAAATGAAAAAAGATTTTTACGACATATTAGGCATCAGCAAAGGCGCGACTCCGGAAGAGATCAAGAAAGCTTATCGCAAGAAAGCAATCCAATTTCACCCCGATAAGAATCCGGGCGACAAAGCGGCGGAAGAGAATTTCAAGCTTGCCGCAGAAGCGTATGAGGTTTTAAGTGATCCAAATAAAAAAGCGAAGTACGATCAATACGGTCACCAGGCTTTCGACGGTCCACAAGGATACGGCGGCGGTGGCGGCGGTATGAATATGGATGACATTTTTAGCCAGTTTGGCGACATCTTCGGCGGTGCATTTGGAGGATTTAATGGCGGCGGCGGCGGCGGTCAGCGACGCGTCAAAGGAAGCAATCTCCGGATAAAGGTCAAACTGACACTCGAAGAAATAGCCAACGGTGTCGAAAAGAAGATAAAGGTCAAACGTAAAGTTCAGGCCAAAGGCGTGCGCTACAAAACATGTTCTACCTGCAACGGACAAGGACAAGTAATGCGCGTGACCAACACGATTTTAGGAAGAATGCAGTCGGCATCAACGTGCCCAACATGCAGCGGTTCAGGCCAGATTATCGAAAGCAAGCCTAAAGAAGCTGATCAATTCGGAATGATTTCTGAAGATGAAACGGTATCAATCAAAATTCCTGCAGGTGTTGTCGACGGAATGCAGCTCAAAGTTTCAAATAAAGGTAATGACGCTCCGGGCAACGGAATTCCGGGTGATTTGATCGTCGCCATCGAGGAAATAGAACATTCAACTCTTAAACGCGAAGGTGAAAACCTTCATCTGGATCTGTACATCAGCATCAGTGAGGCAGTTCTTGGTGTTTCAAAAGATATTGAAGCGGTTAACGGTAAAGTCAGGATCAAGCTCGAAGAAGGAATTCAGTCCGGTAAGATACTAAGGCTCAAGGGTAAAGGTGTGCCGAGTATAAACGGTTATGGAAACGGCGATCTGCTCGTCCACATTAACGTATGGACGCCAAAAACACTGACACGTGAACAAAAGGATTTTTTCGAAAAGAACCTGAATAATGAGAATTTTGTTCCAAATCCGGAGCAAACCGACAAATCTTTTTTCGAAAAAGTTAAAGATATGTTTTCTTGATAAAAATTTATTTTCTACATTTGGAATGTTACTAGTAGGTAACTAGTAATTTCTTTTTCATAGCAATTTTTCCCATCCTTATGCAAATAAGGGTGGGTTTTTTTTTGTTAGATGTTTGACGTACTGTTTTATATATATATTTACGTAATTAATTGTCAAACACTTAGCATGAAAAAAACAGTACTCCTTACGCTACTTTTATTTTCCGTGTCCCTATTTCCGCAGCCTGTAGAATTAGATCCCTCATTTGGTTTAAACGGAAAGGTAGTTACTGGCTTTGGTTCTAACGATAACAAACCAACTGCGGTTGTTATCCAACCTGATGGAAAAGTAATTGTTGGTGGATCGTGCCAGACATTTGATGGAAGCACACATTTTGCTTTAGCCAGATACAACCCAAATGGTACTTTAGATACCACTTTTGGTGTAAATGGAAAAACGGTGCCAAGAGTGTTTGAGATGCCTAATCAAGGTCATGTTGAAAATAATATCATTTCATTAGTTTTACTTGATAGCGCTAAATTTTTGGTTGTTGGTACTTACGGTATTGATAATGCGGCTATTGGTACTTTGATTACCAGATTTAATGCCGACGGATCAATTGACGCTACTTTTGGTATAGGAGGTAAAGTTTCTATTGAAACTGGAACTGTGAAAGAAAATTTAAAAGTTCTACCAGACGGAAAATTTATTATTGGTATAGGTGGTTATGTAAATGTAGGTGGAATCAATTATCCAAGTAGTGCATTTGAACGTTACACCCAAGATGGTGTTTTAGATACTACTTTCGGAACTGATGGCACCGTAGTAACATCATTTGGCACCGGTTGGACAGGACTAACATCAATGGCACTTTTGCCCGACGGAAAATTTGTTGCTGCAGGTGCATTTAGCCCAAATGGCGTAAACGGAATCGTAATGATAGTTGCAAAATATAATGCCGATGGAAGTTTAGACACGACTTTTGATACTGACGGTAAAGTAACAACCCCTTTTGGAACGGGTACGACAAGTTATGGCGTTTTCCTATCTGCAAACTCAGACGGAAAAATTACTGTTGCAGGCACAGTATTTACTTCAAATAATACTGAAGCTAATTTTGGATTGGTGCGATACAATCCTAATGGTAGTTTAGATACCAGTTTTGATGGTGATGGTAAAGCCCTTTCACTCCTCGATGATGGTTTTTATGGTATTAAGTCAATTGTTCAAGATGCAGATGGTAAATATTTAGTCAATTTTTCTGACGGGAATCCATCCAATTATTCGGTCATAAGAAAATACAATTCTGATATTTCATTAGATACATCATTTGGGATTAATGGTGAATTTAATACGCTGAATGCAGGTTACAACATAGCTCAAAATTTAGCAGTAACATCAGATTCAAAAATTATAATGGTTCGAAATTCAATATCATCAGAGCAAAACGCTAGCGATTTTGGTTTGGTTAAATATAACTTCAACGGGACTTTAGACGCTACTTTTGATACAGATGGAATAGTAACTACCAAATTTGAATACAGTACAGACGAATTAAAAAAAGTACTTGTATTGCCAAATGATCAAATTATTGCTATAGGAACTTCTCGTTATAAACAACCTAACAATGCTTATTTTTCGAATATAGTTTTATCAAAATATAATAGTGATGGTAGTTTGGACACATCATTTGGAGATTCGGGCAAAGTGTACTCAGTTTTTGGAGAAAATGTATATGAAATTATGAATGCTTTTGTTCAAACAGATGGTAAGATTTTAGTGAATGCCTATTACTCAGTTTTACTTTTAAATGACATCTTTTATGAATTAATCCGATACAATCCCGACGGCAGCTTAGATACCACATTTGGTACGAATGGAAAAATAGTTACTAGTCAGGGAAATTTCACTTTAATCAATCCCATCGACGGTAAACTTTTGTTTAATAGCGCAAATTATTTGCCGTCAGGAGATTATGAACACATCATTAAACGGTATAATAATGATGGAATTATTGATACTGCTTTTGGAACTAATGGTTCTGTAAATTATATTGTCAATAGTCCTTATGATCTAAAATTTGCATTTCAGCAAGATGGTAAAATTTTAGTTTCTGGCACTTCATATTCATCGGGTTTTAATACTCAATTCTTTACTACAAGGTTAACCGCTGTTGGAGGTTTAGATCCGACTTTTGGAATAAATGGTGAAACTATAGCACCAGTTCAAGGTTATGTATATTCAAATTTTGTTCAATCAGATGGGAAAATTGTTCTAGTTGGAACGAATGCAGGATTAACATCAGTTCGATATAATTCAAACGGGACAATAGATACAGCTTACGGACTAAACGGAATCGCTTCTTCTACTTTAGATAATTACAATCAGATAAATTCAGCTTATTTACAACCAGACAATAAAATTATTATAGCATTATCTCAATATAACGCTCAGCAAATTGCAAATGACTTTAAAGTTAAACGTATCAACGCTGATGGAATTTTAGATGAGGATTTTGGCGGCAGCAATGGCATAACTACTTCATTTTATCCAGGTTATAACGAAGCGTTTTCTATTGGTTTACAATCCGATAATAAGATTATAGTAGCAGGTACAACTTTTGACGGAATCAACAAAAATTTCGCACTCACGCGATTCAACAACAATGTACTGGATGTAGCAGCTATTTCAGAAAATCACACCGATTTTGTTATCTACCCGAACCCCGTAAAAGACCTGCTAAATATTAATTTAGAAGAGGAAGTAAATATAACTGATTATACCATTTACAATTTAGTTGGTCAGGTTATCTCAAAAAAACTCGGTAATGAACCTTGGGTCAGTACAGAGAATCTCAGCAAAGGAATCTACATGATACAAATCAATACTTCCAATGGAAGTTTTAATAAAAAGTTTATCAAGGAATAACTCATCAAAAATAATCCTCCCATCCTTATTCAAATAAGGGTGGGTTTTTTTTGTAAGTTCAGTTCCAGCGGCATATTTTGAGTACTTTTGTTGCCAAATTATTTTGAATGAATAATATCCTCGAAGTTGATAAGGTCGTGAAACAATACGGAGATTACACTGCCCTTAATCAAGTCTCTCTTTCAGTTCCAAAAGGCAGCATTTACGGGCTACTTGGCCCTAATGGCGCCGGCAAAACATCTCTCATCCGCATCATCAATCAAATTACAATGCCAGACAGCGGAAGCGTCAGGCTAGATGGCGAAATACTCAGTCCGAAGCATGTGCGCGAGATTGGATATCTTCCCGAAGAACGCGGTTTGTATAAAAGCATGAAGGTCGGCGAACAATGCCTATATCTTGCCCAACTCAAAGGCCTCTCAAAAACAGAAGCAAAAAAGCAACTGGACTATTGGTTCGACCGCTTCGAAATTCAGGGCTGGTGGAACAAAAAGATCGAAGAACTTTCAAAAGGAATGGCCCAAAAGATCCAATTTGTCGTTACTGTTCTTCACAAACCCAAACTTCTGATTTTCGATGAACCTTTTTCAGGTTTTGATCCTGTCAACGCCAACATCATCAAAGACGAAATACTTGCCTTGAAAGCATCAGGCTCAACCATTATTTTTTCGACACACCGGATGGAAAGCGTCGAGGAACTTTGTGACGATATTGCTTTAATCCACAAATCTAACAAACTCATCGAAGGGAAACTCGACGATGTAAAGCGTCAATTCCGTGAGAATACATTCCAAGTTGGAATATTAACATCCAATGTTGAAGGACTGATGTATGACCTCACACAGAAATTCACGCTTACCCAAACCAACTTCAAATCCCTAAACGACGAACTAAAACTTGAAGTTTCGCTTAACGGCGCAACGCCAAATGACCTGCTTCAGGTGCTCACGCAGCGCGGCCAGGTTACACACTTCGTAGAAAAGATTCCAAGCGTAAACGATATATTCATCCGCACAGTTAAAGACTAATCATGAGCATTCTTACACTAATCATCAAGCGCGAATTCACCGCCAAAGTACGCAACAAGTCTTTTATCGTGATGACATTCCTAAGTCCGTTGCTATTTGTCGGAATCGGTGTCCTCGTAGCATATCTCAGCTCATTAAAAGCTGATCAAAAGTTGATCGCAGTCCACGATGAAAGCGGCATGTTCGTATCCGAATTCCATTCCGACGAAGAATACAAGTTCATCGACCGGTCGTCCATAAACCTGCAAACACTCCGCGATAGCCTGCAAAAAGAAACATACGAAGCGGTTTTGCATATACCAAAAAGCATGGCTGTGGCCAACAGCACAGATAAGATCAGCTACATTTCAAACGACAGCCCGGGAATGACGTTTATAGACGACATTGAAGACGTGATCGCACGCAAGCAGACACAACAGAATTATATAAAAGCCGGACTAGATACAATTGCAATCAAAAATGCTGCAGCTGATGTTACAGTATCGCTTGCAAAAGCAACCGGCGAGCAAAGCGTAAAAGGGCTAAACGAAATAAAAGTCGCGATCGGCGGCGCTTTCGGTTACCTGATCATGATGTTCATCATCATCTACGGAAACATGGTCATGCGCAGCGTCATCGAAGAAAAAACCAACCGGATTGTCGAAATTATCATTTCATCAGTTACGCCTTTCCGCCTGATGATGGGGAAGATTATCGGAACATCTCTTGCGGGTATACTGCAATTTGTAATTTGGGCAATACTAGGAGTGGTTTTAATGTTTGCAGCATCAGCTTTTTTCGGTGTAAACCTCGGCCCGCAGGTCGGCATGTCGCCTGAAATCACGGCCGCTGCCCAACAGGATGTCAGCACGCTGCAGCTATATTTAAATGAGCTTTGGAACCTTCCGATCGCTACGATGATCATCTCGTTCATCGTCTTTTTTGTTGGAGGATATTTCCTTTACAGTTCAGTTTACGCTGCAATCGGAGCAGCGGTCGACAACGAAACCGATTCACAACAATTCATGCTTCCGATCATCATGCCGCTTATTCTCGCGGTATATATCGGAATATTTACTGTCATTAACGATCCGCACGGGAACGTTGCGACCATCTTTTCAATGATACCATTCACATCGCCGATCGTAATGCTGATGCGGATTCCATTCGGCGTTCCGATGTGGCAGATTTTGCTTTCTGTCGCGCTGCTTTTTGGTACATTTTTTCTCGTGGTTTGGTTTGCTGCAAAGATCTACCGCGTTGGAATTTTGATGTATGGCAAGAAGCCAACATACCGTGAACTTTATAAATGGCTGAGATATTAGAAGCTGATTCCCGCTCTTCACTTCAATCTTTTTATTGCCGTTTGCGTCACTGTTTTGTATATTTACCATTAAGCAATAAAAAGGATTTCCACTGCGATCGGGGCTAGGGCTCACAGATTTCATTAAGCTTTTCAACTATCAAATTATGCCAAGAATACTTATAATAGAAGATGAAGCCTCAATCAGACGGGTGCTTACCAAAATATTATCCGAAGAAAGCGACACTTACCAGGTCGAAGAAGCCGAAGATGGTCTGATCGGACTAGAAAAGATCCGAAACAACGAATACGATCTTGTACTCTGCGACATTAAAATGCCCAAAATGGACGGTGTTGAAGTCCTCGAAGAAGTCAAAAAGATCAAGCCCGAAATCCCTATGGTCATGATCTCAGGCCACGGCGATATGGAAACCGCCATCAATACCATGCGGCTCGGAGCTTTTGATTATATCTCAAAACCGCCTGATCTTAATCGCTTACTAAACACAGTCCGAAATGCCCTTGATAAAAAACAGCTTGTCGTCGAAAACAAGATCCTGAAAAAAAAGGTCAGCAAGCACTACGAAATGATCGGTACAAGCGAAGCCATCAACCACATCAAAGACATTATAGATAAAGTAGCACACACTGACGCGCGCGTTCTTATCACAGGGCCAAACGGAACAGGTAAGGAGCTTGTGGCACATCAGCTGCATGAAAAAAGCAGCCGTTGTGCCGCACCACTTGTAGAAGTGAATTGTGCTGCTATTCCGTCTGAACTCATTGAAAGCGAATTATTCGGACACGTTAAAGGTGCTTTTACATCAGCCGTTAAAGATCGTGCCGGCCGTTTTGAAGCAGCCGATAAAGGAACGATCTTCCTTGATGAAATCGGAGACATGAGCCTTTCAGCTCAGGCAAAAGTGCTGCGCGTGCTTCAGGAAAGTATGATTACACGTGTCGGAGCCGAGAAAGATATTAAGGTTGATGTGCGCGTTGTCGCTGCAACCAATAAAGACCTTAAGAAAGAAATCGCAGAGGGCAGATTCCGCGAAGATCTTTATCATCGCCTTGCTGTAATTTTAATAAAAGTTCCGGCTCTCAACGACAGGCGAGACGATATTCCGCTTCTGATCGAGCACTTTACTGAAAATATTGCTACAGAACACGGAAATGCTCCTAAGAAATTTTCTCCTGCTGCCATTAATCTTCTGAAAGAGTACGATTGGACAGGAAACATCCGTGAACTCCGAAACGTCGTTGAACGCCTGATAATTCTAGGCGGTAATGAAATATCGGAAAATGACGTTCAGCTTTTTGCAAGTAAATAATCAGCATTGATGAAATTAAAAAAAATAAAGCCGGAGCTTCAACAAGCGCTGGCAGAATGTGGACTGACAGAGGCTAACGAAATTCAACAGGAAACCTTTTCACTAATAAAAAGCGGCGCCGACTGTGTTATAATCGCACCTGAAGGAAGCGGTAAAAGCACAACAATAGCAATTAATGTTCTTCAGCAACTGACCAGTGAAGCCGAGGAGTCACCACGCGCATTGATATTCGTGGAGACAAAAGAAAAAGTCCACGAACTTGAAAAGATCTTTGAAAATTTCGGAGGCGAAAATCCACTGCAGGTTTACGGCGTGCATGATCGTGGCGACATTGATTATGACAAAAACTACATCTCCACAGGAATCGATGTTTTAATAGGAACTCCAAATCGCCTAAGTGAAATGTTCTCATCAGCAGGTTACAACGTCAACAGGCTGAAGATGTTTATAATCGATGATGCCGACGCAATCTTAAAAGCGAGGCACGAAACCAGGATCATGAGAATATCTAACAGCATCAGCAAAACTCAAAGGCTGATCTTTTCTGATGTTGTCACAGAACGATTAGAATTGTTCGTAGACAAATTTATAGAAGAGGCAAATTGGCTCGAATTCGACGAAGATGAGCCAGCGGAAGAATCTTAAAATTCCTATACAATCATCTTCCTACTAACGTTATAGTTGTTTCTCCGCCGCAGCATGGTGTTCATTCACCTATACATTACCACAACAATTTCTCTTACAGATATATCCTTGACGACTATCATGTTGCGATAAATGAATGGTGCAAACAATTGTTGAGCTGTATAGTTTTTATAGCTGCCATTTAATTATTATGTCTTTTTTTCTGCTAATTTTAGGTAAAACAATTAAACCTTAAACTCATGAAAAAAACTACCCGATTAGCTTTAATGTTCTTTGGTCTATGTGTAGCAACACCTTCTTTTGCACAAGATCCTACATCGGCTGCCCCAACGCCTACAGATCCTGAAGGCAGCGTCATCTCTCTTTTCAGCAATGCTTATACTAATGTCGCAGTCGACACGTGGAGAACCGACTGGTCAGTGGCAGATTTTGAAGATGTTCAGGTAAATGGAAACGACACTAAGAAGTACACAAACCTAAATTTCGTTGGTATTGAGACGGTTGGTCCGAATATGATCGACGCAAGCGAAATGAGCACGTTTCACTTTGATATTTATACGCCAAATATGACAACCGTTCGGGTAAAACTAGTTGACTTTGGAGCTGATGGTGCATTTGCCGGAGGCGATGACACCGAGCACGAAATTACTTTTGTTCCCGACATGAACGTATGGAATTCCTATGATATTCCACTTGAAGACTTTGCAGGTCTTACTTCAACCGGTCATATCGCACAGCTCATTTTTTCAGGAACTCCTGCAGGTTCAGGAACTTTGTTCGTAGACAACATCTATTTCAGCATGACAGAAGTTCAGGTGGATGCTCCAACAACGGCTGCTCCGGATCCAACCATCGATGCTGCAAACGTGATCAGCATGTTCAGTAACGTATATACCAATGTTCCTGTAAATACATGGCGCACCGATTGGTCATCTGCTGCTTTAGAAGAAGTTCAGATTGCAGGCAATGATACGAAGCTTTATACGGCGTTAAACTTTGTAGGTGTTGAAACTGTTGGCGATAATATGATCGACGCGACTGATATGAACTTTTTTCATGTTGATATCTGGACGCCAAATATGAACGTATTCCGTGTGAAACTTGTCGATTTTGGTGCAGACGGTGCGTTTGCGGGTGGAGATGACACAGAGCATGAACTTGTCTTTACTCCAGTAATGGGCCAATGGAATAGTTATCATATTCCGCTTTCTGATTTTGCCAACATGACTTCCCGTTCACATATTGCACAATTGATCTTCTCAGGAACACCTTCAGGTGCTGGTAAATTATATGTTGATAATGTATATTTCAGCACAGGAGCGTTAGGAACTGATAGTTTTGCATCAGCTTCGCTTAAAATGTATCCAAATCCTGCAAGTGATGTTTTAAATATTGAAGCATCATCAAACATTCAGCATATCAATATTGTCAACATGCTGGGTCAAAAAGTACTATCGGCTGCGCCAAATGCAGCTGCAGCAACTCTTGATGTCTCATCTTTGACAAGTGGCGTTTACGTAATTCAGATGGTGTCTGAAGGAGCGACAACTACAAAACAGTTCGTCAAAAAATAACTTTGTTCATTTTGTTTTTAAGCACGTCAGCAATGGCGTGCTTTTTTGTTTTAGGTTGATTACAAGGTTCATATTTCACCTATCTTTGCGCCTTCAAAAATAAAGCATGATCACAGTTAATGATATTTCGGTACAGTTTGGCGGCACAACACTTTTTAGTGAGGTTTCTTTCGCCATAAATGAAAATGATAAGATTGCCCTGATGGGAAAAAACGGCGCTGGAAAATCGACGTTGTTAAAAATTATCGCAGGAGCAAGCAAGCCATCGACGGGGAATATTTCTGCACCGAAGGAAGCAGTGATTGCATACCTGCCGCAACACCTGCTGACGAAAGATGATGCTACTGTGTTTGAAGAAACATCGAAAGCATTTGCTGAAGTTTTCAAAATGAAATCGGAAATTGACGAGCTCAACGAACAGCTGACAATACGAACCGACTACGAAAGCGACGCATATATGAAGCTGATCGAACGGGTTTCAGAACTGAGTGAAAAATTTTATTCGATTGAAGAGATCAATTACGAGGCTGAGGTTGAAAAAGTACTGAAAGGGCTTGGTTTTGAACGCGAAGATTTTTCACGCCCTACGACCGAGTTCTCAGGTGGTTGGCGAATGCGGATCGAGCTTGCCAAAATTCTATTGCAGAAACCTGACCTGATTTTGCTTGATGAACCGACCAACCACATGGATATCGAAAGTATTCAATGGCTGGAGGAATTTTTGATCAATTCGGCGAAAGCTGTCATTGTTATTTCGCATGATAGGGCTTTTGTAGATAATATCACAAATAGAACGATAGAGGTCACAATGGGACGTATCTATGATTATAAAGCTAAATATTCACATTATCTCGAACTGCGAAAAGACCGGCGCGCGCATCAGCAAAAAGCTTATGACGAGCAGCAAAAGATGATTGCTGAAAACAATGAATTCATTGAGCGATTTAAAGGCACATATTCTAAAACATTACAAGTTCAATCGCGTGTGAAAATGCTCGAAAAACTCGACATTGTTGAGGTTGATGAAGTCGATAATTCAGCATTAAGGTTAAAATTTCCACCTTCACCTCGCAGTGGCCAATATCCGGTTGTTGTCAGTGAAATGTCTAAGAAATATGGCGATCACATTGTATTTAAAGATGCCAATATGGTGATTGAACGTGGTCAGAAAGTCGCTTTTGTAGGTAAGAACGGCGAAGGAAAATCTACCATGATCAAAGCCATTATGAAAGAGATCGATTTTGATGGTAAAGTCGACATTGGACATAATGTTCAAATTGGCTACTTCGCACAAAATCAAGCTTCATTACTCGATGAGAATGTAACTGTTTTCGAAACCATCGATCACATTGCTGTTGGAGACATCAGGTCGAAGATCAAGGATCTGCTTGGTGCATTTATGTTTGGTGGCGATGATACAACTAAGAAAGTCAAAGTTTTGTCAGGTGGTGAAAAGACGCGCCTTGCGATGATAAAGTTGTTGTTGGAACCTGTCAATGTTCTTATTCTCGATGAGCCGACGAACCACCTTGATATGAAAACAAAGGACATCATTAAAGATGCGCTTCGAGATTTTGATGGGACATTGATCCTTGTTTCTCACGATCGGGATTTTCTCGACGGACTTGCAGAAAAAGTTTTCGAATTCGGACACAAAAGGGTGAAAGAACACTTTGAAGACATTAAAGGTTTTCTTCAGCTTAAGAAGATGGAAAACCTACGCGAACTAGAAAAGTAGGTTATTTGTTAATTTCTAGTTTAAAAATTTCAGATTCAAGAACATCGGTGTCATTGTCCTCGCATAAAAGGAATGAAATCGTTTGATCATTCTCTTCAAAAAAGGTTAATCCCTCAAATTTATTGGTGTCTGAAACCTTTGTTGTATAGATAACTGCAAAAGTTTTAAGATCCAGTTTTCCGATTATACTGCCTGCAACATCGCCGTCTTCATATGTCGATACAGTATCTTCGGCGGAAGCTAAAAAGTAGATCGCATCTCCAATTGCAACCGCGTCCGTAAATCCGGCTGCGACTCCGTTTATCTTTGGAAGCACAACATTATGATAGGAAACATCATTATGTTCTTTTGTGATGTCACCGGAAATTAAAAACACACCATTTTCACCTTTTGCACCGTTGCCGCGCTGGAACAAATACCACTTTTCTCCAAAAAATAGAGCACCTTCAATATTGAGATCATCGGTGCTGATTTTGCTGACGTCGCGCATGCGCTTATAAAGATGCGTCAGATCGTGCTTTCCAACTTGTTTATCTTTGAGTTCAACTGTATACATCACTTGCCGAGCGTCGGTTGAACCTGAGCCGAATAAATATAGGGTGTTGTCTTTAGATGCAATTGCTTCAAAATCGGGTTTGATTTTCTTAGGGATGATCTCGGGAATCTCACCTTCAACCACCTGAATCTTCTCGAGCGTTTTAGACGTCAGATGATATTCATAAAGCCAGCCCGAATAATCAGAGACTATAAACAAAGAATCATTTACGTAAATCAGCCCTGATGCTGACCCGATTCCGAAGACGCGAAATAATATCTCCAATTTAAAATTGTACATGTTGTTTCTGATAATGTTGTTACGAACGTAAAGCCATAGCCCTGATGGAAGCGGTATCCTTTTTTGCCGGCCTCTCAAACTTTCCAAAAGAGTGAACATGTGGCAAAAAAGATATTAGCGGACAGCAGGAACAGCTTCTAAAAAAATCGAAAGAATTCATTAAATTAGATATAAATATAGCAATTTATGAAGTCGATTTCACCTGCAGATTACAAAATAACAACGGCTTTTTCACTGGCTGACCTTCCAACGGTGCCAGCCTTTGAAGCGGATAAAGACGAGGTAAAAAATGCGCTTAATGATGTTCGGGAGCAGTTAAGTGAGCTGCAGGATACAATGTATGCACACAATAAATACAGCATGCTGATCTGCCTTCAGGGAATGGATACTTCCGGAAAGGACAGCCTGATTCGCGAGGTTTTTAAGGAAATGAATCCACGTGGCGTTGTTGTTCACAGCTTTAAAACGCCAAGTTCGGTTGAACTGGAGCACGATTATCTATGGCGTCATTATATAGCCTTACCGGAGCGTGGTAAAATCGCCGTCTTTAACCGCTCGCATTATGAAAATGTGTTGGTCACGCGTGTTCATCCGGAGTATTTGCTGAGTGAAAACCTGCCTGAAGTTTCTGATGTTTCGGAAGTCAGTGCTGAATTTTGGAAGACAAGATTTGAGCAGATCAACAATTTTGAGAGACATCTTGTACAAAACGGAACTATTGTCATTAAAATTTTTCTTCACCTAAGCAAAGAAGAACAGCGAAAGCGACTTTTACGCAGGCTGGAAGAATTAAAGCACAACTGGAAATTTTCTGAAGGCGATCTAAAGGAACGGGAGTTGTGGAGCGAGTACATGAAATGCTATGAAGATGCTATTAATAACACCTCTAAAGAAAATGCGCCCTGGTTTGTCGTACCGGCCGACGACAAGAAGTTGTGCAGGTATATTACTGCAGAGATCATCCTGCAGGAACTTCAGAAATACAAAGACATCATCGAGCCGAAGCCGGATGATGATATTTTCAAGAACGTTGCCGCTTATCGGAAACAACTTGAAAAGGAATAAAAAAAAGCCCCAAAAAGGGGCTTTAATTATATTTTGAAACCGTATGCGAGTCTCAGTGCAACCTGGCCTATTCCTTCGCCACCATCTTCCGACGGGAAAGCTGAATAATGCTCATATCTTAAACTGAAATCTACGTATTTGGTAGCGTAACCAATTCCGGGGCTTAAGATCACCGTGTTGTCAACTACTCCGCTGTAGTCATTGGTAACAGGAAATCCACCACCTGCTTCAACAAGTCCGTAGAACTGATCTTCCCACCAGAAGAATTTAAAACCAGCTTTAACAGGTATAAATCCAAGATCCTTCCCACCATCACCAATAAACAAATTCGTAAATCCTGTTGTTAAGGTAATTGATGTACGCTTGCTGAAATCATATTGGATTCTTGCATCAATTCCACCTGCCCAATCGTAAAGATCATCCGGCACATATCCAACATTAAGTCCGAATCCAAGCCTGAATCCCTGATCATAATTTGTTGGATCGCCTAAAACCGAATCTTGTGCGCTCGCATTAACAGTAAACATGGCTACAACCGCCATTAGAAATAATTTCATAGTCTTCATATTTGTATTTGTTTGTTATGTTGAAGCAAAGATAATATGGGCCTTTCAAAGACATTTTACACAATTACAATGTAATGTTAAACAAGCTAAAGAAGTCATATAATTATCGTATATCATGTTGAGCTCGTGTAATTTAAAAGCTACGGTTATCTCACCTTTATGATAACTTTAATAACTATGTTGCCGCTAAAAGATTACTACAACGATTTCGGTTTTATTGCATAACGGCGGTCGTGCATTACCTTTGCCGAAAATTTCGCTTTGAATTACAAGTTGTACACTAAAGAATTCGCTGTCAATCTTAAATTGGCGTATCCGGTCATTTTAGGAATGCTCGGACATACGCTGATTGGGATCGTCGATAACATCATGGTAGGCCGGATCGGAAGCATCGAACTTGCCGCGGTTTCACTTGGCAACAGCATGGTTTTTATTGCGATGTCGCTTGGAATCGGGTTTTCGACTGCACTCACGCCGCTTGTTGCTGAAGCCGATGCTCAGGGCGACACAGGACGCATTAGAAGCATCTTCCAAAATGGAATGTTCTTATGCACCATTCTCGGAATAATGCTTTTTCTGGTCATCCTGGCTGCCAAACCGCTAATGATTCTGCTGCAGCAGCCCGAAGAAGTTATCACGCTTGCTATTCCGTATCTTGATTATGTGGCGTTTTCATTGATTCCACTGATCATGTATCAGGGATATAAGCAATTTGCAGACGGACTTTCACTGACGAAATATGCCATGTATGCGATTGTGCTTGCAAACATTATTCACGTCGCACTTAATTACGTACTGATCTACGGCGTGTGGATCTTTCCTGAAATGGGCATTCTCGGTGCCGGATTAGGAACGGTGTTGTCGCGGATTTTGATGGTTGTATTCATGCACATAATCTTGTTTAACAATGACAAGATCAAAACTTACTTCAAGCAGTTCCACTTTGGTGAGATCAGCAAAAACACTATAAACCGCATTATCAACATCGGATTTCCTTCTGCGATGCAAATGCTGTTTGAAATTTCACTGTTTACATCAGCTATTTGGCTTTGCGGAAATATTGGTCCGCAGACGCAGGCCGCTAATCAGATCGCACTGACATTGGCAACGGTCACTTTTATGTTTGCAATGGGATTAAGTGTTGCTGCGACAATTCGAGTAGGTAATCAAAAGGGACTTGGCGATTTTAGACAGCTTGTCATTGTCGCAAGATCGCTGTTCTTGCTGGTATTGCTGATCGAAATTGTTTTTGCGGTTTTATTTGTTGCATTGCACAACTTCCTGCCGCACTTTTTTCTGAATATGGAAGATCCGGCGCAGGCTCTAGGAAACGCCGAAGTGATCGCGATCGCCGCTAAGCTGTTGCTGGTGGCTGCTGTTTTTCAAATCTCAGATGGAACTCAGGTTGTTGTTCTGGGAGCGCTACGCGGATTGCAGGATGTAAAAGTCCCGATGTATATTACATTTGTTGCATATTGGATCATCGGCTTTCCAATATCTTTTATCTTGGGGAAATACACCGAATTGGAAGCCGTTGGCGTCTGGATCGGGCTTCTGGCAGGCCTTACTGCTGCCGGTTTATTTTTGTATATTCGTTTTGAAAAACTGACAGGGCGGCTGATACTTCAGCAATCTAAAACCACATAATATGGAACTTCCAAAATTTTTACTCGGCGACAACACTGATTTCCCCGAAGATATTTTTATAATCCACCTTGATTACCCGCGTTTTATTATCAACCTTAAAGATGATGAAGTTGAATTTCTCGAAGAAGCTGAAGACCTCGACGAGGCTGAGCTTAATGAAGAAATGGAGCAGCTGATCACTTTGGCAAATGAGTTTTATGACCGTGAAATAAAGCGCTACGAAGATTAATCAGCCAAGATAATTTTTCAGCAGAAGCTGTGCAGCAAGAAATGGCGACAGTTCTCCCAGCCGAACCTGTTGCTGTATGTCAGAAAGCTGTTCATTCACAACATTACTGGAATAGAACCGCGATTTTAGTTCATCGTTTATCGTTTCAGTGAGCCAGTAAAGATTCTGGTCGATGCGTCGCTGGTTGAAATGTCCGTTACTGTTTACAACCGCCAAAAATTCATTGATCACTTTCCACACATCTGCAATTCCGTCCTGAGTTATCGCGCTGCACGTGGCAACGGTTGGCATCCAGCCTGAATTTTTAGCAGGAAACAGGTGTAATGCGCGCGTGAATTCGGTTTTTGCAAGTCGTGCTTTTTTAATGTTGTCACCATCAGCTTTATTTATCACAATTGCGTCGGCCATTTCCATGATTCCGCGTTTAATACCCTGTAATTCATCGCCTGCGCCTGCAATCTTCAGCAAAAGGAAAAAATCGACCATACTATGGACTGCCGTTTCTGATTGACCGACGCCAACGGTTTCAACAATGATAACATCAAAGCCTGCAGCTTCGCAAAGCGTAATAGTTTCACGTGTTTTTCGCGCAACGCCGCCAAGAGTTTCACCGGCCGCAGAAGGCCTGATGTAAGCGTTTTTATCTTTTACAAGTTCCTCCATGCGCGTTTTGTCACCAAGGATGCTTCCGTGAGAGATGGTGCTGCTGGGATCAACTGCAAGAACTGCTACCTTTTTGCCGAGGCTTGTAAGATGTTTTCCGAATGCTTCAATAAACGTACTTTTTCCAACTCCGGGAACGCCGGTGATGCCAATTCTAATCGATCTGCCGCTATGAGGAAGGCAAGATGTAATGACTTCAGCAGCCATTTCCGAATGTAAAGCTTGTGAACTTTCGATTAAAGTTATGGCGCGGCTTAGATCGGTAATATTTCCGTTTAAAATTCCAGCCGCGAGTTGTTTGGGATCAACAGATTTCTGTCGTAATGCCACGATTCGCTCTGCGCCGCCAACACTGACTTCTTCAGGCTTTATAACGCCGTCTTTTTCGCTTAGCGCCGAGTGATGTGACTTCTGATTGTCCACGTGGTTGAGTTATGTAGTAAAAGTAGGCAAAACATTGCAGCTTCAAAAGTGGCGTTTTGATGCAGCTGATCCCGCTGTCCGCTCTATCTTTTTTGCTTTAGCAACCCTCCTTTGGACGGGCTGGTTGAGGCCGCAAAAAAAGGATGCCGCTTCCATCGGGGCTGTGGCTTTACGGTCACCAAAATAAATATTACTTTTGAGAAACATTCCTATCACAATGACCCAAGTCGCCACTTCAGTACTAACATCCGAAATGATCACTCAACTTCAACTGATAGTGGGTGATTCGTATATATTCCTTAATCAAGAAACCTTAAATCATTACGGCCATGATGAAACCGAAGACTTCCTGTTTCCGCCGGCAGTGGTTTTAAAACCTGGAACACCTCAGGAAATTTCATCCATCCTAAGATTTGCAAATCAGAACCTGATTCCCGTTACTGCTATCGGCGGACGAACTGGTTTAAGCGGCGGCGCATTATGCGTACATCAGGGCATCGGACTCTCAATGGAGCGATTCAACAAGATAATCCACATCGATGAGCAAAATCTGCAGGTCATCACTGAACCCGCGGTTATTACGCAGGTACTTCGCGAATCTGTCGCCGCTAAAGGACTTTTTTATCCGCCCGACCCCAGTAGTCAGGGAAGCTGCACAATTGGCGGAAACGTAGCTGAAAACGCCGGTGGAGCGCGTGCAGTGAAATACGGAGTCACCAAAGATTATGTTCTTAACCTTGAAGTTGTATTAGCGAACGGCGAAATCATCTGGACAGGCGCAAACACCTTAAAAAATTCAACAGGTTATAATTTGACGCAGTTGATGGTCGGGAGTGAAGGCACGCTTGGCATCATCACGAAAATAGTGATGAAGCTTTTGCCGGCGAACAACCACAATATCCTGATGCTGGTTCCATTTTTTGATGCTGCACAAGCTTGCGAAGCAGTTTCAGAAATCTTCAAAGCCGGAATAACGCCAAGCGCACTGGAATTCATGGAGCGTGATGCAATTGATTGGACTCTTCGATACGTCGACGGAGTAAGCCTTGTGATAAAAGATGAGGTTGAGGCACATCTTCTGATTGAAGTCGACGGCAATTATCCCGAAGTTCTTTTTTCCGAAGCAGAAAAAATTAGTCTTGTACTTGAGAAGTTCAGGATTGACGACATTCTGTTTGCTGATTCTGAAGATCAAAAGAACGCATTGTGGAAATTAAGAAGGGCAGTGGGCGAGGCGGTAAAATCGAATTCAGTTTATAAAGAAGAAGATACAGTTGTTCCACGTTACGAACTCCCGACGCTGCTAAAAGGAATAAAGTCAATCGGGAAAAAATATGGATTTAAATCGGTGTGCTATGGCCACGCAGGTGATGGGAACCTTCATGTAAACATCGTAAAAGAAGACATGTCTGACCATGATTGGGCTACAGTTATTCCAAAAGGGATCCGCGAAATATTCGAGCTTACGGTTTCACTGAAGGGAACGTTGTCTGGTGAACACGGAATTGGTTTCGTGCAGAAAAACTACATGGATATAGCTTTTTCAAACACACAGCTCAATCTGATGAAGGGCATCAAAGCGACTTTTGATCCAAATGGAATATTAAATCCCGGAAAGATCCTTCCGGACAATTTTTAAATACGATAATATTCGTATTGTCAATACCAATTCGCACATATACATTTATACCTTCAGCAAATAATCGACGACAGCAAAGTATTGCTGATTGTCTTTAGTGGCTTGCTGGGTGTTTTTGTTTTTTTTTTGAGGCCTGCCCGTCAGAAATGACGGGTTTTTTTAATCCCGCTTCGGAGTGTTCTTTTTTTCCCGCTTTTCCTCTTTCTTCTCTTTCGCAGTCTTTACGGGTTCTTTCTTGACGTTCTTCTTTGAGTCCATTGACTTTGCCATGATGCAATATTTATTGTGTTACTTCAACTGTAAATATAATTATTATTCTAATTCTAGATATATAATTATGTTACTGAACCTGGAAAAAATAGGCTTGCCGATAAGCGGGATCGCGGGTAAATATATCACCACAACCTTCAAATCTTACAGTTCCTTCCGGCAACGCAAACGGTGTCGACAGATCAACATGCAGTTCGGTTGCAGTGGAGAAAGTGCTGGCGCTGCTGAAAACAACTGCAAATGTTCCCAGAGCATGGGGAACAACGCCAACGCGATACTTGTACTTCTGCTGATCATCAGTCAAGACGGGAAAAAATTGAAAAGCACCAGCACATGAGATACCTTGTTCAGGAACTGCGATATCGTAGACAACTTCAAGTTCAGTCGCAGCGTTAGCTGCATTTTTGCCATCCTGTGGACTTATCAGCTTCAACAAAAACAAACCCTCACGAAAAGGCTCTGTATCAGAAACAATAATTGAGTCATTTTCAGGTTCGCAGGAGTTAAGAAACTTTGAAGTCATCTCTGCTGACAACCAAATAGTATCATTAACGGAATAAGCGCTCTGATCGTTTCCGACATCAACAGTATATGGAGCCGGAAAAAAATATCCGCAATCGTCATCTTCATCACATTGCATCGCCACAATGATCGGGCTCAACAATAACACAAAAGCTAGCTTTCTGATTTTCATGATGGTAAGGTATAAAAAAACCCGATCAATAAGACCGGGTTTAGTGATTGGTTTTTTTAGTTATTATACGTGAACAACAACCCATTCGCCGGAGCTTAAAAGATGCTCGGCTTTTTTATATTTCATTGTTTCAGTTTTTCCGCTGATGACGTGCTTAATTGTAACATTGTCATTTCTGTTGATCTTCGGCATTTCGCGGACGATCGTCTCAGTAATCTGACGTTGTTGCGTCTGACCTGCTTCACGGTTTTGAGCTGCAGCAGTCTCACTATTTTGAATTGAATCAGAACCAACCTCGTCTTTTGAAGTTTTATAGTTTTCTTTCGCCTTTACTTCACGCGCTTCATGAATTTGCTGCGTATTCTGTTGTGGAAGATCTCCTTTAAACAAGAACGAAATGACTTCTTTATTAACGCCATCAAGCATGTTTCGGAACAATTTGAATGCCTCAAACTTGTAGATCAGCAATGGATCTTTTTGCTCGTGTACCGCCAGCTGAACCGATTGTTTAAGCTCATCCATCTTGCGAAGGTGCTTTTTCCACGCTTCGTCTACAATGGCTAAGGTGATGTTCTTTTCAAAATCAGCTATTAGTTGACTTCCTTGCGTTTCGTAAGCTTTCGTAAGATCGGTTACAACATTCAGGGTTTTGACACCATCTGTAAATGGAACTACAATACGCTCGAACTGGTTGTTCTGGTCTTCAAATACATTTTTGATGATCGGGAAAGCTTCACGCGCACTTCTTTCGGTCTTCTCCAGATAATATTGCATTGCTGCTTTATAAACTTTAGAAGCGAGTTCCATATCGCCTGTCTTATCAAATTCTGCTGCCGTAACCGGTGAAGTAATTGAAAAGTACCTGATCAGTTCAAATTCAAAATTCTTATAATCCCCTGAAGCTTTGTTTGTAGTCGTAATAAGCTCACATGTGTCATACATCATGTTTGCGATGTCAACTTTAAGCCTTTCACCATGTAAAGCGTGACGACGGCGTTTGTAGACAACTTCACGTTGCGCGTTCATTACATCATCATATTCAAGAAGCCTTTTACGAACACCGAAGTTATTCTCTTCGACTTTCTTCTGCGCTCTTTCGATCGACTTTGTCATCATTGAATGCTGGATGACTTCGCCTTCTTTCAAGCCCATTCTGTCCATTACTTTTGCTACACGCTCAGATCCGAATAAACGCATCAGGTTATCTTCAAGCGACACATAAAATTGTGAACTTCCCGGATCTCCCTGACGTCCTGCACGGCCTCGCAGCTGACGGTCGACACGACGTGAATCATGACGTTCAGTACCAACGATTGCCAAACCACCTGCGGCTTTAACTTCAGGAGTAAGCTTGATATCGGTTCCACGTCCTGCCATGTTGGTTGCAATGGTTACAACTCCGGCTTTTCCTGCTTCTTCAACGATCTGCGCTTCCTGCTTATGCATTTTCGCGTTAAGGACGTTGTGCGGAATGTTCCGCATTTTCAACATTCGGCTCAACAATTCAGATATCTCTACAGATGTTGTTCCGATCAATACAGGCCTTCCGGCTTTTGAAAGTTCAGTTACATCCTCAATAACTGCATTAAATTTTTCACGTGTTGTTTTGTAGATAAGATCTTCCTTGTCTTTCCTCGCCATTGGCTTGTTGGTTGGAATCTCAACAACATCGAGTTTATATATCTGCCATAATTCTCCTGCTTCAGTAACAGCTGTTCCTGTCATACCGGCAAGTTTGCTGTACATTCTGAAGTAGTTCTGAAGCGTAATTGTGGCAAACGTTTGTGTCGCTGCTTCGATCTTTACATTTTCTTTAGCTTCGATTGCCTGGTGAAGTCCGTCTGAATAGCGACGGCCATCCATGATACGGCCTGTTTGCTCGTCTACGATCATGATCTTGTTTTCCATGATCACGTATTCGACGTCTTTTTCAAACAACGTATATGCTTTTAGCAGCTGCGTTAGTGTATGAATTCGTTCGCTTTTGATGCTAAAGTCCTGGAACAGTTTTTCTTTTTCTTCAGCTTCGGCGTCTTTTTCAAGTTTTAATTTCTCGATACGGGCAATCTCTGTTCCGATATCCGGAAGGACGAAGAATGAATCATCGGTATCTTTTGAAAGGAATTTAATTCCGTTGTCAGTTAGTTCAACCTGATTGTTTTTCTCTTCAATCACGAAATATAAGGCTTCATCAGCAATATGCATATCGCGGTTGTTGTCCTGCATGTATTGGTTTTCCGTCTTCTGAAGAATTTGTTTTACGCCTTCTTCACTAAGGAATTTAATCAGAGCCTTGTTCTTTGGAAGCGCACGGTAAGCACGAAGTAAATTAAATCCACCGTCTTTTGTGTTTCCTTCACGGATCAGTCTTTTTGCTTCGGCAAGAAATCCGTTTGCCAGCTGACGCTGAAGCGAAACCAGATTATCGATTTTAGGTTTAAGTTCATTAAACTCGTGGCGATCGCCTTGCGGAACCGGACCGGAGATGATCAAAGGCGTACGCGCATCATCGATCAATACTGAATCGACCTCATCGACAATTGCGTAGTTGTGCTTACGCTGAACAAGATCTCCTGGCGAATGCGCCATGTTGTCGCGCAGGTAATCGAAACCGAATTCATTATTGGTTCCGTATGTGATGTCGGCGTTGTAAGCTTTTTTACGAGCTTCAGAGTTTGGCTGATGATTATCAATACAATCAACAGTTAGCCCGTGGAACTCAAACAATGGCGCTTTCCAGCTGCTGTCACGTTTTGCAAGGTAGTCGTTGACAGTTACAAGGTGAACACCGTTTCCCGTAAGTGCATTAAGGTAAAGCGGCAATGTAGCAACAAGTGTTTTTCCTTCCCCTGTTTGCATCTCTGCAATTTTTCCTTCGTGAAGAACCATTCCACCAATAAGCTGTACGTCGTAATGGATCATGTCCCATGTGATCTCTTTTCCGGCTGCATTCCATGAGTTCGCCCAGATAGAAGTTTCGCCGTCCAGTGTTATGTATGTTTTTGTAGCTGACAGTTCGCGGTCTTTCGCGGTAGCTGTAACTCTGATCTCAGTGTTTTCTTTAAATCTTCTTGCGGTTTCTTTAATAACTGCAAATGCTTCCGGCAGAAGGTCGGCCAATACTTTTTCTGATATTTCGTAAGCCTCTTTTTCAAGGGCATCGATTGACACGTAAATATCTTCGCGTTTGTCGATATCGGCAATAGCATCGACTTCAGTTTTTAGGGCAGCAATTTTATCGTCCTTTTCGGCGCGTGCCTGTTTAATTTTTGCTTTAAACTCGGCAGTTTTATTTCTAAGTTCGTCGTTAGACAAAGCCATCAAGGCCGACTCAAAGCCTTTTACTTTGGTCACGTTGCCTTGTAATGCCTGAACGTCTTTCTGGGACTTGTTTCCGACAAAGACCTTCAGTATGCTATTTATAAAGCTCATAATAATAGTATTGTAAATGGTAATAAGTGTGCAAAATTACGCAAAAAAAAAGCCTCTGATGAGACTTTATGTTGGTTTATTTTCTAATATTCATCCTCGTTCCAAAGGTAATCTTCGTCTGTTGGATAGTCCGGCCAAATCTCTTCCATCGATTCGTATATTTCGCCTTCATCTTCGATGGATTGGAGGTTTTCCACAACTTCCAGCGGTGCTCCGGCGCGTATTGCATAATCAATAAGTTCATCTTTGGTTGCAGGCCACGGCGCGTCGCTGAGGTATGATGCCAGTTCTAATGTCCAATACATCTTCTGTCGATTTTTAGTTTATGCAAAAATAAATTTAATACTCAAAAAGTCAAGTAAAATCTTAATTATTTTAAATAAAGTTAAGAACGTGTGGTTAACGCAATCATTTTTAATGAGTTACGATGCTTTTTAGCCCTGATGGCAGCGGCATCCTTTTTTTGCTTCCTCGATTGGCGTCTTAAAAAGGAAATCGGCCAAAAAAGCAAAAAAAGATAGAGCGGACAGCAGGAACAGCTTCTGAAAAATCAACTATAGCTTCTCGGGAATCCACTGGATTTCTTCAGCGCCGAGCTCGAAAGTCAACTTCCGTGCCAGCACAAACAGGTAGTCTGAAAGCCGGTTTAAATAGTGAATAAGTATCGGTTCGACGGCTTCAATTTCGTCTAATCGCACCACTAAACGCTCGGCACGCCTGCAGATGCAACGCGCAACATGACAAGTTGACACAGTAACGTGGCCACCCGGTAAAATGAAGTGCGTCATTGGCTGAAGTAGCTCTTCCATAGCGTCCATCTGCAATTCGAGATGCTCAACATCTGCGGGTGAGATCCGTGGAATATTGAGCCGTGACTTGCCATTCTTTAGGAATTCGTCCTGTGGCGGCGTTGCCAGTATGGCGCCTAAGGTGAAAAGCCGATCCTGAATTCGTGTTAGAAACTGCTTATGTTCAACGGCAATTTGTTGGTCGCGAAGTAAGCCGATGTATGAATTAAGTTCATCGACTGTACCATAACTTTCGATGCGGATATTATGTTTGGCGACGCGGGTTCCGCCGAAAAGAGCGGTAGTTCCGTCATCGCCGGTCTTGGTATAGATTTTCATGTAATATATTTTTTGAGACAACGATTTGCACCTACTTTGAAACGATGTTTTGGTTCACACTGTCACTTTCAATGACGCCGTCACGAAGCCGGATGACACGGTGCGCATAGGCAGCGATATCTTCTTCGTGTGTCACAAGGATCACAGTATTTCCCTGGCGGTGAATTTCACCAAACAAGTTCATGATTTCAACAGATGTTTTACTGTCAAGATTTCCGGTCGGTTCATCTGCAAGGATTATTGAAGGATTATTGACCATTGCGCGTGCGATTGCGACCCGTTGCCGTTGCCCACCTGAAAGCTGGTTAGGCTGGTGATCCATTCGGTCTGCTAAATTGACTTGCGTTAGAACTTCAGTTGCCCGTTGGTGGCGTTCAGATTTTGAGTATCCAGCATAGACCATCGGAAGTGCCACATTATCGAGTGCAGTGGTTCGCGGCAAAAGGTTGAATGTCTGAAATACAAACCCAATCTCTTTATTGCGGATTTCTGCGAGTTCATCATCCGACATCTGACTGACATGCTTTCCGTTCAAGATGTATGTTCCGGAAGTTGGCGTGTCAAGACATCCAAGAAGATTCATTAGGGTTGATTTTCCTGACCCTGACGGACCCATTAAAGCGACATATTCACCTTTTTTAATTTGAAGGTCGATACCTTTTAAAACATAAACTACCTCGTTGCCAAGAACGAAGTCGCGCTTGATGTTTGCAATATCGATGAGGGGCCTTTCCATAAAAATATTTTTGCTAAAATAATGTATATTTTTTTAAAGAGGATTATCGTAATCGGGTTTACTTAGGTAGTAAGTTTATGAGGTCTGGGGCAAACAAATGATTACTAATTAATTCACAATATTTCGTGTTAAATTTTGAAGTTTGCTTTGGTATATGTTATTTTTATAATGACTAATTAAAATCAACAACTATGAAATCAAAAAATTTATTACTTGGAGCTGCAGTGATTGCACTAGGCTTCGTTTCTTGCAAAAATGCAGATCAGGAGAATTCTGAGAAATCTGTAGAAGTTTATACAGTTTATGTAGATTCTATCGAAGGCGTTAGTGAAGCTGATGCCAGAGCTAACTGGGCTGCTATTGAAGCTGAGTATGAGCGTAGAAATACCGAAGCAGAAGCTGCACTTGCTAAATTGGAAGACCGCGCGGAAGCTGAAAAAAGATTAGCCGAAAGCAGAGCTCGTTATGAGACACTTCGTACTAAGTACGCGGTTCAGGTTAATACAGATGCTGACGCAGGTGAAGGTAAAGGATCTACACGAAATCTAAGATCTTCTTTCTTTGGTTCGCAAATGGGAACAGACATGAACATGGACTGGGTTAACAAAGACAACATCCTAAAAGTTTACAACGATTTCTATAATGAGTTCGACAAAAACAAGGATAACTACAGCCGTGAAGATTATGATGAAATCAAAGCTTTATATGAAGCACTTGATGCACGTAAAAACACTGTTGAAAAAGAAGGACTTTCTGCTGAAGACAATCGTAAAATCGCTGAGTTAAAGTTCAAATTTGGTCCTAAATTCGACTGGAACCGAATGGGAGCTAAAGCGAACGAGAATGAAGAAGCAAAAGATAAATAGTTGAATCTTGCTCAACTTAAAGGCAGCCAATTTGGCTGCCTTTTTTTTTAACCTCTCGTTAACGCTGGCAAAACTGAAACTTTACTAGATTATAATGCACAAAAGATAAAGTCATGCCTAAGAAAGATCCGGGTCCGCAAATAAAAAATAAGGACCAATACGAAGCATTAAAAGACAAAGGGTACAGTAAGGAAAAAGCTGCACGTATTTCCAATAGCGATGGCGCTGAAAAACGTGGCGGGAAGTCTCCTGCATATGAAAAACAAAGCAAAAAGGAAATTTATGAAGAAGCCAAGAAAGTCGGCATTGAAGGCCGTTCTAAAATGAGCAAAACGGAGCTAATTAATGCGTTGCGAAATAATTGACTTTGAAAAAGAGTAATTATTTGGTTATCAAAGAGATTGATTCGACTTTTTGTCATTAAAATTTACGCTTATTATGCAAAAAGTTGCTTGATTTCGTGATTTTGATTATTTTTTTTTGTTGTTTTGGTCTTTTAAAACAGATTTCCCCAAATCTAAATTAAACGTTCATGAAAAAATCTATACTAAACCTACTGGTATTATTCCTGATATCATACCACAGTTACTCACAATGCTGGCAGTCGCTATCAGGAGGCGTGGAACACACTGCAGCAATAAAATCTGATGGATCCCTTTGGACCTGGGGCTCCAACTTCTACGGGCAACTCGGCAGCGGATCCGGCGACGGCAGAACCATTCCGGGGCAAGTCAACACAAATACTAACTGGCAATCTGTTGCATGTGGACTCTCACATACATTAGCAATCAAGACCGACGGCACTTTATGGGCTTGGGGTGCGAACAACTTTGGACAAGTCGGAAATGGAACAAATGTCAATGTTTCAACACCTGTACAGATCGGAACAGCAAGCGATTGGCAAAGTGTCTCCTCAGCCGGATATTATTCGATGGCTATAAAGTCAAATGGCACCTTATGGGCATGGGGATACAATAATGACGGCCAATTAGGAACGGGTAATAATATAAATTCAAATATGCCGCTGCAAGTCGGTTCGGAAACCGATTGGCAAATGGTCTCAGCCGGGATAAACCATACTGTTGCCATTAAATCCAGCGGCACATTGTGGGCATGGGGAAATAACAGTTATCAACAGCTCGGAACAGGCACAGCAACAAGTACGAGTGTTCCTGTGCAGATTGGTACGGCTGCCAACTGGCTGACAGTTGATGTTGGTTCACATCACAATGTCGCACTCAAAACCAATGGCACACTGTGGACATGGGGGCTAAACTCCGATGGCAGGCTTGGCAATGGTACCGAAGCATCTGCTGCTACACCGACACAAGTTGGCGTCGATACGAACTGGATGTCGGTTACCGCCGGATACAGCTATACGCTGGCTGTTAGATCTACGGGCACTTTGTGGGCCACAGGAAGTAATATCAGCGGACAGCTGGGTGTCGGTAATTATAACGACAATTATTCATTTACACAAATCGGAACTGCAACTACGTGGCAAAAAGCCGCCGCGGCTGAAAGTCATTCAGGTGGACTTAAAGCAGACGGAACGCTCAGTACATGGGGCTTTAACGGTTATGGCCAGCTTGGCAACAACACTTATAATGATGCGCTTGCGCCTGTAAATGTGATGTGCCCAACTTTAGGTGTTGAAGATAATGTGGTCGCTAATGCATTGACTATTTATCCAAATCCGGCCTCCGATATGCTTTATATTTCAGCAGAAGCAGGAAACGTTGTCGGCTCAATCTCGATTGTGGATATGTACGGCAAAAGAATCCTGCAGAAAAAGGGCGACTGCAGCAGCATCAATATTTCAGGTTTGGCTTCTGGCGTTTATTTGATCCAGATGAATGTAAACGACGATGTTCAGATTAAGAGATTTATTAAATCTTAATCAAATTCGGACTATGAAATGTTCTTTCTCCTGCTCACGGCGAAAAAATACAATTCCCCATTGAAAAGTGTCAATGGTTACTGTCACTCGTGGATGCGATTTAATATTTTGCCATGCTTCTTCCATTCCGGGTGACCAATGAATATCGTCGAAGATCCATATGCTGTCATTTGATGCGGTTTTAAGAAGTACATCGAAATATCGCAAAGTGGCTTCTTTTTGATGATTGCCATCGAAGTAAATCAGATCAAAAATTTTATTTTCTGGTAAAGTGGACAGGTACGCATCGAATTCACCGACGATGATTTCATAGTTATCAAACCCATGTTTTTTAAGTTGCGTTGTGGCAACTGCGGCAGTTTCGGGACATCCTTCTAGTGAGATTACCTGCGAGTTCTCATTTCCGGAAGCTAAGGCAGCAGTCGCGATTCCTAGCGATGTTCCCAATTCTAACATCTCTTTTGGTTGAAAATATTGTACGATACGAAACAGTACTTTCGCTCTTTCAGCAGAAATCCCTGAGTTATGTGCTATTTTTTTTATCTGCCTTTCATTCGATTTAAAAACCCGCGAACCAGCGCCAAAGTCTTTGATGCTGATCACGCTGTCGTTGCTCAGCAAATCCTGTCGGTAATTTTGTAATAGTTTGTATTCTTGATACTGATTCTTGTCGTAGAGGCATTTCGTTGCCAAATCAAAAAGAAAAGGCGAGTGGAGGCCGTGCTCATTGGTGGAGCTTAGGAGAAACTTTAGGTATGATTTTATTTGGAAGAAGGTGTTTTTAGCCACGAATGCACGAATTTTTGTTTATTAGCCACAGATGCACGGATTTTTATTTGCATTAAATTCATCGAACGAACATGTTAAACAAATCCGCCCAATGAAATCCTGCAAATAGGTTTTTTAATATTATTCACCGGCGCTCATTCGTGAATTCGTGGCTTATCAAGTTCAACAAAGAGAAAATTACAAATTTTTGTAATCTGCGCATCTGTGGCATTCTTTATTTACACAGTTGCAGTCAGTGGATTATCCCTCCATTTTCCCCGACAACTCAAACCACCGCTCTTCTTTAACTTCGATCTTTTTAATAATAGTCTGAAGTTCATTCGCTCTCATTTCAATGTCTGCATCTGCAACTTTACCTTCAGAAAAAAGCTGTTCAATTTTGGTTTTCTCAAATTCAAGGTCTTTGATCTCCTTTTCAAGTTTTTGAAATTCCTTCTGCTCATTAAATGTCAGGTTCCCGGTTGGATTGTTCTGTTTCCAGGCCTTTTTCTCAACCTTATTATCTTCTTTTTGCTGAACATCGGAACTGTCTTCATAAGCCCTAAAGTCCGAATAGTTACCCGGAAAATCCTCAATTTCACCATTGCCTCTAAAAACAAACAAGTGATCGACGATCTTGTCCATAAAATACCTGTCGTGAGAAACAACAAGCAAACAACCAGGGTAATCCAACAGGAAGCTTTCCAAAACGTTCAACGTCACGATATCAAGATCATTCGTCGGCTCATCCAGAATTAAAAAGTTCGGATTCTGAATCAAAACCGTACACAAATAAAGTCGCTTCAGCTCACCACCGCTCAGTTTTTCAACATAATCATGCTGTTTCTTGCGATCGAATAGAAATCGTTCAAGAAGTTGTCCGGCTGAAATGGTCCGCCCTTTCATAAGTGGAATATATTCGCCGTATTCTTTGATGACATCAATAACTTTTTGCATCGGTTTTGGGTTGATGCCGCTTTGGGTATAATATCCAATCTTTATCGTTTCACCAACAACGACTTTACCCGAGTCCGGCGGAATCGTTCCTGTGATCAAATTCAAAAACGTCGATTTACCGGTTCCGTTCTTACCAATAATCCCAATTCGTTCGCCACGCTGAAAATCGAAACTAAAGTTATCCAAAATCACACGGTCTTTAAACCGCTTGTTGACTTTATGCAGCTCGATGATCTTGCTTCCCATGCGCTCCATGTTTATCTCAAGCTCAACCTGATTCTCCCTTCGTCGGCTCTCGGCTTTTTCTTTGATGACATAAAAATCATCCTGCCGCGATTTCGACTTGGTAGTCCGCGCTTTCGGCTGACGGCGCATCCATTCAAGTTCTTTTACGAATAAATTTTGCGCTTTATCTACGCTGGCATTTTCAGATGCGATCCGCTGCTCTTTCTTCTCAAGATAATAAGAATAATTTCCTTTATACTGATAAAGCTTTCCGTTATCAAGCTCAATGATCTCATTGCACACGCGTTCAAGGAAAAACCTGTCGTGCGTCACCATAAACAGCGTGATGTTCTCTTTTGCAAAGTAGCTTTCAAGCCACTCGATCATTTCGAGGTCGAGGTGGTTGGTAGGTTCATCCAAAATCAACAAATCAGGCCGGTTGATCAGGATAATGGCAAGTGAAAGTCGCTTTTTCTGCCCACCTGACATGTTTTTGACCTTCATCTTCAAGTCTTCCATCTTCAATTTGAACAAAATCTGTTTGAACTGATTTTCGAAATCCCAGGCGTCATGCTGGTCCATTTTGTCAAAAGCAAGCTGGTAAGCATCGGCGTCATCCGGATTCTCAAGCGCTTTTTCATACTGTTCGATAACTTTCAAGGTTTCATTATCCGATGCAAAAATGCTTTCTTCAACCGTCAGTTCGTCCTGAAGGTCCGGCACCTGGGATAAAAATGCCATTCTGATGTCTTTCCGCATCACAACATTGCCCGTATCCGGCTCATCTTCGCCATTGATGATGTTCATGATAGTAGTTTTTCCACTACCATTTTTCGCGATAAACGCAATTTTTTGGTCTTTATTAATCCCAAACGAGATGTTTTCGAACAACGTCCGTTCGCCAAAGGATTTCGATATATTTTCTACTGAAAGGTAATTCACAGCTAATTTTTGTGCAAAAGTACGATTAAATTTCAGGAGCACGGCATCAGCGACATTTCGGCTTCAGTCCCGCTTTTGCCTTTATCTTGCCGCTCCGCGTCAAGGATACCGGCGGCAATCGGGGCTAAGTCTCAGCATTATCATTCATAAAAACTGTCATGAGAAATGTCAAAATGACAATGATCACAGCTTCAAAAATGACAAAATTTCCTTCTAAAAGCAGTGGAACAAAACTTGTAAAAAGGCGTCACGTCAAAGTAAATAATGTATAACCTTAAAACTTATATCATCATGAACCTTGTAAAAAGAAACAGCAGCGCAAACAGTCTATTTCCTTCAATTATGGAAGAACTGTTTAAACCGGATTGGATGGGCGGAAGCCAAAATTTAAACACTTTAACAGTTCCACCGGTAAATATTAAGGAGAACGAAACTTCTTATGAAGTAGAACTTTCTGCTCCCGGAATGAACAAAGACATCTTTAACATCGAAATCGACAACGATCTGTTGAGCATTTCAGCAGAAATGAAGTCTGAAAATACTTCTGAAGAGCAAGGCAAATTTACAAGAAGAGAGTTTTCGTCAACTTCTTTTAGAAGATCATTCAAACTTCCTGATACAGTCAATGAAGACGATATTAACGCTTCATACGAAAACGGAATCTTGAGAATCAGCCTTCCAAAAAGGGAAGAAGCGCTTCCTAAACCAAAACGCTCTATTAATATTTCTTAATTGCTAGTTTACTCTTAATGCAAAAGCGCCTCAATGGGCGCTTTTTTATTAAAAAAAATCGCCCCTAAAGGCGATTTTAATTTATATGGCTGACCACACTTATGGTAAGTAAGTATATGTTGCTGAAGAAATAGAAACGTCTTCATCAGTTGTAGTTGTAAAAGTTGCACTGGTTGGATAACCATCAGCATTATATACATAATTAGCAACCACATCGGCAACGATTACGTCGTCAAGCGTTTTAACTACCATACGTTTTGGGTTGTTTGAAGGAAGCAAAAGCTTCGCAGATACTAATTCCTGTGATGTTACTGTTGTACTAAAGTTCAGGTCGATATTATCTAAAACATCAAGAATTCCTGCTTTATCAAGAGTATGAAGGAAAGGGTTAGTTTCTGCATCATATGTGATTTCACCGGTGTATTCAATAGTAGACCCATCTTCGTCGCTAATATCAAAAAGTTGAAGAACACTTGGATTGCCATTGCTGTCATATTCCAGAACATCTCCGTACTCATATGCGTCGTAAGGCGCCTGATACAGGTCAGACATCGATAACGGATCGCTTTCTCCAGTAACAGTTATTAGTTCATTATTGTCATTGTAAACCATTGTACTGCTTTCAAATCCGTCAGTAACATTACTTACACGTCCGTCTGCATCGTAATTTACAGTTAACGTCTCGTTAGTACCATCATCTGTGTTTACAACGCTTACTGTTTTAATGTAACGTGCGGTAGAGCTTAAGTTGTCTGACGCATCATCATCAGAATCGCATGAATAGAGTGAAACACTTAGTAACGCTGCTAAAAATAAAGTTTTTTTCATTATGTTTTTTTAAATTAGAGTCGGCTAAAGTATTAAATCAAAACTATATAGCCCTATCATTTTTGCTATTTTGGCAAAAACTTGTGCTTTATTCTGTTTCGCCTATCTTTACCTCATGCAGCTTTCGGTCGTCATTCTCAACTACAATGTGCGCTATTTTCTGGAACAGTGTGTTGACAGCGTTCGGCGTGCCATTGCAAATATTGACGCTGAAATTATCGTAGTTGACAACAACTCAACAGACGACAGCTGTTCAATGATGAAGCAGCGGTTTCCTGAAATTACTCTTATTGAGAACAAAGAAAATGTTGGTTTTCCAAAAGGAAATAACATCGGCGTTGCGCGTGCTAAAGGCGAATATATCTGTATTTTAAATCCGGACACAGTTGTCGCTGAAGACACTTTTTTAAAGGTTCTGAACTTTGCACGTGATAAAGAAGATGTTGGAATCGTCGGCGTAAAACTTATCGATGGGCGCGGCAGATTTTTGCCCGAATCAAAACGCGGAACTCCGACACCTTATGTAGCGTCCACAAAAATATTCGGGCTATACAAATTGTTTCCGAACTTATCCTTCCTAAATCGTTATTACGCGGGACATCTCAGTAAAACTCAAACAGGAAAGGTCGATATTCTTGTAGGCGCTTTCATGGTTATGAAGCGGCAGCTCTATCTCGATGTCGGCGGCTTCGATGAACAATGCTTTATGTATTCCGACGATATTGACCTATCATACACGGTCTTAAAGTCGGGCAAGTCTAACTACTACTTTGCTGATACTACCGTTATACATTATAAGGGCGAGAGCACGGTTAAAGACGGAGAATATGTCAGGCGATTTAGCGAAGCGATGAATTTCTTCTATAAAAAGCATTTTCAGCCTTCGGCACTTTTCAACATCATGATGAAAGGTGGTGCTTATTTGTTCGCAATAGCCAAATCAAAAAAGAAATCTTCCTCTCAAGAAATAGAACAATATTTACTTGCGTCAGAGGATGAGGCCATTGCCGCGGTGCTTTCAAAGTCATTAAATAAGAAAGTGCAATTGATCAGCTTTCCGCTGCCAGAAGAAGACATGTTAATTAATAAAGTACATACCGAATTAATTTTCGACACCAGAAATATTCAATATGTCGAAATGATCGAAATAATGAGCAAGCTTAATGTACCAAACCTCACGTTTAAAGTTCTGCATTATAAAAGCGGTTTTATGATCGGCAGCAATTCAAGTGATGACAGGGGAGAAGTTGTATCGATACCATTTTCCAAAATTCCTCATAAATAGCCCAAAATTTAAGGTTGTTCGGGCAGAGCTAATAATTTTTAGTATTTTCGCAATGAAATCAACATTTACCTACAGTTTCTCAAGATGGCAAGATTTGAATTAAAGTTACCCAAGATGGGCGAAAGTGTCGCTGAAGCAACAATAACCAACTGGTTAAAGGAAGTTGGCGACCATATTGATGCTGATGAGGCCGTTTTGGAAATTGCAACTGATAAGGTTGACAGTGAAGTTCCATCGGAGGTATCGGGAACTCTAGTAGAGAAGTTATTTGAAAAAGATGCTCTTGTTCAGGTAGGCCAGACAATTGCAATTATTGAAGTGTCAGGCGGAGTAGTGGTCGATGCACCTGAAACAATGCCCGCATCTGTAGCAGAAATTGAAAAAACGGTAGAAACCGCAAGGTCTTATACAGCCGCGCCCGTTGCCGTTAATCAGGATTTCGGCAGTTCTTCCAAATTTTATTCGCCATTGGTAAAAAACATTGCGAAAGAAGAAGGGATTTCGGTGGAGGAACTCGACAGCATCGCCGGAACCGGAAGCGAAGGCCGTGTCACTAAAAATGACATTCTTGAATATCTTACACGACGTGCATCAGCACCGCAGCATCCTGCAGCACCAGCACAGCAACCTGCAGCACAACAACAACAACAACAACAACAACCTGTAGCACAGCAACCGGCTTCACAGCCTGCGGCGGCTGCGCAGGAACAGCCTAAAGCAGCTCAGGCTCCAACTCCTCAACAGAGTACACCAAGCCAGCCTAAAGCTGCTCCGGTTTCAGTTAATGGCCAGGATGAGATCATTGAAATGGACCGGATGCGAAAGCTTATTTCAGGCTACATGGTTCAATCAATTCAAACATCAGCACACGTACAGTCTTTTATAGAAGTTGATGTAACAACGATCTGGGATTGGCGCGAAAAAAATAAAAGTGCTTTTGAAAAACGTGAAGGCGAAAAATTAACATTTACGCCCATATTCATGGAAATCGTTGCGAGAGCATTAAAAGATTTCCCGATGATGAATATTGCCGTTGACGGTGATTACATTATCAAAAAGAAAAACATAAACCTCGGAATGGCAGCTGCACTTCCAACGGGTAATCTTATTGTTCCTGTCATTAAAAACGCAGATCAGCTAAACTTACTTGGAATGGCGAAAGCGGTAAATGATCTGGGAGCGCGCGCTAAAGCCGGGAAATTAAAACCCGATGATACACAGGGTGGAACGTACACTGTAACAAATGTTGGTACTTTCGGAAGCGTTTTCGGAACGCCGATTATCAATCAGCCTCAAGTCGGAATTTTGGCTTTGGGCGCGATAAGGAAGGTTCCCGCAGTTATTGAAACCCCTGAAGGCGACTTCATTGGCATCAGAAAGAAAATGTTCCTTTCGCACAGTTACGATCACAGGGTTGTAGATGGCGCGCTCGGTGGAAGTTTCGTAAAACGTGTCGCCGAATATATGGAGGCATTTGATGAAAACAGAAGTTTTTAACTTGAAAAGCGGATTTTATCCGCTTTTTTTATTTAATATTCTGAACAACAAGAGAAAAAAATTATATTTGAAGTATTAATGTTATAATATGTTGCAGCGTGTTGGTATCAATATAATTGCATGTCTCCTTCTTAGCACGACATTTTCTGCTCAAAATCTTATACCTGATGAAAATTTCGGGAAAGGCGGTTGCACTTCTACGTCTTTTAAAACTCTCGACAGCCGTATCTCGGCGCTCGCACTTCAGCCTGACAAAAAGATAATCGCATGCGGATCTGCGTTCAGCGGCCATTCGAACCGCCTTGCGATAGCTCGATTCAACAGTGATGGAAGTATCGACGAGACCTTTGGAACCTCGGGAAAAGTGCTGGCTCCTTTCGGGACCTACATGGAATACGAGACAAATACACTTCAGGTACTTAAAGATGGCTCCATACTGGTTGCTGCCACAAATGGCCTGCTTTCAGACCAGCATATCGTACTTCTAAAATTTACGGCGGACGGTAAACCTGAAAAAAGCTTTGGCAGCGATGGCGTAGTAAAAGCTGTCTTTCAGAATAAGTCTGTTGCCAGCTCATTAGCCATTCAATCTGACGGAAAGATTATTGTTGGTGGAAAGTTATTTGAAGAATTCTCACTAGATTATACAGACTTTCTCATTTCACGCTTTTTACCTGACGGCACACCTGATGATAGTTTTGGAGTAAAGGGAAGTGCAATCATAAATTTTGGGACAACCATAAATCGACATGCCGTTAGTGAAGATGCCATTTATACATTGAAATTACAACCTGACGGAAAAATACTTGCAGCGGGCTACACGTATGCAGAACCAACACACAGCACCTCGGATTTTGCCTTGCTTCGGCTGAATTTCGATGGAAGTCCGGACACCACTTTCGGTAAGAACGGACGTGTGATCACAAATTTTAAACATGGTGAAACGGCCCACACGATGCAGCTCCTCGATGACGGAAAGATCATTCTGGGCGGGATATTATTTTTTAATGACGACAGCTCTCAAAAAGCTTGTCTTGCTAAATATAATATTGACGGCAGCCTTGACAAAACCTTCGGGCACGATGGCAAGGTAACTACAGACCTAAACGGTGGTTCTGCTTCGGGTTTTACTTTTTCATCTATTTTGCAAAAAAACGGGAAACTTTTACTGACAGGTTACATTAATAATGTTGACGCAGACTTGTTGATTATTCGATACAATCCCGATGGAGATTTAGATGAAACATTCGGCGATAACGGACAATTTACGGCAGACGTTGGAGGAAATGAAACTGCTTACACCTCGATATCGCAGCCTGATGGAACTATATTTCTCGGTGGTTCGACTCAGTCAAATTCTTACCGCAGTTTTTTGCTTACCAAATTTAAACCCGAACTCCAATCTAATTTTGAAGTTGGTTCTACTACTTTTTCTGTTAGTCCAAATCCATTCACACAATATATCGACGTCGAATTCAGCCTGAAAAAATCAGAACCTTTACACATTGAAATTGTAGATTCTGCCGGTAACAGCATTACTTCCGTTGTACCAGACCAACCTTGTGGCGCTGGCTGTATCTCAGAACGAATTGTATTGCCCGAAACATTGTCTGAAGGAATGTACTTTCTTAATGTATCTAATGGTGCCACCGTATCAACGGTCAGGATTCAAAAAACGGAGTAATATTTATCATTATTTTGTGTCCACCTCCCATTCTTGGTCTTAAATACTTTGCTTAACTTAAAGTAAAAAAAGAGATGAAGAAGCCAATAACCGGGAAGAATCTCATTAAAATTGGATTTAAGGAATCTGCCACACTCGGTCAGGTCCTTGAAATTGCCAACCGCAGTTATAAAAATCAGTCAAAGCCAGAAGTCCTGCGCTTAATGAAAAAGCTCGTGCTTTACCCTGAAAATTTTGTTTCGGATGAAGTTCTGGGTGAAGTTGCAAAAGAAATGGTTGCTCAATCCGCAGTTCCTAAAAATCAATCTATTTCGCTTTCTGAGGCGGCGCCTGATTACAAAGTATATGGAGCTGAACATATAGAAGAAGGTGCACGTTCACAAATGGAAATTGCCATGCGGCTGCCTGTGACTGTTGCCGGCGCGCTTATGCCAGATGCGCATCAAGGCTACGGATTGCCAATTGGCGGAGTACTTGCCACTAAAAACGCTGTGATTCCCTATGGAGTTGGCGTTGATATCGGCTGCCGGATGGCACTGTCTGTTTTCGATATTCCTGAAGAGCAGCTTTTAACCAATCCTTCGCGGTTTAAACGCGAAATTGTCGAAAACACAAAGTTTGGAGCTGGGCAAGGATTTCAGGGAAATGCGAGGGCAGATCATGAAGTCCTTGATCGTAATGATTTCAACCTGGTGCCGTTTATCAGGAACCTAAAAGACAAGGCATGGACGCAACTTGGAACTTCAGGTGGTGGAAATCATTTTGTTGAATTTGGAATTATAGAATTTGAGGAGCGTGATGAAATTTTGAATGTTGATAAAGGGCGGTACGTTGCGTTGCTGACACATTCAGGTTCACGTGGACTCGGTGCAACAATTGCCGGTCATTATACCAAAGTTGCCAAGGAAATTACAAAGCTTCCCAAAGAAGCAATCAATTTAGCTTACCTTGATTTGAGCACACATGCAGGTCAGGAGTATTGGATGGCGATGAATCTGGCGGGTGATTACGCATCGGCCTGTCATCAGGTTATTCATGATAAAATAAGCAGATCGGTTGGTGGGACGCTGCTTGCAAAAATTGAAAACCACCACAACTTCGCATGGAAGGAATTGGTCAATGGCGAAGAAGTCATTGTTCACAGAAAAGGTGCAACTCCGGCAGGCAAAGGCGTTATGGGAATTATTCCGGGAAGTATGACCGCGCCAGGATTTCTCGTGCGTGGAAAAGGAGAAACAGCCGCTATCAATTCGGCTTCCCACGGCGCAGGCAGGCAAATGAGCCGAACTCAGGCGATAAAAAATATTACAGGTGCAGAAATGAAACAGGTTTTAAAAGACCATGGCGTATCGCTTATCGGCGCAGGCCGTGATGAAGCGCCAATGGCATACAAGGATATTAACCTTGTAATGGCTTCTCAGAAAGATCTTGTTGATGTTGTGGCGAAGTTTACTCCGAAGATTGTGAGAATGGCAGATGATGGGAGTAAGGAAGATTAAATTTTTTCAGCCACAGATTCACAGATTTTTAGCCACTACTGCACGAATTTTTATCAAATTGTTAACTTAGTATTTTCCTGCGAGAGCAACTTGATACTAGTTTACTTCCCCGCGGCAAAATTCATGTATTGCTTCGCTTGTTCGCTGCCGCTCGGGTCGTGGCATTGTTGTATAATCTTATACCTGGCGGAGATGTAAACTCTAATCAGCTTTTTTAAATATTTGTGCCTTACTTCGCCTGGTTGCTGATGCTTGAGTTTTTGTTAAAAAAAAATCTGTGAATCAGTGGCTATTAACAAACTCGTTCTTGGCTCCCACTTTCCTATCTTTGCACTCAAACAGCACAAAATGGAACTTAAACTCACCAGGCCTATTTGTTTCTTCGACCTCGAAACAACAGGAACAGATATATGCAAAGACCGCATCGTCGAAATTTCTATCTACAAAGTGTTCCCCAACGGAAACAAAGAAAATAGGACATGGCTGGTTAATCCTGAGATGCCAATTCCTGCGGTAACGACTGCTGTTCATGGCATCACAAATCAAAAGGTTGCCAATGAGCCGACATTTAAAGAGTTGTCACACACGATCTACAATATGATCAAAGACTCCGATCTTGCAGGGTACAACTCCGACAGGTTTGATATTCCGTTATTGGCGGAGGAACTGTTGCGTGCTGGACTTGACTTCGACATGAAGAGCCGTGTCAGCGTTGACGTTCAAACGATATTTCACAAGAAGGAAGAAAGAACACTAAGTGCTGCATACAAATTTTACTGTCAGAAGAATTTAGAAAATGCACACAGCGCCGAAGCCGACACGATGGCGACATACGAAATATTATTGGGCCAGCTTGAGCGTTATCCGGATCTTGAAAACGACATGAAATCGCTTTCAGAATATACAACCAGGAAGAAATCGGTTGATTTTGCAGGCTTCATCATCTATGACAAAGATGGTGATGAATGCTTTACTTTCGGAAAACACAAAGGTGCTAAAGTCGAAAAAGTACTTGATGCCGAGCCGGGCTACTATGGTTGGATCCAAAATGCTGATTTTCCACTGTATACTAAAAAGGTGTTGACTGCGATAAAGTTGAGAAGGCTGAATACAAAAGTAGTGTAGAGTAGATGTAGTATTGAGATGTGAGTATGTAGATGTTAGATGATAGAAAGGAGTTGAAAGTTTGTTTTTCGGGTTTATCCATTGATTAAGCCATAGCCCTGATCGCAGCGGCATCCTCGCGCGCAGCAGCGAGATAAAGCGAAGAGCAGGATTAGCTTCAGAAAAGATATGAGATGTTAGTATTGAGAATTAGATAGCGCACATTTTGCCCAACACCCAAAACCTAATACCCAAAACCCAAGACCCAATAACCAAAAATGAAAATCATCTGCGTTGGCCGAAACTACGCCAAACACATAGAAGAACTTCAAAATGAACGCCCTGATGCGCCTGTGATTTTTTTGAAGCCCGATACTGCGATACATCCTAAAGGCCAGCCGTTCTATATCCCCGATTTTTCGACCGATGTACATTATGAAATTGAATTGATCGTCAAGATCAGTAAAGTCGGTAAATACATTGATAAGAAATTTGCGAATAAGTACTACAACGAAATCGGTGTCGGAATCGATTTCACAGCTCGCGACCTCCAGCAAAAGCTGAAAGACAAGGGCTTACCATGGGAAATTTCAAAAGCCTTTGACGGATCGGCAGTAATTGGGGATTTTTTGGCGAAAGATGACATACTTTCAAAGGAAAGTATTAATTTTGAGCTGAAAATTAACGGAAATACAGTGCAAGTCGGTGATTCAGCACACATGATCTGGAAAATCGACGAACTTATTTCATACATTTCAAAATTTTTTACGCTAAAGACAGGCGATATTATTTTTACCGGAACGCCTGAAGGGGTTGCCGCAATAAAGCCAAATGATGTTTTGGAAGGATTTTTAGAAAACAACAAACTATTCAGATTACAGGTAAAATAATGGCTTTACATTACAATTTAGCAAAAGTTTACGCGCTTTCAGACAACGATCCGGAATTCGTAAACCAGATAATTTCTCTCTTTATTACAGAAGTGCCGTTAGACCTGCTTCAGATCAAGCTCGGCATCAAGACCAAAGACCACAAACTCGCTTACAGCTACGCACATAAAATCAAGCCTACACTTGACTTGCTTGGAATGAACCTCGCTTTTGAGGAAATCCTTCAGGTTGAAGCATGGACCAAGCGCGAAGGCAAGCGAAAAGAGATCAACGACACTTTCGACAGCATAGAATCGCAGATAGAAAAGGCAGTAAAAGAGATCAAAAAGGATTTTAATCTCTAGATTTTGGGCGTGTCCCTGCGGGCCAGGCTGTTCGTTTCAATCTTTTAAGGCTTAGCAGCCTTAAAAGGATTTCCACTGCCATCCTTCACGCAAATGACTGCTTATGAAGAAGTTTTTTCTTTTATTGATGCTTTGCCTGCATTCCGCCTTTGGATTCGGCCAGCGCACCTATGAGTTTGATTACATTTTAGAGTACCAGCACCGGCATGAGGATACGGGTGAACTCCATACATACTTCTACCTTACCAATTCGCTAGACAACAGCTATATTCTGAGTATTCATGACCTGCCTAACAACGTTTACTCACTTAGGTTTACACACCTCGATGGAAGCCATGGCAGCGCAACAATTTCAAAAAGTGATTTTTTTAAGGCCGAATCAATGACGATGAACTGTGATAACTTTCACCATCATAAGAATGATGAAACATGGCGAAATCAATATAAGATCGATAACCCTGGAGATACTATAATCAATGCGATCTCCCATAAACGCTACTGTTACAAACCGGCCAATCCTAAAAAGGAAAAGCGTAGACGACTTTCAACTACAACATTTATTATTGAACCGGGAACTGAATTTCATCTTCCAATCTTGCACAATGTAAGAGCTTTTAACGAATGGAAGGCAGGCGCACCTATTCCTAGTGGTATTGTTAAGCAATCTTACTATAAAAAACCGAAACAGAAAGGTATGATTCGGGTTAATACTTTAATAAGTTACACAAAAATCAAAAAATTTATCGTTGTTCCGGCAGAGTGCTATGACAGGACTCCAATAAAACCAAAGGTTATCAGCTCCTATAGGAAGTAATATTAATGAAAGCAGCTATAATCACCATCGGTGACGAAATCCTCATCGGTCAGATCACCGACACCAATTCAGGTTACATCGCCAAAAAACTCGATAGCATCGGAATCGAAGTTTTCCAAATGCTATCGATCGGCGATGACCGTCAGCAGATTCTTGATGCATTTCAGCATTTTCAAAATAGGGTAGAGCTGGTAGTTATAACCGGCGGACTTGGTCCAACCAAAGACGATATCACCAAAAAGACTTTTTGCGAATATTTTGACGATTCGCTCGTGCTCAACGAGCAGGTATTGCTACATGTCACGCAGCTTATCGAAGGATTTTACAAACGTCCGATCACGCAGATGAACAAAGATCAGGCGCTGGTTCCATCCAAAGCAATAATTCTAAATAATGATTTTGGCACCGCGCCCGGAATCTGGATGAAAAATGAAAATACCGTTTTTATTTCACTTCCCGGAGTTCCATACGAGATGAAAGGAATTATTGAAAATGAAGTCCTTCCAAAACTTGTAAAGGAGTACGAACGGCCATATATCATCCACAAAACCATTCTCACCGTCGGCGAAGGAGAAAGCCGCGTAGCCGAACGCATTGAAGCCTGGGAAGACGATTTGCCCACATTCATAAAACTTGCATATCTGCCATCTCCGGGACGCGTCAGGCTTCGTTTATCTGCTCGCGGAACAGACAAAGATTTCCTGCAGCAAGCTATCGATCAAAACGTAGAATCATTATCAGAAATCATCGGCGACATCATCAGCGGATTCGATGAAGATGAATCTATTGAAGTCAGCCTCGGAAAACTTCTCAAACAACAAAATAAATCTATTGCGACGGCCGAAAGCTGCACCGGTGGCAAAATCGCCCAGCTTATGACATCAGTTTCAGGCGCATCAGCCTATTTTAAAGGAAGCGTTGTGCCATATTATACAGAACTTAAAACACAAATTCTCAACGTACCTGCAGAAATAATTGCGAAACATTCAGTTGTCAGCGCTGAGGTTGCAGAGGCTATGGCCAAAGGAGTTCAACAGCTTATGAACACCGACTACGCCATTGCTACGACCGGAAATGCCGGACCGTTGAAAGGCGATTCCAATGCTGAAGTCGGTACCGTTTTTATTGCAATTGCAACGCCAAACGGTGTATTTTCGGAGCAGTTCAACTTCGGCCAGCCGCGCGATAAGGTCATAGATCGAGCCGTTATAAAAAGCCTCGAAATGCTTCGCAAAGAAATTTTAAAAAAGTCAATCTGATTTTTTGGTGCAAACAGAAAAAATTCGTTTCTTTGCACCCTGATTTTGAATAACGATAAAAGATAAAGTATAATGTCAAGAGTTTGTGACCTTACAGGTAAAAGAGCGATGGTAGGAAATAACGTTTCCCACGCGATGAACAAGACTAAAAGAAAGTTCTCTGTAAATTTAGTGAAAAAGCGTTTCTACCTAGCTGAAGAAGACAGGTGGATCACACTCAGAGTAGCTGCATCTACAATAAAAACGATTAACAAAAACGGAATCGCTGCAGTTTTGAAAAAAGCACAGGCGCAAGGATTTATTAAATAATCATTCCAAAATAATATAAAGAGAAATGGCTAAGAAAGGCAACAGAATCCAGGTAATACTAGAATGTACCGAGCACAAGAACAGCGGTGTTCCGGGAACTTCACGTTACATTACGACTAAGAACAAAAAGAACACTCCGGACCGTCTTGAGATCAAAAAATTCAACCCGATCCTTAAGCGAGTAACTGTTCACAAAGAAATCAAGTAATAATAAGAGATTTTATCTCAAAACCATATAGATCATGGCAAAGAAAACCGTAGCATCGTTACAGACATCTTCAAAGAGATTATCAAAAGCCATTAAGATGGTGAAATCTCCAAAAACAGGCGCTTATACTTTCGTTGAAAGCATTATGGCACCGGAACTAGTTGACGAATTTCTTAAAAAGAAATAATCACTTGCACAGCATATAATAAGCTACTTTCTTTCGGAAGTAGCTTTTTTAGTATATATAATTAGTGTAATTTTCAGGAGCTGTTTCCCGCTTTACGCTGCAATCTTTTTTGCAACTCTGAAAGGGTTGCGAACCCTTTCAGAGTTAACAAAAAAGGATTTCCGCTGCAATCGGGGCTAGGGCATAGTAGTATTCAAATGTTAGATTTTAGTATTTAGATTTTGACGACCTACAACCCAAAACCCAACACCCAAAACCCAACACCCAAAAATGAACTTCTTTAAAAAAATATTCTCCTCCGATAAAAAAGAGTCCACACTTACAGAGGAAGCCAAACAAACACTTGACAAAGGACTGGAGAAATCTAAAACAAGTTTCTTCTCAAAGCTTACGAAAGCAGTTGCAGGTAAATCAAAGGTCGACGACGAGGTTTTGGATAATCTCGAAGAAGTATTGGTTTCTTCGGATGTTGGCGTAGAAACAACCCTCAAAATCATCACACGCATCGAAAAACGCGTCGCAGAAGATAAATACCTTGGCACCGACGAACTCAACTCAATTCTTCGCGAGGAAATAGCAGGTTTGCTGTCAGAAACAAACACGGGCGATACTACAGAGTTCACGATTCCACAGGACAAAAAGCCATACGTGATTATGGTTGTCGGCGTAAACGGCGTCGGAAAAACAACAACCATAGGAAAACTTGCGAATCAATTTAAAAAAGCTGGTTACAGCGTTGTTCTTGGAGCAGGTGATACTTTTCGCGCCGCGGCAATAGACCAGCTTCAGATTTGGGCCGACCGGGTTGGTGTTCCGATTGTACGTCAGCAAATGGGAAGCGATCCGGCTTCTGTAGCTTTCGACACGCTTCAGTCAGCAGTAACTCAAAACGCTGATGTCGTTATCATAGACACTGCAGGCCGACTCCATAACAAAGTCAACCTGATGAACGAGCTGACGAAAGTCAAACGGGTCATGCAAAAAGTCGTTGAAGATGCGCCACACGATGTAATGTTAGTACTTGACGGTTCTACAGGCCAAAACGCTTTCGAACAGGCCAAACAATTTACCGCGGCTACAGAAGTCACTTCACTTGCTGTCACAAAACTAGACGGAACCGCAAAAGGCGGAGTCGTAATTGGCATTTCGGATCAGTTTCAGATTCCTGTTAAATACATTGGAGTCGGAGAAGGCATCGAAGATCTTCAGGTGTTTAATAAAGTTGAATTTGTGGACTCTTTTTTCAAGTAATGGAAAAGCTTAAAAAAGTCAGGCCTGTTTATGTCTGGTTGTTTGGCGGGCTTGTCGCAAATTTATCTTTTCTTATAAATGATAATAACGAAACCCTGCAGGCAGGAATTGCTATAATTGGATGTTTAATAGCTATAGCGGGAATTCTTTTGTATTTTCGAAAATAGTTTCTAATGTCCTCGTTAGTTTGCCACTGATTCACAGATTATAATCTGCGCTATCTAAAACTGTATTGAAATCATGTATGGCTTCTTGTAAAGCTAAACGGATCTGTGAATCTGTGGCTAGTGCAGCTTAAGATTTATTCGTGCATATAAACCGCCACAATTTTCTCCCAAAGCTCATTATCAAACCCAGACAAAGCGGGACTTTCATCATCAGCTGCATTTCCCATTCTGATCACCACCATCTTCAGGCTCGGAACCACATAGATCTTCTGATCATTCTTTCCTAAAGCCATATACATATCAGCTGGCGCCGACGGAATCAAACTTCCCGAAAACTGAAACTGCGTTTGAGGCAGACGATAACTTTCTTCGCCATTGATCCACCATAGATATCCGTAGGACTTGTTCAGGAACTGCGACGTCTTGGTTGCATTCATCACGAATCCTGCGTCTACGATTTCCTGATCTTGCCATTTTCCGTTATTCAGCATCAAAAGTCCAAAGCGAGCCATGCTCCGAGTTGTGCTCCAGTATACTTCACTGACTCCGGATGTTATCCAGCTGCCGTTCATTCCGATCTTATCGCGAAGGTTGGTGTTGAAATATTCTGCAAATGTCTGCTCGGTAGCACCGGCAACAACATCCTGAAGCTTTACATAAACATTGTGGTAAGCCCATCGTGTTCCTGCATCGGCTTCGTAGGTCAGGCAACCCGGAATGACACATTCTACCGGATCAGCATCAGAGATTCCGGATGTCATTGTCAATAAATGACGGTTTGTGATCAGGTTTTCTTTGGCAAGTGGCATGCTTGTCCATCCTGTTCCGATGTAATCTGAAACTTTTGCATCGATCAAAAGTTCACCTTGCTGTTCTGCAATTCCAACCATGGCGGATGTCAGTGTTTTGCCGGCACTTGCCCAATACCAGTTGCTATTGGCTTCATGCCCGTCAAAGTAGTTTTCCATTACGATACGGCCGTTAACTATAACCATGAAACTTTTTGTGTTTTTGTCTTCGAGATAATTTAGGAGTGGCTGAACCTGATCAGCGTTCCATTCAAGATCTTCAATACTTTTCGTTTCCCATAGATCTGAGTTCAGAGGCGGAAAATACATAGCTTCGGCGGGTGGCTCTTGTGGTGTCGGATCTGAAGGCGAGTCAGAAGATGAACATGCGACTAAACAAGGAAAGAGGAGAAATAATAGGAATGCTTTCATATAAAGTGGTTTGGCGGCTGTGAGACATTAAATGTATGTAAAAGTTTAATATGAAGTCAATTGTGATAGCCCGGATGAAAGCGGTATCCTTTTTTTGGTCTAAATCCTGAAAGGGTTCCAAACCCTTTCAGGATTCAAAAAAAGATAAAGCGGACAGCCGGATCAGCTCCTGATCAAAATCACTATTTTTGCCGAATGAAGACAATCGTTTCAATGCTGTTATTATCAATCCTCTTTTCCTGTGATCAGGCGCCAGAACCTTTTCCGCTTGAAAACCTCACGGGATATTGGGAAATAGAGAAAGTTGTGTTTGCGGAAGGCGAAGAGAAATTGTACAAGATCAACGAAACCATCGACTATATTTACGTGAAAGACAGCGCCGGATTTCGCAAAAAAGTTATGCCACAATTCGACGGCACGTATCTCGAAAATGGCGACCTTGAGACGGTGAAAGTCCGAGGAAAAGA